>DATAWA010000267.1:0-3221 GCA_036267435.1 Xanthobacteraceae bacterium | reverse complement strand
GGCGTGTCGAGCGACAGCGGAATGACGCGCAATTTGGCGCCGGAGGCGCGCGCCAGCTGGTTGATCGCGGCGCCGCCGGCAGCGAAATTCGCCACCATCTGCGCGGTGACCTCGGCCGGATAGGCCGAAACGCCCTGCGCGGTCACGCCATGATTGCCGGCAAACACCAGAATCTCGACATGGTCGAGCCGGGGCGGCGCATGGCCTTGCCAATGCGCCAGCCAGGCGACGAGGTCTTCCAGCCGGCCGAGGCTTTTCGGCGGCTTGGTCAGGACCGCCTCGCGCTGGGCGACGGCGGCGCTTGCGGCCGGATGGCCGCCCGGCAGATCGAGACAGGCTGCGCGCAGGTCCGAAAACGAGGTAAAATGGATCATGCGAATTGCCCTCTCACCGGCTTTGTTGCAACGACAGCATTAGCAAGTTCGAGGGAGCGGGGCCATTGCCGAGCATCGATCCATGACGTCCACATCCTGGCTCGAAGACCGCGTCGAGGAGCTCAAAGCGGCGCTGGTTTTCTCCACGCGCCTGCCGCTGTTTCGCGCCATGCCGGTCGCCGGCGCCGCTGTCGGCAAGGCCGCTTGGGCCTTTCCGGTTGCGGGGCTTGTGGTCGGTCTGATCGGCGGCGCGGTTTATGGGCTGGCGCATCGCTGCGGCGTGCCGGCTTGGCCGGCGGCCGCGCTTGCGGTCGCCGGAACGCTGCTCGCGACCGGCTGCCTGCATGAGGACGGGCTCGCCGACACCGCGGACGGTTTCGGCGGCGGCAACAGCCGCGAGCAAAAACTCGCCATCATGCGCGACAGCCGCATCGGCACCTACGGTGTTTGCGCCTTGGCGCTGTCGCTGTTGTTGCGCGTGGGCGCGCTGGCGAGCTTGCCAGGCGCGCATGCCGTCATTTGGGCGCTGATCGCGGCGCACGTCGCCGCGCGGGCCACAATGCCGGCGCTGATGCTGATGCTGCCGCCGGCGCGCAGCGACGGGCTGTCGCACGATGCCGGCCGGCCGCCGGGCGCCAGCGTTGCCGCGGCCGGGGCTATCGGTTTTGTCATTCTCGCCGTCTGCCTGCATCCGGGCCATGCCATTGCGGCGCTCGTTCTGCTCGCTGCTATCTTCGCGCTGATAGCGTGGCTGGCAACGCGGCAGATCGGCGGCCAAACCGGCGACGTGCTCGGCGCGCTGGAGCAAATAAGCGAGATCGCCGTGCTGCTGGTGGCGCTCGGCTAGCCAATCGCCGGCCTCGCCACTGAAGGAAGACGTGGCGCGACGCTCGGCCGCGATCATTCCGCCTTTAGCCCCGCAACCTTTGCCGCGGCTTGCATCGCCGCGTAGTCCGCGCGAATGAACGCCGCGAAGCCTTGCGACGTCATCTGCTCGGGCGTGGCGACTTCCGAACCGAGCGACTTGAGGCGCGCAGCCGCCGGCGAGTCCGGCTTGAGGCCCTCGGCAATGACGCTTTGCAGGCGAGCGACGATGTCCGACGGCGTCTTCGCCGGCGCCACGACGCCGATATAGCTTTGCGCGGTGAAGTCCTTCACGCCGCTTTCCTCGAAGGTCGGAATGTCGGTGGCGAGAGCGGAGCGATGCGCCGAGGCGATGGCGACGATGTGCGCCTTGCCGGACTGGTGCAGCGGCAAAGCGGTGGAGAACTCGGTCATCGCACCGTCGACGTTGCCGCCGATCAGATCCGCAATCAATGCGCCGCCGCCCCGATAGGGGACGTGCGTGAAATCCGCGCCGGTTGCCGCCTTGAGCCGTTCGAGCGTCATATGCGTGGCGCTGCCGACCCCGCTTGTCGCCACAGTGACCGGCGCCTTCTTGCTCATCGCGATCACGTCGGCCAGCGTTTTCGCCCCGCTCTTGGTGCTCATGATGAGCGCGTGCGGCACGTAGCTCGTCAGCGCGACCGCCACGAAATCCTTCAGCGGATCGTAGCCGAGATGCGCGTGCAGGATCGGATTGATGGTCAGCGGGCCGTTCGAGCCCACCAGGAGCGTATAGCCGTCGGGCGTCGCGTGCGCGACGTAAGCAGCGCCGACACTGCCGCCGGCGCCGTCATGGTTTTCGACCACGACAGTGCCCTTCAGCCCGTCGCCCATCAGTTGGCCGGTGATCCGGCCGACGATGTCGGCATTGCCGCCCGGCGCGAACGGCACGATCAGATGGATCGGCCGGTCGGGATAGTCCGCAGCGAAGACGGTCTTGCTGGAGAGCGCGGCCGCAGGCGCTGCGGCAAGGCTGGCGATGAGAGTGCGACGGGAAACCCGCATTTTGTCCTCCGAAGTTTGTTTTTGCAGTGAATGAACCCGGCTCTGTCACGCCGCAAGCGGCAGCTTGACCGGTTGTTTGGTCTTTGCCGACAAATCCAGCGCCTTGGTCAGCATCAGACGGTTGTGCGCCTCCGCCGCGGTCGCCGCCTGCGTCGGCAGGCCGAGCGAGACGCGGTTGAGGAAGGACACGGTCTCTTCCGCCATCGGCCCGCGCAATTCGCCGAGCACCATATCGCCCGGCGGATAGGAGCCCATGAAGTCGACCAGGCGGCTTTGGTCGGGGGCGTAGCCTTCGCTCTGCGGCGCCGAAACCGCCAGCACCATGTCGCGATGGGTGTCGTCGATGGTCAGCACGCCGTGAGTGCCGTTGATGCCGACTTCAAGGCTGTAGACCGCGCCCGGCCAGGTCACCGGCAGCGCCCAGGAAATGCTGAGCGTATGCACGGTGCCGTCCGAGAACATGATCATGCCGGCGGTGGCGTCGATGCCGTGATAGAGCGGGCCCAGCACCTTATCAACCGAGCGCGCATAGCATTCGACCGGGGTCTTCTTCTCCAGGTACCACATCACGATATCGAGCGCGTGCGTGCCTGAGATCACCATCGGCGAGATGCTCGCCGGATCGTCGGTGCGCTTGTAATTGTCGATGGCGACCAGGCGATTCATGAAGGCGCGCGAGGAGACCAGCGTCACATCGCCGAGCGCGCCGTTGCGCACCTTCTCCTTGGCGCCGAGCCATTTTCTCCGGAAGCGCTGGGTGTAGCCGACCACCGCGTCGAGCTTGGCGTCGGTGATGGCTTTGAGCACGCGCGCCGACTGCGCCAGATCGGTGGCGAGCGGCTTCTCGATCAGCATCGGCACGCCGCGCTCGACCGTGGCCAGCACCGGTTCGACATGCAGATGCTCGTCGGTGGCGATGATGGCGCAGGTCACTTCCGGCCGCGCCAGCAATTCGCG
>DATAWA010000266.1:0-29158 GCA_036267435.1 Xanthobacteraceae bacterium | reverse complement strand
CCAGCCGCAGGCCGACGATAATGAATGGGAGCGCGTTCGGCACCACGACCAGCCGCGCGATGTCCCATTCATTGGCGCCGAACGAACGCACCACGTTGATCAGCAGCCGGTCGGCATGGCGCACGCCCTCATAGGTGTTGATCAGCAGCGGAAATACGGCGCCGAGGAAAACGATCGCGAGTTTCGACCACAGGCCAAGCCCAAACCACAGCATCAGCAGCGGCAAGAACACGAGCCGCGGCGTGGCGTTGAACGCGGTGATGAACGGATCGCACATCGCCGCCAGCAGGCTGGAGCGACCGAAGAGGACGCCGAGCGGCAGACCGACAAGGATAGCAAGGCCAAGCCCGGCAACGAAGGCCTCGGCGCTCGCCGCGAGCGGCGCCCAGATCGATCCGGTAGCGAACATCTGCCACAGCGTGCCGGCAATGGCGCTCGGCACCGTGAAGAACAGCTTGGTGCCGGCCTTCATCGGCACGACAGCAGGCAGGAACTGCCACAGCACGAGCATAGCGACGATGCTGCCGGTGCCGAGCGCGGTCGGCTCGATGCGCCGCCACAGGCGCTTTGCCGGCGCCGTGCCCTCGCCGCCGCCGGCGGCGGCGCGCGCAAGTTCGGCGGTTTGCGCTTCTGCCACCGCTATTGCCCCGCACGCCAGGGGAAGGCACTGCGCTCGGCGAAACGGATGCCTTCGGTGAGGATGACGGCGATCGCCATCACGGTGAGTATGCAGCCGAACATTTTGTCGATGGCGAACAGATCGCCGAAGCGGGAAATGGCAAAGCCGATGCCTTCGGAGGCGGCGAAGAACTCGCCGACCAGAACGCCGATCAAGGCGCGGCCGACGGCGATGCGGGCGGCGGCGACCACATAGGGCAGCACGCTCGGCAGGAGAATCTTCCGGTACAGATCCCACTCGCCGCCGCCGAGCGAGCGCACCACGTCGATCAGCCGGCGGTCGACGGCCCGCACCCCGGCGCACGCATTGAAGATGAAGGGGAACACCGACAGCGAAAACACGATAATGGTCTTGCCCGGAATGCCGACGCCGAAGAAGATGACGAGAAGCGGCGCCAGCGCCACCAGCGGGCTGGCGTAGAAAATCGTCATCAATGGATCGAGCGCATAGCCGACGCGCGGCCGCCAGCCCATGACCATGCCGAGCGGCACGCCGATCAAGACGGCGGCGGTGAGGCCCAAGAAGAACGGCACCGCGCTGACCGCAAGATCGTGGAACAAGTCGCCGCTCGTGACCATGTCGACATAGCCGGCCGCGATCAGGCTCGGTGTCGTCATGAACAATGGATCGAGTGGCACGACCAGAAAGATCGCCTGCCACGCGGCGAAGAACGCCACCACCGCCAATGCGCCCAGCCAAAAATTGCGATAGCGCCGGAACACGCTCGGCCGCACCGGCAAACCTTCCGTCATCGGTTCGGTCATACCATTTGCCATCGCCTAGACCGCGATCTCGTCCTTGAGCGTATTCCAGATTTCGAGCTTGAGGTCGTTGAACCGCGGCGTCACCCGCATCTCGTATTCGCGCGGCCGCGGCAGATCGATCGCGAAGGTCTTCTTGGCCCGGCCGGGCCGCTTGCTCATCACCATGACCCGGTCGGACAGATAGATCGCCTCGTCGATCTGATGGGTAACAAACAGCACCGTCTTTCGCGCCTCGCGCCAGATGCGCAGAAGCTCCGCCTGCATCAGATCGCGGGTTTGCGCATCGAGCGCGGCGAACGGCTCGTCCATCAACAGAACATCCGGGTCGGTGGCGAGCGCGCGCGCCAATCCCACGCGCTGCTTCATGCCGCCCGACAATTCGTGCGGATAATGATTTTCGAAGCCGGCAAGCCCGACCAGCGCGATCAGCCGGTCGGCAACGGCATGGCGCTTGGCCGCCGGCATTTTTTTCAGCTCAAGCCCGAGCTCGATATTGTGGCGCACGGTGCGCCACGGAAGGAGCCCGAATTCCTGAAACACCATGGCGCGATCGCCGCTGGGACCGGCCACCTTTTTGCCCTTCATCATGAGCTCGCCGGAATCCGGCTTGATCAAGCCAAGCAGAATATTGAGGAACGTGCTCTTGCCGCAGCCCGACGGGCCGACAATCGACAGGAACTCGCCCTCCTCGACCTCGATGTCGAAGTTGCCGAGCGCACGCAACGGCGCGCGATTGGCCGGCCGGAAAGTCAGATTGACGTTGCGCGCCTCGATATAGGCTGCCATCGCTCCCCGTCCGCCAGCCGGCTTCCCGTTGTTTTGCCTCACTCAAGCATACCGCGGGCGAATGTCCAGCGGCGCGTTCAGGGCGGCGATGCAGCCGCGCTTCGCGCGCTGCAGCGGCAACGGCTCCGAATTGGTGTTGATATTTGCGGGATGGATTGGTCGGAGTGGCAGGATTTGAACCTGCGACCCCCTCGTCCCGAACGAGGTGCTCTACCAGGCTGAGCCACACTCCGACACCGGCCAACGTCAGGCCGCGGGCGGCTTATAGCGTCGGCATTCCGCCCCGGCAAGCCGCCGCCCAACCGCCGCCACGGTGCGGTTGCGCCGGCTCTATTTAAGCACCAAGGTCCGGCCATGACAGAGCCGGCGACCCAAGCGGCGACCAAAGTGGCGACGCGCGTGCTGCGCGCCGACCATGCCGGCATCGCGCGGGCGGCACAGGCGCTTGCCGCAGGCCTGCTCGTCGCCTTCCCGACCGAGACGGTCTACGGGCTCGGCGCCGACGCCACCAATGGCGATGCGGTGGCGCGGCTCTATGCGGCCAAGGGCCGGCCGCGCTTCAATCCGCTGATCGCCCATGTCACGGGACTCGACGCGGCGCGACGGCTGGCGGAGTTTCGCCCTGATGCATTGCGGCTCGCGCAAGCCTTCTGGCCCGGTCCGCTGACACTGGTGTTGCCCAAGGCGCCCGGCTGCGCGGTGGCGGACCTCGCGACCGCCGGGCTCGACAGCGTCGCGGTGCGTGTGCCCGATCATCCGGGGGCGCAAAAAATCCTCGCCGCGTTTGGCCGGCCGGTAGTGGCGCCGTCGGCCAATCGCTCCGGCCATGTCTCGCCGACCACCGCTGCCCACGTACTCGCCGATTTGAACGGCCGTATCGATCTCATTGTCGACGGCGGCGCGACCGCGGTCGGCGTCGAGTCCACTATCGTCGCCTTGCTCGGCGAGCCGACGCTCCTGCGCCCGGGCGGGTTGCCGCGTGAGGCGGTCGAAGGCGCGCTCGGCCGGCGGCTTGCGGACGCGACAGCCGAAAGCGCGGATAGCGGCGAAGCGCCGCTCGCGCCCGGCATGCTGGCGTCGCATTACGCGCCGAGAACGCGGCTCCGCCTCGACGCGCGCCGCGTCGAGCCCGGCGAAGCGGTGCTGGCGTTCGGGCCGGAGCTTCCCGATGGCGCGGACCGCGCGGTCAAGGTTTTGAACCTGTCGGTGCGCGGCGATGCCATAGAAGCGGCGGCGAACCTGTTCTCGCATCTGCGCGCGCTTGACGCGGTGGGTGCCGCGGCGATCGCTGCAATGCCGGTGCCGCGTGACGGACTGGGTGAGGCAATCAACGATCGGCTCAAGCGCGCCGCGGCGCCGCGGACTTAACGATGACGTCGCCTTCCCTGGATTGACGACTACCGGGCGAGCTTGCGCGCCGCCAGGCCGGCTGCCATCTTTCCCAGCGACAACAGCATACTGCCGGATAGACCCGATGCTCGATAAGCCCTCCGCCGAGATCGACGCCAACATCGATGCCAAAACCGACCCTGCCCTGCTGGCGCGGTTTGCGGCGATTGTCGGCGACAAATTCGCCATCACCGATCCGGCGCTGCAGGCGCCGTATCTCGTCGAAATGCGCAATCTGTTCGCGGGCCACACCCCGATGGTGCTGCGGCCCGGTTCGGTCGCCGAAGTGGCGGCGATCGCCAAGCTCGCCAACGAGACCAAGACCGCGATCGTGCCGCAGGGCGGCAATACCGGCCTGGTCGGCGGCCAAATCCCGCACCACAACGAAATCGTGCTCTCGCTCAACCGGCTCGACCGCATTCGCGAAATCGACGCAACCTCGAACACCATCACCTGCGAGGCCGGCGTCACGCTCCAGCGCGCGCGCGAGGCCGCCGCCGCGGCCGACCGGCTCTATCCGCAGCTCTTGCCCTCGGAGGGCACCTGCACCATCGGCGGCAATCTCTCGACCAATGCCGGCGGCACCGCAGCGGTGGCCTATGGCATCGCCCGCTCCCATGCGCTCGGTCTCGAAGTGGTGCTGGCCGACGGCCGCGTGCTCAACAATCTCAACAAGCTGAAAAAGGACAATACCGGCTACGACCTGAAGAACCTGTTCATCGGCGCCGAGGGCACGCTCGGCATCATTACCGCAGCGGTGCTGCGGCTGATCCCGCGGCCGCGCTCGGTCGAAACCGCGTTCGCCGGCGTGACCTCACCGGAGGCCGCGCTCACGCTTCTTGGCCTGGCGCAGGAGCGTTGCGGCAACGACGTCACGAGCTTCGAGATCATGACGCGGCGCGGCATCGAACTCGTTCTGGACAATGCCGCGGGCGTGCGCGATCCGCTTTCCGCGCCGCACGACTGGTACGTGCTGATGGAATTATCGTCGCAGCGGCGCGACGGGCTGCGCGACGTGCTGGAAGAATTGCTGGCGCTGGGCCTGGAGCGCGGGCTCATCACTGACGCCACCATCGCCGACAGCCTGGAGCAAGCAAAGGCGTTCTGGCGCATCCGCGAAATGTTCGGCGAGGTGCAGCGCTTTGCCGGCGGCTCGATCAAGCACGACGTGTCGGTGCCGGTCGCCGCGGTGCCGGCCTTCATCGCCGAGGCCAACGCCGCCGTCACCGCGCTCATTCCGGGCAGCAGGCCGCTGCCTTTCGGCCATCTCGGCGACGGCAACATCCATTACAACGTCAGCCAGCCCGTCGATGCCGACAAGGAGGCGTTTCTGAAACGCTGGGACGAGGTGAACGCGCTGGTGTTCGCGGTGGTGAAGAAATTCGGCGGCTCGATCTCGGCCGAGCACGGCATCGGCGTCATGAAGCGCGACTTGTTGCCGTCGGTTAAGGATCCGGTCGCCTACGACCTGATGCGCTCGCTAAAAGCTCTGCTCGATCCCAACGGCATCCTCAATCCCGGCAAGGTGCTGTAGCCGTCCCCCTTGCCAGCCAGCCGCGAAACCAGATGGTAAGGTAAACGGGGTCTGAACGGAGCGTCCGCCTCCATTATCAGATTCATCAAAAAGTGAAGCTCTTCTGCCACGCTGCTATTTTGAGGTGGCCGTTGAGCAAGCCCGACAACAAGCCCATGCGGCTGTCGCTGTCCCTGCCGTTCGCGCGCGAACTCACGGACACGCTGGTCATCTTTTCCATCTGCCTCGTCGCCTACAAGGTCGTCACCGACTGGGGCGGCATGGCGGCGCTCGATCTCATCCTCGGCACGCATTCGCAAAAGCCGTCGTTTTTGGTTTTCTTCGGTATCGCGCTCGTGGTGTTCAGCTTCCGCCGCATGGGCGACCACAGGAGCGAACGGGCCAAGCGGGTAGCCGCGGAATTGAGCGCGCATACGCTGTCGATGCGCGATCCGCTGACGCAACTGCCCAATCGGCGGCAATTCCAGGCCGACGTCGGCGCCGCGCTCAAGGATGCCGACAACAAAATGAGCGTGCTGCTGCTCGGTCTCGACCAGTTCAAGAAGCTCAACGAAGTTTACGGGCATCTCGGCTGCGATGAAGCGCTCCTGCAAATCGGCGCGCGCATCCGCGAGCGCGCCGCGCCGGGTGACATTTTCGCGCGGATCGGCGACGACGAATTCGCCTTGTGCCTGGCGCGAGGGGAACCCGAATACGCCCGCCGGGTGGCCTGCACGCTGGTGGAAGCCGTGCGGCAGCCCGTCCAGATCGGCATCGAGGCCCACGGCATCGGCGCCAGTGTCGGCATCGCGCAGACCGGGCGCGGCCATGCCACTGTCGACGAGCTCTTGCGCTGCGCCCACGTCGCGCTGTCACGCGCCCGCAGCCAGCACATCGAATACTGCTTCTTCGACCCCAAGATGGACGCACACATCCGCGAGCGATCGCTGTTGGAGAAGGATCTGCGAATGGCGATCGGCGGCCACGCGCTGCGGCCCTATTATCAGCCGATCGTCGACCTAAAGACGCGCCGCATCGTCAGTTTTGAGAGCCTGGCGCGCTGGCACAATCCGGTAACCGGCCTGATTCTGCCGGACACCTTCATCCCGCTCGCCGAAGAGCTCGGCATACTGGATATCGTGTCGGGGCAATTGTTCGGCGATGCCTGCCGCCATGCCGTGACCTGGCCGGAGAACATCTCGCTCACCTTCAACTTCTCGCCTTCTCAGTTTGCCGATCGCAGCTTCGCCGACGCTATTCTCACAGTGATGCAGGAAACCGGCTTCCCGGCGCGGCGCCTCGAAGTGGAAATCACCGAGAGCGCGCTGGTCGAGGACCTCGAGGCGACGCGCCACGCCATCCAAACGCTGCGCAATGCCGGCGTCCGCATCGTGATCGACGATTTCGGCACCGGCTATTCCAGCCTCTATCATTTGTACGAACTGCGCTTCGACAAGCTCAAGATCGACAAGCGGTTCATTCAGGAGCTGGTCACCACCGGCGAGAGCGCGGTGTTTATTCGGGCCATGGTCGGCTTGTCGCGAGGACTGAACCTCGCCGTCACCGCCGAAGGCGTCGAGACCGAAGCCCAAGCAGCGGCGGCTCTCGAACACGGTGTCGACCAGGGCCAGGGATACTTGTTCGGCAAGGCGGTGCCGCCCGAGGAAGTGCTGGCGCTGCTGACCGCGCCAGGCGAGCTCGCGGCCTAAAGACCGCCCGCGCCGCTGCCGTATTTTCCTCGCCGCCCGCCAAAGAACCGGTTGCCAACCGGCCGCAAGACAAGCGATCCTTGCCGCCGCAAGCCGCAGTCCAATAACGGCAAAACCGGAAGCGCCCATCCATGGACAAGCTGATCATCACCGTCGCCTGCGACTCGCGCACTTCCTATCCGATCAATCATTTTTGTCCACCGCAGGAGGACATCGCCGGCGTGGCGCAGCACTATATCGACGGCATCAAGGCCGGCGCGGCGATCGCCCATATCCACGGCATCCGCACCCTTGAGGAATCGATCCAGGCCGACGGCAAGCAGGTATCGCGCATCGATCACGACGGCTGGAGGCGGCTGCAGGACGCGATCCTCGCCAAAGCCGATCCGATCATGCAATTTGGCGTCGCCAGCGCGCGGCTCGAGGAGAAGGTCAAGCTGATGACGCTTCACCCCGACATGATGGCGGTGGCGTTCAATGCCCACGACGAATACTTCAATCCCGATCCGCAATTCCCGCCGAAGCGGATGATGGCGATCCATCCGGTGGAGGAGTTGCAGGCCTATGCCGAGGCCGCCGAACGGCACAAGGTGAAGCTCGAAGTCGAATGCTTCCACACCGGCGCGTTCTGGCACCTTGAATTCGTGCGCAAGCGGGGCTTTCTCAAGGACAAGACCTACGCCACGCTGTTTCTCGGCTGGCCCGGCGGCACCTGGACGCCGCCGACCGAGAAGGCGCTGATCTACATGGTCGATCACCTGCCGAAAAACTGCATCTGGAACGTCAGCGTGATGAACCCGCAGAAGCAGTGGGATTTGCTCTCGCTCGCGGTGTCGCTGGGCGGCCATGTGCGCGTCGGCTACGAGGACAACCCCTATATCGCGCCGGGCGAACTCGCCAAGACCAACGCGGCGCTGGTCGAGCGGATGATGAAGATCGCGCAAGGGCTCGGGCGTGCGGTGGCGACGCCGCAAGAGGCCCGGCAGATTTTGGCGCTCGGCTGATGTCGGTTACGCGGCGTTTTCCAACGCCACCCCGCCATAGGCGCCGCTGAAATCGATCTCGGACGCCGGCCCCGGGCGCTTGAAGAGATAGCCTTGGAGAAACGTCACGCCGGCCAGCCGCAACAGCCGGTACTGGTCCACCGTCTCGACGCCTTCGGCGGTCGTCGCAATATCGAGGCTTTGCGCCAAGGTCAGCGTCGCCGAAACGATCGCGGCGCATTCCGAGCGCTTGGTCAAATTTTGCGTGAAGGACTTGTCGATCTTTATCTTGTCGAACGGGAACATCGCCAGCTGGCTGAGCGAGGAATAGCCGGTGCCAAAATCGTCGAGGACGATGGTGATGCCCATGCTCTTGAACTGCCGCAGCGCCGGCAGACATTCCGCCGCGGACTCGATCAGCGCGGTCTCGGTGATCTCCAGCTCGAGCCGGTCCGGGCGCAGCCCGGAATCGACCAATGCCCGCAGCACGACGTCGGGCAGGTTGCTCTTGCGGAATTGCACCAGCGACAGATTGACGGCGAGTTTGCATTCGCCCGGCCAAGTCGCGGCCTCGGCGCAGGCCGACCGCAATACCCACTCGCCGATCTGGGTGATCAAGCCGGTTTCCTCGGCGAGCGGAATGAACAAATCGGGATAAACAAGGCCCTTGGTCGGATGACGCCAGCGCACCAGCGCCTCGACGCTGCAGAGCCGGCGCGTCCTGGAATCGACAATCGGCTGATAGTGCAACTCGAATTCGCCGTTCTGGATGGCGCGGCGCAAATCGCTTTCGATCTCCTGGCGCGCGCTGGCGATCTCACTCATCTCGGCGGCGAAGAAGGAGTAGCCGTTGCGGCCGGACGACTTCGCCCGGTACAAGGCGAGGTCCGCCATTTTCAGCAGGTCGTCCGCGCCGCTGTCGGGCGCCGCGGCGAGCGCTATGCCGATGCTGGTGCCGATACCGATGTTGCCGCCGTCGATGTCGAACGGCTGGCCGAGCGCGGCAATGATGCGCTCGGCGAGCGATTTTGCCGCCTCCCGCTGATCCGATTCGCCGGACTGGATGACGGCGAATTCGTCGCCGCCGAGCCGGGCCAAGACGTCGGTTTCGCGCAGCAGCGATCTTAGGCGCGTCGCCACTTCAACCAGCAGCGCATCGCCCGCGGGATGGCCGAGCGTGTCGTTGACCTGCTTGAAGCGGTCGAGGTCGAGCAACAGCAGCGTAAACGGCTCCTCCAGCCGGCGTTGCCGCGCCGCGGCTTCTTCGATTTTCTGAATAAGCGCCGCGCGATTGGCGAGCCCGGTCAAGGCATCGTGGTGCGCCAAAAACGCGATGCGCTGCTCGGCCTTCTTTTGCTCGGTAACGTCCTCGATGACGGCAATGATGTATTTTGGCTCGCCGTCGGCGCCTTTTATGACAATACGGCGGGTCGACTGCATGCGCGGGCCGCGTACCGTCGTGTTGATTTCGATTTCCTTATAATTGACGTGGTCGGCATCGCGCAGCGACTCAGTGTCGGCATCGTCGATATTTTTGGCGTCCAGCGCACGATGGATGTCGAAGGAAGTACGATCGAGCATTCGATCGCGCGGAATGCCGAGCATGGTTTCGAATGCCCGGTTGACGAGGAGATATTTGCGCGTCTTGACGTCTTTCACGACCACCGAAACGGGGATCTGCTCGATGATCGAATCCAGGAATCTCCTGGTTTCGCCCAGTTCCTGCTCGGCGTGCCGCTGCTCGGTAATGTCGATGTGGGTGGCGACCCAGCCGCCGTCGGACATCGGCCGGTGACTGACCGCATAGGTGCTGCCGTCGCGCAGCACGTTTTCAACGTAATAAGGCTCGCCCTTTGCCACCTCGTCGAGCCTGTTGCGAACATAGTCCGCCGAGCCCTCAGGGGAAACTCCGGCACGGACGCGCGCTTCGAGAATCGAGCGCAGCGTCGTTCCCGGCTTGGTGTCTTCCTCGGCGAGACCATACATCTCGCCGTAACGTGTGTTGCAAATCACCAGACGCTGATCGCGATCAAACATGCACAGGCCGTGCGCCATGTGCTTGAGCGCGGTATTTAACAGCAGATTGGAATGCTCCAGCGATTTCTCGGCGCGACGCTGCTCGGTGATATCGATATGCGTGGCGACCCAGCCGCCATCAGGCATTGGCTGGTGACTAATGGCGTAGATGCGGCCGTCCTGCAGCTCGTCCTCAGTGCTATGGACATGGCGCTGCGCGACCTGCCGAAGCCGGGTATCGAGATTTTGTGCCGCTTTTATCGGCCACGTGCCGGCGCCTTGGCGCGCTTCCAAAATAGACCGCAAGGTTGTGCCGCGCTGCAGTTGTTCCGGACCGAGGCCGTACATCTCGCCGTAACGTCTGTTGCAGACCACCAGACGCTGATCACGATCGAACATGCAAAGGCCGTGAGCCATGTTCGTGAGCGCGGTATTGAGCAAGTGATTGGACTGCTCGAGCGACTGCTTGGACCGTCGCAGCTCCGCGGCGGCCGCCAAAATATGCGCCTGCTGGGCGGCGCCGAATAGCAAGACGATCAGGATGATCAAAGTCAAAACCGTGCCGATAATGACGTATTTGCTCAACGTCGCGTCGGCCTGCTGGAAGATATCGGCTTTGGCCAGGCCAACGACGGCGATCAGAGGCATTCCCGCGAGCCTCCGGTAAGACATCAGCCTGGCGACGCCGTCGAATTTCGCCTGGCTCGCCGAATCATTCCAGTAGGTTTCCGCCGTGCTATGCGCCAAATGGCTGAACAGCGCCGAATGCAGGATCGAGATTCCGGCGATCTCGCGGCTGGCCGGATTTTGACCGCCGCGCGCGAGCAAAACCCCGTCAGTACCGACCAGAGCGACAACACCAGACTTGCCGAGGTCGAGCGAGCTGAAGAAATTCTCCAACTCATCGACGTCGAACGAGCTGACCACCACCCCGGCGAAGGAGCCATCCGGATCGGTCACGCGGCGCGCGAATTCGAGCGTCAGCCGCTTGCTTACGTTGCCGACGATCGGATCGCTGATGTAAAGCCGATCGGTCTTGCCATCGCGCTGGTCGAGAAACGGCGCGCGATTGCCGACATAGACCGGCGATGCCAACGCTCGCAAACTGGACTGGGTAACAAAGCCGGCGGCGTCGGCGATGCCGAATTGCACCGTAAGATCGTTATGCATCTGACCGCGGGAGGCCCAAGCCGCGAGGTCGAAATGCTGCGGGTCCGCCTGATAATCGCGCCGCAGCTCCAACAGCGCGCCGTCGGATTCCTGAACGACGCGGCGGATATATTCTTCCAGAACGCGGGAGATGTTGCCACTCTGGCGCACGGCATCGCGATAGGCGTTATCGTGCTCTTGGCTCGCGAGCAGATAAATGCCGACCCAAAGAATAGCGATGACCGCGACACCGAGATATGTCGTGGTCTGCCGCAGTGATCGTAGCCAGTTTGCCATGCCGCCGAGACACGAAATGCCGCGCGTTGTCGTCCGATTGGCATTGGCATATCTGATATTTGTTACTACGCTGTTGTACCGAGCGGCTTGAGGCAAACGGTTCGGTAACCTTTATTACGCGTTACCGGATATTGCGCGTTACCGGACCGTAGGCCGCCAGCACAACGGTATCGCACTCAATCCATTGCGATGCGAACGCCGGAGCCGCCATTGAGCATCCGCTTGAGGTGGAAGCTCGCCAGTTGATCGCCAGGCTCCTTGCCGACGTGAGCCGCAAAGGCCGCGAGCGTACCGGGGTCGCCGGCTTCGAGCTTGGCAAACGCGGCGAGGTAGCCTTGCGTTGCCGCTTCACCATGCTGGGCGGGGGGCAGCGGCTCTAATGCGCGCAGGGCCGTGCTCCTGCCTCGCAATAACAGATCGCCGACCGGCCGGCCGCGGAAGTCGGGAACCTTGCTGGCCAGTTCGGCGCTGACGCAGATGCGCGTGCCGAGCTGCTTGTTGGCGACTTCCAGCCGGGCGGCAACGTTCACGGTGTCGCCATAGGCGGTGTAGTCGAAAAACCGTTCGCCGCCGAAATTGCCGACGATCGCCGGCCCGGCATGCGCGCCGATGCGGGTGATGCCGAGGTCGATGCCTTTGCCGCGGCAGCGCTCGCGAAAGCCCTGCGCATAGTTGTCGAGTTCCAGCGCGCAGGCCACCGTGCGCCCGGCGTAATCCGGCTGATCGCCCGGCGCGCCGAACAAGACATGCAGCGCGTCACCGACGATCTTGGCGACGGTGCCGTCATGGCCGAACACGATGTCGGTCATGCCGGTGAGATATTCGTTGAGCAGCGGACCGAGCACGTCCGGCTCCATGCTTTCGACCAGTACGGTGAAATTGGCGACATCGGAAAACAGCACGGCGATTTCGCGGCGGCGGCCGTTGAGGTCGACCGCTGCGGCGTCGCCGCTGAGCCGCTGCACGAGATTCGGCGAGAAATAGCGCGACAGCGACGCGTAGGCGCGTTCGGCTGTGGTCTGGCGCTCGCGTGCCTCGCGCAGCGCGCTGACGTGGCGCAGCGTCTTGGTGATGGTGGTTTCGAGATCGGCGAAATCGATCGGCTTGGTGACGAAGTCGAAGGCGCCGCGGTTCATGGCGGTGCGGATATTCGCCATGTCGCCATAGGCCGAGACGATGATGGTGGAAACGCCGTCTTCGCTCTCCTGCAGCTTTTGCAGGAGCGACAGCCCGTCCATGCGCGGCATGTTGATGTCGGTGACGACAAGATCGATGTCGGCATTGGCCTTGAGCGCGGAGAGCGCGTCGACGCCGTCGCGGGCGAACAGGAAATTCACCGTGCCGTCGCGAATCTGACGGCGGAATTTCTGCAGGATGAGCGCCTCAAGATCGGGCTCGTCGTCGACGAACAGGATGCGCGCGTTCATGCCGCGCGTTCCAGCCGGGTCTCAATCTCGCCGCGCAAGGCCGCGAAATCGATCGGCTTGGTGAGAAGCGCTTCGGCGCCGCCTTCGAGCGCCTTGCGCTTGGTGTCGGCATCGCCATAGGCGGTGATCATGATGATCGGCACGTCGGGCCGCGCCGCCCGCGCCTTAGGCAGAAGCTCGAGACCGCTCATGCCCGGCATGTTGATGTCGGACAGGATGAGAATGAGCGAAGCGCTCGCGGCGTCGCCGATGCGCAGAAGCGCCGCCGGCGCCGACTGCGCGAATTCCATGGTGAAACGCCCGGCCTTCAATTCGCGGCGGAACTGCTGCCGGAACAGCATTTCGATGTCCGGTTCATCGTCGACGACAAGAACCAACAGCGTCACGCCTTGCCTCCTGAGGGAACGGGAAATGCCGCGGCCCGCGGCAGGACGATACGGAACTCGGTGAACTCCCCCGGCCGGGTATCGACTTCGATTGTGCCGGAATGTTGCTTGACGACGATATCGTGGCTGATGGAAAGCCCAAGTCCGGTGCCCTCGCCTGCCGGCTTGGTGGTGAAAAACGGATTGAACATTTTTTCCTTAACCTCAGGCGGTATCCCGGTGCCGTTGTCGCGAATCCTGATTTCGACCCGGTCGCCGAGGTCCTTGGTGACCGCCAACAACAGCGGCTCGTAACCGCCGTCGCCATTCTCGCCCTTGCGCTTGGCCGCCGCGTAGAAGCCGTTCGTGATCAGGTTCAACAGCACGCGCGTGACCTCTTGCGGATAAATGTCGACCTCCCCCGCGGCCGGATCGAAGGCGCGCTCAAGCGTGATGTTGAAGTCCTGCTTCTCGGCGCGGGCGCCGTGATAGGCGAGATTGAGCGCCTCCTCGACGATGGCGTTGATGTCCACCGCACGGTGCTCGCCTGAACCCTCCCGCGAATGCAGCAGCATGTTCTTGACGATGGAATCGGCGCGCTTGCCGTGCTGCACGATTTTTTCCATGTTGCCGCGCAGCGTGGCCGACAGCTCGGCAATGTCGTCACGCAGCCTGTCGTCCATCTGAACTTGCCGCAGCGCCTCGTTCAGCTCGTCCACCAACTCGACCGAGAGGCTTGAGAAATTGTTGACGAAATTTAGGGGATTCTTGATTTCGTGAGCGATACCGGCGGTGAGCTGGCCGAGCGAGGCGAGCTTCTGGCTTTGCACCAAGCGGTCCTGCGCGGTGCGCAGGTCTTCCAGCGATTTGCTCAAATCCGCCGTGCGCTGGCGCAATTCGTTTAAGAGTCGCGTGTTCTCGATGGCGATCACCGCCTGCGCGGCGAAGTTCGTGAGCAGTTCGATTTGCTTGTCGGTGAACGGCCGAACCTCTTGACGATAAATCACCGAGGTGCCGATCACTTCGCCCTCCTTCAGGAGCGGCACCGCAATCAGACTGCGCGCGCCAGTTGTCGTGGAGAAGTCGCGGATCAGTGGATCGTCTTTGCTGTATGCGGCAAGATCGGGCACCTGAATGGCCTGTTTTCCGGCAGCCGCCTGCGCCAAGATATGGCCCATCTGGCCGGTCGGCATCCAGGTCGGCTCGCGACGCCGCAACTCCGCATAGGCCGTCGGCGGATTGTGCATGGCGACCACGCGCAACGCGGCGCCTTCCCGCAGCGAAAGGACGCCGAATTCCGCCTGACAGATGCGGGTGGCGTTCTCCAGCATGGTGCTAAACACTGGTTCAAGGTCGCCCGGCGACGAGCTGATTACGCGAAGAATGTCGGCAGTCGCCGTCTGCTGCTCAAGCGACTCACGCAGCTCGTTGAGAAGCCGCGTGTTCTCGATGGCGATCACCGCCTGGGCGGCGAAGTTCGTGAGCAGCTCTATTTGCTTGTCGGTGAACGGCCGAACCTCCTGCCGATAGATAACGATGGCGCCGCTGACAGCGCCGTCTTTCAGCATTGGCACACAGACGATGGATCGCGCGCCTCCCAATCTCGCCGGTGGGCTGGGCGTAGCCGCCGCGGCATCGTCCGCAGTGTGGCTTACCCGCTTTGTCCGCATAGCGCGGTCGAGGGGGCTGCCGGGAACCGGCTGGAACGCCGGATGCTGGCTATGGAAATCCGCAAGCGCCGGCGGAACACCGACGCCCGCCGCCAGGTGGAACACATTACCGTCCATACGCAGCAGGTTGCCAAATTTCGCCTCGCAGATACGCACCGCATTTTCCAGCATGGCTTGGAATACCGGTTCCAACTCGCCCGGCGACGCGCTGATGACGCGCAATACGTCGGCCGTCGCCGTTTGCTGCTCCAGCGATTGCCGCAATTCGCTCAGCAGCCGCGCATTTTCTATCGCGATCGCCGCCTGCTCGGCGAAGGTCTGCACCAGCGCGATCTGCTTGTCGGTGAAGGCACCCGGTTCGTCGCGATAGATCATGATCGAGCCAATCACGTCGTCACCCTTCAGCAGCGGCACGTTGAGCAGGGCGCGAGCGCCGGCGCGCTCAAACAGCGCCCGCGCCGCTTCCACATCGGACGCCAGATCGGGAATGTGAACCGTAGTCCTGGTGCGGAGAAGCCGCTCCAGATTATGTCCCGGCGTCGGCTGGATGATCGGGTCCCGCAGGCGTTCCTCAAGGTAAGCGGGCCGGAAACCGTGTATGGCCATACTGCGGAAAACATCTCCCTCGCGGAACGACAGCCCACCAAACTTCGCTCCGCAGAGCCGTGTTGCGTTATCGATTGTCGCCTGGAAAACAGGCTGCAGCTCGCCGGGAGACGCGGAGATGACCTTAAGCACCTCCGCGGTCGCCGTCTGCTGCTCCAGCGACTCCCTCAATTCGCTCAACAGCCGCGCGTTTTCGATGGCGATGCCGGCCTGATTGGCGAAATTTTGCACCAGGGTGATCTGCTCTTCATTGAATGGGCGGATTTCCCGCCGGTAGAAGGAAACGATACCGATGACTTCGTCGTCCTTGAGCATCGGAACCGTGCACATCGAACGGATGCCAGCCTGATCGACGCCGGCAACGATCCATGTGTTGCCGTCCCGATAAGACGGCTCTTCCGCAAGATCGGTCACCAGGACCGGACGGCGCGTTGCAATGGCGCGGTTCATCGGCACGCCGGGCGGCGGATCGAATACATCGCCCCGCCACCAGAGCCGATCGACTGTTTCCGGCAGGTGACCCTGGCGCGCCGCCGCACGGAAACCGCCGGCCTCACGAAGATACAGGGTGCCGTAATTCGCCTCGCACAGGCGGTTAGCGCTCTCCAGGATGATGTTGAATACCGGCTCCAGTTCGCCGGGCGAACTGGCGATCGAGCGCAGCACCTGCGACGTCGCCGTTTGCTGATCGAGCGCCTCGCTGAGATCGTCTGTGCGCTGGCGCAATTCGCTCAGCAGCCGCGCATTCTCGATGGCGATCACCGCCTGCGCGGCGAAGTTCTGCACCAGTGCGATCTGCTTCTCGGTGAACGGACGAAGCTCGCGGCGAAAAATGACGAACCCGCCGACGCATTCGTTATCCTTGAGCATCGGAACGCACAGCGCCGTCCGGCCACCCAGGTCGTCGGCGAAGGCCACGACGCGCCGGTTGCCGGCGGTATAGGCCGGGTCCTTTGTCAAGTCGGCAATATGCACGATCTCTTTGGCTTCGACCATGCGCACCAGGGGATGGGTTACATTGTCGGAAAAAACCAATTCGGATCCCGGCTCAAAAACCTTGGTGGAAACGTCCGGCGGCACATGGCGGGAAACAATCTTGAGAAGACCCTCGCCGCGCAGCAATAGGATGCCGAAAGGTGCCTCGCAAAGCCTGGCCGCGTTATCAAGCATCGCCTGGAAGACCGGTTCAAGCTCGCCGGGCGACGAGCTGATGACGCGCAGCACTTCCGATGTCGCGGTCTGCTGCTCCAGCGACTCCCGCAGCTCGCTCAGCAGTCGTGTGTTTTCGATGGCGATGACGGCCTGGGCGGCAAAGTTGGTAACCAAGTCAATCTGCTTGTCTGTGAAGGGCCGCACCTCCTGTCGGTAAATCGCAAAAGCGCCGACCAGCTTGCCATCCTTGATCATCGGTACAGCCACGGTCGATCGCGCGCCGCCTAATCTTGCAGGCAAGCTCCGGCCGGGCTCAGTGGCGGCGTCCACCGAATGGCTTAATTGTTTAGTATGCATCAGGCGATCAAGCGGTGTGCCGGGCGTCGGCGTAAACGATGCGCGCCGTCTCTGAGCCTCCATCAGTTCCGGCGTCGAACCGAATTGTGCAGCCAAGTGAAATTTGCCGTCCGCCAAACGATACAGCGTACCAAACTTTGCCTCGCAGATGCGGGTCGCATTCTCCAGCATCGCCTGAAAAACCGGATCGAGGTCGCCAGGCGATGAACTGATGACGCGCAGCACGTCGGCCGTCGCAGTCTGCTGTTCGAGCGATTGCCGCAGCTCGTTGAACAGCCGCGCGTTCTCGACTGCGATCACAGCCTGGGCCGCGAAGGTCTGCAGCAGTTCCACATGCCTCGGCAAAATCGGCCCAGGTTCGCGCCATGTCACGACGACCACACCGACGATTTCGCCGGAGCGCAACATCGGCACGCCAAGCATCCTTCTCCAGCCACCGGCTTGCGCCGCGTCGGGATCGTAGTTCGGGTCTGCGAACGTATCCTCCTGAATGACAACACCCTTCGAGAGGACCACCTGACCACTGGTCATGTGTGGATTTGGCGGCATCGGCCAACGAATCGCCAAAGATTCCATGGCTTCCGCCGGCCAGTTCTTTGTCGCGGCGAGGTGGAGCAGGGTGCCGTCGAAGCGGAATATCGCCGCGAGCTGGCTATTGCAGAGCTGGCAGGCACTCTCGAGAATTGTCTCGAACACCGGATTGGCGTCGGTGGGTGAGGCACTAATGACCTTAAGGACTTCGCTGGTCGCCGTTTGCTGCTCCAAAGCGTCAGTGAGATTGGAGGTGCGCTGCCGCAATTCGTTGAGAAGCCGCGCGTTCTCGATGGCGATCACCGCCTGGGCGGCAAAATTCGGCACCAACGAAATCTGCTTATCGGTGAACGGCTCAACTAGTTTGCGGGAAAGGACGAGAAGGCCGATCAGCGTGTCCCCCCGCAGCAGCGGTACGCCGAGGACGGTTCGCACGTTGGCAAATGCGGGACGGACTGTCATCCGGAAATCCGGATCGGCCTTGCTGTCGGCGATTTGGACGATCTTGCCCTCGATCAGCACGCGGCCGCCAATCGAGCCGCGGTCCGGCTTGGCCGGCACGGGCGTCTTGATCATGAAGTCTCGTTGCTGTGCGGTGAGCCCGTAACTTGCAAGGTGATGCAGCGCGCCGTCTTTCAGGAGCCTGATAGCGGCACGGTCGGCATGGCAAAGCTTGGCCGCCGATCGCACCAGCGCTTCAAGCACTGCTTGTAGATCGAAGGTCGAGCCGCTGATTACTTTGAGCACGTCGGCGGTGGCGACCTGCTGCTCCAGCGCTTCGTCAAGCTCGCGGGCCTTTTGCTCAAGGTTTTGCCGCAGCGCGGCGGCGCCGTCGGCCGGCCTGGACTTGGACGCAGATTTGGCCTTGAACGCGCGCTTGGCGGCGGTTCCGCGCTTGCGCGCCGCGGCTTTCACCGGCCGCCGCTCCACCGCTTTGCCGCGTCTCGTCTTGCTCCGTTTCACCGCTTTCGATGCCCGTTCCTCGTGAGAGCGACTCTGACAATATCACAGGCTGCGCGTAAATTTGTGCTCGCAGTCACAACAACACCGGCCGAACGTACGCTGTCATCCCATCGCGATGCGGATGCCGGTCGCACCGTTCAAAAATCCCTTGAGGCGGAAGCTCTCGACTGATCGCCGGATTTCCTGACGATATGGGCGGCAAAAGCAACGACCGCGCCCAGACGTTTGTCTCAGGCCGTGCGCATCATCGACGATAGTCATGCCGCCTTTTCGACCCGCGTGTCGATCTCATTGCGCAACGCCAGAAAGTCGATGGGCTTGGTGAGGAGCGCATCGGCGCCGCGTTCCAAGGCCTTGCGCTTGGTGTCGGCGTCGCCATAGGCGGTGATCATGATCACCGGCACGTCAGGCCGGATTTCCTTGGCCTTCGGCAACAGTTCCAAGCCGCTCATCCCCGGCATATTGATGTCGGACAGGATCAGAATCAGCGAAGCGTCGGCCGCAGCACTGATGGCTTCGAGCGCGGCCGCGGCCGACTGCGCGAATTCCATCGCGAAGCGGCAGGCGCGCAAGTCGCGGCGAAACTGCTGGCGAAACAGCACCTCGACGTCCGGCTCGTCATCGACCACGAGAATGAGAAGACTCACGCACGGCCTCCCGTATTTCCCAGCGCCGCACCGTTGCGCGGTAGAACGATCCTGAATTCGGTGAATTTTCCGGGCTCGGTATCGACGCCGATCGTGCCGGCATGTTGTTTCACGATGATGTCATGGCTGATGGACAACCCCAACCCGGTGCCTTCCCCCGCCGGCTTGGTGGTGAAGAACGGGTTGAACATTTTTTCTTTTACTTCGAGAGGTATGCCGGTGCCGTTATCGCGAATTGTTATTTCCACCCGGTCGCCGAGGTCCTTGGTCGCCGCCGACAGCTTCGGCTCGAAGTCACTGCCGTCACCCAGCGTTTTGCGCTTATGCGCCGCATAGAAACCGTTCGAGATCAGATTGAGAAGAACGCGCGTGACCTCTTGCGGATAAAGGTCGGCTTCGCCGGCAGCGGGATCGAACGCGCGATCGAGCGTGATGTTGAAGCCCTGCTTCTCGGCCCGCGCGCCGTGGTAGGCGAGATTGAGGCTCTCCTCGACCAGCGCATTGACGTCGACCGGCCGATGCTCGCCGGAGCCAGAGCGCGAGTGCAGGAGCATATTCTTCACGATCGAATCGGCGCGCTTGCCGTGCTGGACGATCTTGTCGAGATTGCCCTTCAAAGTCTCCGCCAGCTCGTCGATTTCCGCGCGCGCGGCGGCGTCGACCTTCACTTTGGCCAGTTCCTGCTGCAGTTCGTCGATGAGTTCGACGGAAACGGACGAGAAATTATTGACGAAATTGAGCGGATTCTTGATTTCGTGGGCGATGCCCGCGGTCAATTGCCCGAGCGAAGCGAGCTTTTCGGTCTGCACCAGCCGGTCCTGGGCGGTGCGCAATTCGTTCAACGATTGGGTCAAATCTTCCGTGCGCTGGCGCAATTCGGTGAGCAACCGCGTATTTTCGATGGCAATCACTGCCTGCGCGGCGAAGCTTTTCACCAGCTCGATCTGTTTGTCCGCAAAGGGGCGCACCTCGGTGCGATAGATGGTGATGGCGCCGACAAGGGCGCCCTCCTTGAACATCGGTACGGCAAGATGCGAGCGTGCCCCACCAAGCTGCGCTGCCGGCGAGATGACCGGTTCGGCGGCATCGTCCATCGAATGCACCACGCCATTCGTCCGCAGCATACGATCGAGCGGTTGTCCCGAGGGCGGCCGGAATGCGCCCCTTTGCTTGCGGAATTCGAGCAATTCCGTGGGTTCGCCGTGCGACGCCTCCATGTGAAACAGCGTACTGTCATACCGATAGATGGTGCCGAACTCGGCCTGACAGATGCGCGTCGCATTGTCGAGAATGGACTCGAACACCGGCTTCAGATCGCCGGGCGAACTTGAAATGACGCGCAGCACGTCGGACGTCGCTGTCTGCTGCGCCAGCGACTCGCGCAATTCGGACAGCAGCCGCGCGTTCTCGATGGCGATCACGGCCTGAGCGGCGAAGTTTTCAACGAGAGCAATTTGCTTTTCAGTGAACGGACGAACTTCCTGGCGGTAGATCACGATGGCGCCGACCAGTTCGCCTTCCTTGACCATCGGAACGCCGACCAGCGTGCGGGCGCCGCCTAATCTGATAGGCGGAGCCGGCAGCTCTCCTATCTTCTCGTCACCGTCATGCACGACCCCTTCGGTCCGCTTGGTCTGCAACACCCGTTCGAGAAAACTACCGGCTTGCGGCCGGTGCCATCCCACGTGGCGCAAAAATTCCGCGAAGACGGCCGGCGCCCCCAATTCCGCGACGCACTTGATTTGTCCGTCCTTGTGGAGATGCATGACGCCGAATTTGGCCTCGCAGATGCGGGTGGCGTTTGCCAGGATCGCGTGGAATACCGGTTCGAGCTCCCCCGGCGAGGAACTGATCACGCGAAGGACCTCCGAAGTGGCGGTCTGCTGCGCCAGCGCCTCCGTCAGATCGGCCGTTCGGTCCTCAACCTTCTTTTCCAAGTCGGCATAGGATTCCTGCAGCCGGCCCGCCATTTCGTTGAATTGATTGGCGAGCGCCTCGACCTCGTCGCCGGTCTCGATGTCGATGCGTTGGCCGAGGTCGCCCGCGCCGATACGCGCGGCGCCGGCGCGCAACGCCTGGATCGGCACGACCATGCGGCGGGCAAGAAAGGCGCCGGCGATAAAAGCAAGCAGCAGCGCGCCGAACAGCACGTAGCCGGAGCGCTGAACCGAACGGTACAGCGGCGCATAGGCTTCCTCAATCGGCGTTTCGACGAACACGAACCAGCCGAGCGGGTGCACCTGAGCATGGGCGGTGAGCACCTTGTGACCGGCGAGGTCTTCAGCCTCCTGCACGTCCTCGCCCGATCCGCCGGCGCGCGCGGCCTGCACCTGAGCGAGCTTCGACATATCGGTGTTGCGCAAGACGAGGCTGATGTCGGGATGCGCGATCAGGCGGCCGTCGCCGTCGACCACATAAGCGTGGCCGTTCTCGCCGACCTTGATGCCCGACACCACGTCCCAGATGAGCTTGAGGTTGACCTGGGCGATGCTGACGCCGTTCTCGACGCGCGCGCCGGCCAGCGCGATGGTCATGTAGGGCTCGGACTCGCGGCGGAAATAAACCGGCCCGTAATAGACCTTGTTCTTCATCGCCTCTTTGAATTCGGGCTTGTCGGAATAGTCGATGCCGCTGCCGACCACGTCCATGGTAAGCCGCGACACCTTGAGCTGCTCGTGGCCGGAGGCGTCGATCTGGGCGAGTTCGGTGATGGCGGGGACTTGGCGCAACAGCCGCAGCGCATCGAAGCGGCGCTGATCGAGCGTGCCGTTGGTCCACGGCAGTTGCGTGGTCCAGCCGAGCTGGCTTTGGATCTGGGTGACGAACTCCTCGATCTTGTCGGCGGCAGCCTCGGCCTGCTGGTGCTGCAGATTGGTCAGCGCCGCTTTCTGCTCCTGAAATGAGAACCAGACCTCAAAGGCGCCGTTGGCGACCAGCGCCAGCACGACAACGCTGACGAACAGCGCCACATATTTGATGAACAGCCGGCTGCCCAGGATGGACTTGCCGGATGCGGAATCGCGAGACGACCCGCGGTCCGCAGACCCGCTGGAACCGCCGCTATGTCCCACGTCCGCTTTCATCTCATTAGCTTAGCAGAAGCGCATCCGGAAATTTCATCGGTCTACTCGATTACCTCATCGGCCAGAGCGACGAAATTGGCCGGCAGCTCGATACCGGTCGCCTTGGCGGTCTTAAGATTGATAACCAGCGGGTACCGGGTCGGCTCCTCAAATGGCAGGTCACCCGGCCGGGCGCCACCGAAGATGCGCGCGACGAGATCGGCGGCACGTTGGAAGGATTCCTTCACATCCGGACCATACGACATCAGTCCCCCTTCGCGCACGAAGAAATCGTACTCATAAAGTGCTGGGATGTGGTGCACACCGGCATAGTCGTATACGCGCTTGCGATTGAGAACCGTGAGCGAATCGGCGACCATCAGAATGGCATCCGGCGGCTGCCGATCCATAGCCTCGAACACCCCATTGAAGTCGTCGGGCTCGCGGACGCCGAGCGGCTGCACCGACACCCCGAGCGAGCGCGCCGCGGCCGCGGACGATTCATAGCGCATGCTCATGCCGAGATCGTCGCGATTCCACAGCATGGCCACGCGCTGCAACTTGGGCACTGCTTGTTTGATGATATCGAGCCGCTTGGTCGAGAGCGTTACGGCGTTGTCGGAGATGCCGGTGATGGTGCCGCCCGGGCGGGGAAGCGAATCGATGAGGTGGGTGGCAACCGGATCGCCGGCGCCAAGCGCGACCACGGTCGGCACTTTGGCCACCTTGCAGGCGAGCGCCGTGGGAAAGCCTGTAATCACGACGGCGTCGATCTGATCGGCCTTCATGCCCTGCACGAGCGAGGCAAGCTTGTTCACCTGTCCGGCCGCGGCGCGCACTTCCAGGGTCATATTCTTGCCGAGCGTATAGCCACGTTGCTCGAGTTCTTTCAACAAAATGCTGCCGGTCGGCGACTTCTCGTCGATGGGCGCTCCGGGACTGAGCGTACCGAGCCGAAAGACTTTGGACGCGGTTTGCGCGGTTGCGGCACCGGGGGCGGCCAAGATTGTCCCGGCCAGCAGTTGAAGGACTTGGCGGCGTCTCATCGTCGTCTCCTGACAGATCGAATGGCGCACAAATCTGCGGCGAAGCGGCTCGTCACGGCGGTAATAACACCGGCTGGCAACGCATTCATTCGATCACCTCGTCGGCGGTCGCGAGCAGCGTCGGCGGAAATGTCAGACCTAGTGCTTTAGCGGTCTTAAAGTTGACGACGAGCTCAAACTTGGTCGACTGCTGCACCGGTAAATTTCCGGGCTTCTGTCCCCTGAGGATGCGGTCGATGTAACCGGCTGCCTGCCGGTACTCCTCGACGATATCCGGACCGTAAGAGGCGAGACCGCCGTCGGTGACGCAAAAGCGCAGCGGAAAAATGGCGGGAAGTCGATAATGCGCCGCCGCTGTAATAATCTCATGGCGCACGGCGATATCCTCGGATGTCCTGAGCACGATCAGGCCGCCGTTCCCGGCGGCAGCGAAGGCCCCGACATCACGATCGATCGCAGTCCGATCGCGAACGTCGATATAGCTCAATGCGACGCCAACCGACGATGCAGCGGCGGCGATGACGTGGATTTGTTGGAGCGCGCCCGGATTGCCGAGGTCGCGAAACACAGCCACGTTCTTGACGGTGGGTGAAATCTCCTTGAGCAATTCGAGCCACTTGCCGCTTATGTCTATCTCGGAGGGGGAGAATCCGCTGACATTCCCGCCCGGCCTCGCGACACTCTGGACGATCCCGAGCGCAACCGGGTCGGTGACCGCCGCGAAGACAATCGGCAGCGTATGGGTCAGTTGCTGCAATGCCTCAACGCTCGGCGGCGCATTAGCGAGTATCACATCCGGCGCAAGCGCGACGAGCTCAGCGGCGTTTTTCTTGATCGCCTCGCCGCTCACGCCCCAACGATAAGTGATGTCAAGATTCTTGCCGTTGCTCCAACCCAGCCCCGCTAACGCTTTGAGCAAAGCGTCGATGCGGCGCTGCCCCTCGGCGTCACCCCCCGGCAGATTCATCAACACCCCGAGACGCCCTTTCGGCACAGACTCCTCGGCACGCACGGCGCGCGGCGCAGCAATCACAGCGCCGGCGGCAACAGCGATAAACTCGCGCCGCCTCATGGCCCTCCCCCGGATCCAAGCTTGCTCCCGGACGCCCTTGATCGTGCTCTCACGCGCAACATTACCACAGCCCGTGCGTGAAATTGTGTCCGGCGTTACACAGGGCCTGGCCGCCGCAGCGCCGACTTTCTTCGGCCGCCTAGCTTTAGGCCCGCCGCAATCTTGGCTATCGCCGCCCGGACTGACGATGTTAAGTCGCGCAGGTGGAGACGGCGTAGGTGGAGACGGCCTTGGATCGCGCCCGCGGATCGGCCAAACTGCATGGCCTGTTTTACGGCTGGCTAGTGGTGGCCGGCGCCTTCACCGTCACCTGTGTCGGCTTTGGCTGCGTTTATTCCTTCGCCGCCTTCGTCAAGCCGCTCGAACAGGAGTTCGGCGGCTCGCGCGGTTCGGTGTCGCTCGTTTTCTCCTTCGCGGGCTTTCTTTATTTCAGCCTCGGCAGCATCAGCGGCCCGCTCGCCGACCGGGTGGGATCGCGGCGGCTCGCGGTAGCCGGGATGCTGTTGACCGGCATCGGCGTGGCGCTTGCTGGATTGGCGCACACGCTGGCGCAAGTTTACGCCGCCTATGGCCTCGGCGTCGGCCTGGGCGTCGGTTGCGCCTATGTACCGGCGATGGGCGCCGTGCAGCGCTGGTTCGTCCGGCACCGCGGCTTCGCGTCCGGTATCGCTTCGAGCGGCATCGGCGTCGGCACGCTCATAGTGCCGCCGCTGGCGGCGGCGCTGATCGCCGCCTTCGGATGGCGTGACGCCTATCTTGTTCTCGGCGGCGGCTCCGCGATCTTGGGCGCCGGCATGGCGCTGTTGATCGAGAATGATCCGCATGACCGCGGTCTGGGTCCCGACGGCGAGGCGATGCAGACAGGCGGCGGAGCGATGAAGGCTACTGGCGCGTCGCTACGCGAGGCAATCAAATCTCAGCGCTTCATCGGGCTTTATGCGGCATGCCTTGCCTGCTCATTCGCCGTGTTCGTTCCCTTCGTGCATCTTGTGCCCTACGCGCTCGATCACGGCATGACGGAGACCGTGGCGGTGTGGCTCGTCAGCATCATCGGCGTCGGCAGCACGGTCGGCCGCTTCTTTCTCGGCGGCGTTGCCGACCGGCTGGGCCGTGAACTCTCGCTCACCGCCATGTTCGTCGGCATGGCGCTGGCGCTGGCGATCTGGCTTTTTTCAGCGAGCTTTTGGCCGCTCGCATTGTTTGCGTTTTTGTTTGGCACGGCTTACGGCGGATGGGTCGCGCTGCTGCCGGCAGTGGTTATGGATTATTTCGGCGGCCGCAACGTCTCCGGCATCATCGGCCTGCTCTACACCAGCGTCAGCTTCGGCACGCTGATCGGACCGAGCGCGGCCGGATACGGCTTCGACCTCACGCACAGCTACACGGTGCCGATCGCCGCCGGCATCGGCTTTAACCTCATAGCCGCCGCCGTCATGGCCGCCACGTCGCGGCCCGCGGTCGGCACGCGCGTTCCACCTGCTGCCAGCTAAAACAATGACGCTTGGCCGTCGTCCACCTTCGGCTTCTTCGCCTTCGCAGGCTTGACCGGCATTGCCGCAGCGGGCGACTGCGGCTCCGCGACGGGTTCGGCCGGCAGCGGTTCGACCAGCGAAGCGGAATCGTTCGCCACGCGGTTGACCGCGGTCGAGATTTCGTAAGCTTCAAGCAAGGCATCGTCCGCGGGGCGGATCAGCGCCGCCGCGACATCGGCCTCGACATTGGCGCAGTCGAGCCAGAGGTCGAATGCCTCCGGCGGCACGAACACCGGCATGCGATCGTGGATCGCCGTCAGCGTGCGGTTCGCCGCTGTGGTGACGATCGCCGCAGTATCGAGCTCTTCGCCGTTCGGGCCGGTCCAGGTTTCATACAGGCCGGCGAAGGCGAGCGGCGGAGCAGCGCCGGCGGCGTCGCGTTTGGCGCGGACGAAATAGGGCCGCTTCGGGCCGCTGGACTTGTTTGCTTGCCATTCGTAGAAACCGTCGGTCGGAATGAGACAGCGCCGGCGGCGCATGGCGTTGCGGAACGCGGGCTTTTCGAGCACGGATTCACCGCGCGCATTGATCAACAGCGGAAAGCTCTTCGGCTCCTTGACCCAGGACGGCAGCAAGCCCCAGCGCATCAGCGCGAACGAGCGCTTGCCGTTGACGAGGCGGACCACCGGAATGGGCTGCGTCGGCGCCACGTTATAGCGCGGCGGAAAGTTCGGCAGCTCGGCATAGCCGAACAGCGCCCGGATCGCCTCCGGCGTCGAGATGATGACATAGCGTCCGCACATGCTATGCAGACATATAAGACGAAACGGCAGCGATTTTAATGAATAACGCTGATAGCGCGCGAACCTACCCGACACGGCCCTATCTCGCCGTCAGCGCCGCGGTATTTCGCGACGGCCGGGTGCTGATCGCGCGGCGGGCAAGACCGCCGGCGCACGGGCTCTACACGCTGCCCGGCGGCGGCGTCGAACTTGGCGAAACGCTGGAGCAGGCGGTGATCCGCGAAGTCCGCGAGGAGACCGCACTTATAATCGAGCCGGTCGAGCTCATTGGCTTCCGCCAGGCAATCGTTCGCGATGCTGACGGCCGCGTCGAGCGGCATTTCGTTATCCTGCCTTTCGCCGCGCGTTTCATCGGCGGCGAAATTGCGCTCAATGAGGAACTGGCTGAAGCCCACTGGCTTCAACCGGCCGAGGTTTCGGGGCTGAAAACGACCGAAGGCCTGGCAGCAATCGTTGCAGCCGCGGCCGAGCGGATAGCCCGATTTCCTTGAGCGCCGCGGCCTTACCCATGTCGCGTTTGGGGCGCTTGCTGTGGCCCCGGTTCGGCGCTTATTTTCACCGCTGTTTTCATTCATGGCCCCGATAATGTCCCGCACACTGCTTGTCGTCTGCCTTGTGCTTTTGGTCGCGGTGCCCGCACGCGCGCAGTTCTGGGGGGCGCCATTGGCGTCTCCGCAATCGCCCCAAGCGCCGGCGCCGCGGCCGGTTCTGCCAAAGCCCCCGGCGCAGGCGGCGCTACCCAAAGTGCCGGCGAGGCCGGTGGGGCCGCCACCTCCGCCCGCGCAGGACGAGCCCGCCCCCTACGACCCCGATCTGCAGCGGCTTTCCGAAATTCTCGGCGCCCTGCATTTCCTGGGCGGTATCTGCAACTCCGACGAAGGCCAGAAATGGCGCGACGAGGCGCAGGGTTTGATCGATGCCGAGGCGCCGACCGGCAACCGTCATGACGAGATGGTTGCAGGCTTCAATCGGGGTTATCGCGGCTTCCAGCAGAGCTACCGGACCTGCACACCGGCCGCCAAAGTCGTGATCCACCGTTACCTCGAGGAAGGCGCCAAAATCGCCCGCGACGTGACCGCCCGCTATGCCAATTAGCGCGCCTCAAGCACCGGCCCTGTGGCATTAACCCTACCTTAAACTTCGCCCTCAAAAGCCCGAACTTGCCGTGCTAACGTCGTCTCTTGGACAGGGGGACGCCGCCGGCTGGCGGCGGCAACGTGACAAAGATGAGAATTGCGACCCAAAATCTTGCGCTGAGCGAGCCATTGGCCGAGCGCGAGCAAAAACGGCTGGCGCTTGCTCATCTGCAAGAGGCCTGGACCGAAGCTGCGCATGGCGGCATCGAAGGCGACTGCCTAGCGCAGACCGCGCTGTTTCTGGCGCTGGCGGAACTGATCTCGACTTATGGCGAGGAAGCCACCGCCCGCTTTACGGAAAATTTCGGTACCCGCATCCGCAACGGCGAGTTTTCGGTCCAGCTGCCGCGGCAATAGCGCGGCGCGCAGGCGCGTTGCCGATTGAAGGTGGCAGGGGCGTAAAAGCCGCATTTTTTGCCACGGCCGCGGCGCGTCTCCCTGTAAAATGACCTTGCGACGGCAGTGCCGCGGGCTTAGGCATAATTGCCATGAAAGCGGCTTTGCTCCCGGATCGCGGCATCGTCAAAGTGGCCGGCGACGGCGCGCGGAATTTCCTGCATGGTCTGGTCACCGCCGATGTACTCACGCTTGCGCCCGGCGTGGCGCGCTTCTGCGCACTATTGACGCCGCAAGGCAAGATCATCGCCGATTTCTTTGTCGCCGAAGCGCCGGCCGCCGACGGCGGCGGTTTTTTTCTCGATGTGCCACGGGCTTTGGTCTCGACGCTGGCCGAAAAACTCAATTTGTACAAATTGCGCGCCAAGGTACTGATCGAGGATTTGTCGGACGTCCTCGGTGTGCTTGCCGCGTGGCATGAGTCTTCAACCGGCGAACCCGGCGTCGCGATCAAATCCGGCCTCTGCTTCGCCGACCCCCGCCTGCCGGCGCTTGGGCTTCGTATTCTCATACCGCCGCATCGCGCCGCCGAGACGGCAGCCGAATTCGGCGCCGCGTTGATCGCAGCCAGCGCATACGACGCGCATCGTATTGCGCTCGGCGTGCCGCAGGGCGACAGCGATTTCAAGTACGGCGACGCCTTCCCGCACGAGACCGATATGGACCAGCTTGGCGGCGTCGATTTCGACAAGGGCTGCTATGTCGGCCAGGAAGTGGTGTCGCGGATGGAGCATCGCGGTACTGCGCGCACCCGTGCCGTGCCGATCCGCTACGACGGCGCCGCGCCCGCTGCCGGTGCACCGGTCACGGCCGGAGCAAAACAGATCGGCACCATGGGTTCGGCCGCAGGCGGCCGCGGTGTGGCGTTTGTCCGCCTCGACCGCGCCGCCGAAGCGATCGCGGAAGGCAGCACGTTGACCGCGGCAGGGGTGCCGGTCCGGCTGGTAAAGCCGGATTGGGCGCATTTTGCTTTTCCCGGCGAGCCGGCGGCCGGCGCCGTAAAGGCCGCCGGATGACCGCGCCATCTTCGCCGCCGTCCCATGCCTCCGGCATCAAGCGCTGCCCCTGGCCCAAGGAAGATCCGCTCTATATCGCCTATCACGATGAGGAATGGGGCGTGCCCGAATACGACGACCGCGCGCTCTATGAGAAGCTCGTGCTCGACGGC
>DATAWA010000265.1:0-1651 GCA_036267435.1 Xanthobacteraceae bacterium | reverse complement strand
CGGCGACGGCCGGCCGACGTAATGCGTCAGGTAGCCGTCCATGTCCTTTTTGAATTCGGGATCGACTTTGGCCTTGGCGTAAGCCTCCTCCAATTCCAGGATCAGCGGCATCAGCGTCTCGGCGACAAAGCGGCCGCCATAGATGCCGAAATGGCCGTGCTCGTCGGGCCCGGTACGGAACGAATTGAGCTGTTGCACCGTCATGACAAAGGCCTTCTCATGCCGCCGGATGCGCCGGTTTTGCCTGTGCCGCGCGCACGGCGCGCACGAAGGCCCTGATCTTGTCGGGGTCCTTCTCGCCCGGCGCGCGCTCGACGCCGGAGGATACGTCGACGCCGGGTGCGCGGGCCAAGCGCAAGGCTTCGCCGACATTGCCGGCATCGAGCCCGCCGGACACCATGAATGGCACGCCGGGATCGATATCTTTGAGAAGCTGCCAGTCGAAGCTCTTGCCGAGACCGCCTGGCCGCGTCGCGTCGCGCGGCGCGCGCGCATCGAACAACAGGTAGTCGGCGACGGCGGCATAGCGCGGGATCGCCGCAAGGTCGGACTTGGTCTCGACCGGGATCGCCTTCATCACCGGCAGATTAAATCGCGCCTTGATGGCGGCGATCCGTAACGGCGTTTCCTGGCCGTGCAGTTGAAGAATGTCGGGACCGAGCGCGTCGACAACGAGCGAGAGAAACGTATCGTCGGCGTCGACGGAAAGCGCTACCTTGCGGGCGCGGCCGCGCACGCGACCTTCCAGTGCCGCAGCGGTCTTGAGCGAGATGTTGCGCGGCGACGGCGGAAAGAACACAAAGCCGACCATGTCGGCGCCGGCGTCGAGCGCGACCTCAAGCGCTTCGGAGGTCGCAAGGCCGCAGATTTTGACAGTGAGCGACATAAATCTAACGCTTCTCGCTTGGCTTTCCGCAAAATCGCCGCGGTTCTACCGCGAAGCGTCGCCTTATACCACCGGCGGGTTGAGCCTCAGCCGCTCGGGCGGCGCGGCGGCACGGGGAATGTTCACCGGAGCGGCAGCCGCGGTCCGTTTTTGCCGCTCCAGCTCCTCGCGCAGCCCGGCAAGATCGCGCTCGAACCGGCGGGCGGTGCGACGCCAGCGGCCGTGGCGCAGCCAGGACGCACTGCCGCCGATCAAAACGCCGGCGATCAGCAAAATAACGATCAGCACGAACAAAGGCAGCGTCACCGACGCCGCCGGATGTTGCGGATTGAAGGGATCGAATGACACCGTGACGGCTTGGCGATTGGCAACCGCCAGCGCGATCAGCACGATGCCGAGCGGCACGAGGATTACGGCCGCGACGACCTTGCGCAGCAGGCCAGTGCCCGATCGCGGCGAGCCGCTCAACCCGCGCTCGGACGATTGAGCCGTTCGCGCATCTCCTTGCCGGTCTTGAAGAACGGCACGCATTTCTTTTCGACGGAGACATGGGCGCCGGTGCGCGGATTGCGCCCAGTGCGCGCCGGCCGTTGCTTCACCGAAAACGCGCCGAAGCCGCGTAATTCGACGCGGTCGCCGCGCGCCATGGCCGCGACGATCTCCCCGAGAACGGCGTTGACGATATTCTCGACGTCACGCTGATAGAGATGGGGATTCTGTGTGGAGATATGTTGAACCAGTTCCGACTTGATCATTGGTCCGCCA
>DATAWA010000264.1:0-2057 GCA_036267435.1 Xanthobacteraceae bacterium | reverse complement strand
GCTGGTGACCAGTACGGCCGCCCACGGTCCGGCGCCGATCGCCGCACCGGCCAGCGGCTCGATGCGAAGCAGCGGCGCAATCACCACGCTATGGCCGCGCGCCCGCAACGCCGTCGCGGTGCGCGCCGCGTCGGGTTCGGGCCGCGTGACCAGAAGCCGCATCGTTTAAGTCCGCGTGAAAAAATCGGGGCCGGCTCGGGCCTTGAGTTCGCGGCCGGCGTCGACGCCGAGCGCCGCCGCGTCACCGACGCGGCCTTCGCGCGCAACCTCATAGGCTTCACTGCCGTCCGGCTTGGCGATGATGCCGCGAAAGCGGACGGTGCCGCCGGCGATGCGCGCATGGCCGGCGATCGGCGTCCGGCAGGAGCCGTCGAGTACGGCCAGATAGGCGCGTTCGGCGGCGAGTGCGGTCGCGGTATCTGGATCGTTGACCTTGGCGACGAGCGCGCGCGTGGCGTCATCGTCCGCGCGTGTCTCAAGCCCAATGGCGCCCTGCCCGACAGCCGGAAGAAATTCGTCGATCTCGAACACCGCTGTCGCCGCCGACAACAAGCCGAGGCGCTTTAGTCCGGCGACCGCCAACACGGTTGCGTCTGCTTCGCCGGCCTCGATCCTGCGCAAGCGCGTCTCGACATTGCCGCGCAGCGGCGTCACTCGCAGGTCCGGCCGCAGCCGCTTGGCCATCGCCTGCCGCCGCAGCGATGCGGTGCCAAGCGTTGCGCCCTCGGGCAGAGCCTGAAGCGTCCTAGCTTTAGGACTCACGAAGGCGTCGCGCGCATCCTCGCGCGGCAGGAAGGCCATAAGAACAAGGCCCGCCGGCAGCACCGTCGGCATGTCTTTCGATGAATGCACCGCGAGGTCGATTGCGCCGGCCAGCAGCGCCTCCTCGATCTCCTTGGTGAACAGGCCCTTGCCGCCGGCCTCTGTCAGCGGCCGGTCCTGGATCGCATCGCCGGTAGTTCGGATGACCTTGATTTCGATCTGCTCGGCCGCAAGGCCGCAGGCGGCAACAAGGCGCCGCTGCACTTCGCGCGCCTGGACCAGGGCCAGCGGCGAACCGCGGGAACCGATGCGTAAAACAGATGCCTTCTGGGAGGATTGGGTCATTACACCTTCGGATGCTCCAATGCATATAATACACCCATGATCGTTCTCGGCATCGAAACCACATGTGATGAGACGGCCGCCGCTTTGGTCAGCCGGACCGGCGACGCCTGCGGCCGGATTCTGTCGAACATTGTGCTGTCGCAGATCGCCGAACATGCCGAATATGGCGGCGTGGTGCCGGAAATCGCCGCCCGCGCGCACGTCGAGGCGCTCGATCGCATCATCGCCACGGCGATGGCCGAGGCAAAATGTACCTACGCGGCGCTCGACGGCGTCGCTGCCGCCGCCGGACCTGGCCTGATCGGTGGAGTGATCGTCGGGCTGACCACCGCCAAGGCGATCGCGCTGACGCACAATAAGCCGCTGATCGCCGTCAATCACCTCGAGGCACATGCGCTGACGGCGCGGCTGACAGATGGGACGCAGTTTCCCTATTGCCTGTTTCTCGCCTCCGGCGGCCACACGCAGATATTGGCCGTGCGTGGTGTCGGCGATTATGTGCGACTCGGCACGACTGTCGATGACGCCATCGGCGAAGCGTTCGACAAGACCGCCAAACTGCTCGGCCTCGGCTATCCGGGCGGCCCGCTGGTGGAGAAGGAGGCGCTCCGTGGCGACGCCGCGCGGTTTGCGTTGCCGCGGCCGATGAGCGGCCGTCACGACGCCGATTTCTCGCTCTCGGGCCTGAAGACGGCGTTACGGCTCGAAGCGCAAAAGATCGCGCCGCTGAGCGATCAGGACGTCGCCGATCTGTGCGCTTCATTTCAGCAGGCGGTGGTCGACGTGGTGATCGACCGGCTGCGCGGAGGGCTACGCATGTTCCGCGAGCGGGTCGGTACGCCCAACGCGCTGGTGTGCGCCGGCGGCGTCGCCGCCAATCAGGCGATCCGCAAGGTCCTGCACCGACTCGCCGCCGAGGCCGGCACGCAACTCGTCGCCCCGCCGCCGGC
>DATAWA010000263.1:0-12790 GCA_036267435.1 Xanthobacteraceae bacterium | reverse complement strand
CGCCAGCTCACGCCGCCGGCGGCGCGCGCGAGCGGAACGCGACGCGCCACGGCGGAACAATGCCGCGGATGATGCTGACAGGAGGCCTGACGCGCTCGAACCCATCCGGTACCGGCAATTGCGGCGGCTCTGACACGATTGAGGTCGAGACCAGGGAGATCGAGGCGCAGATCGGACAATAGCCGTCGTCGTCGCCGGAGGGCTGCGCCGGACCGTGTTTCGAGACCTTGGCGGCAACCGTCTTGTGGAGCCCGGCGAGCGTGAGGTGGTCGGGACCGGCAATGCCGTCGATATCGACATGGCCGAACGATATCGCGATTTGCAGCACCAGTGCCGCAAGCGCCAGATAAGCGCCGCGTCGTCTATGACCGTGAACCCACCCCATGCCAGCATGCTAACGTTACAATGTAACATTTGGCAAGGGCCGGATGTTCGCTCGCCTAAAATGTGGCGGCGAGCGTCAGTCGGACCGCGAGCGGCTCGATCGGGTGCAGCACATAATCCATCACGCCATTCTGGCAGACCGCCGCCGGCGCGGTCGGCGCCCCGTGCGCGGGAAAGCACATCGCGAACAGGCTGTCGGTTTTAAGGAGCGACCCGTAAGCATAGGTCGCCTGATCGCTCCGCACATTCAGCAGATTGAGACCGTCGAACTGAATGCGCCAGCCGTTGTCGAAACGATAGCCGATCTGGCCGTTGAAAATACTCAGCGGCGGCGACTGGAACGTGCCGTCCTCGGTGAGCGGTCGCGAACTGATATAGCGCCAGCGCAGATCGCCGAACCAGCCCGTCGCTTCGCCGAGCGTGATACCGGCCGACGCCACCATCCACGGCGCGTTATACACATAGTTTCCGGGCGCGTTGCCGATCTGCGCCTGCGGATAACCGACGAGCGACTGATAGAGCGCCTCCTGTGCCGCGTCGAAGCCGAGAAAACGCGCGCGGGTGAGCGCAAGATCGGCGTCGATGTGAATCCAGGATGCCGGACGATAGTCGTTGGTGAATTCGACTCCGGTGCGTTGGCTCGGCAGCCCCGGCGTGGTGCCGCCGGTATCGCCGTCGAAGAACAGCTCCGAATCCTGGTGCAGGTAAAACAAGCTGACCGAACTATCGAGGCCGGGTATGGACCGGCTGCGGATACCAATTTCGGCGCCGCGTGAGCGCACCAATAGCGGCGAGGCGCCTTCCGGCGTCGTCGGATCGCCGGGCACCTCGGTAGCGGTCGTGCTGCGGGCGTCATTGCTGTGGTAGCCCATGCCAGCGCCGACGAACAATTCCGTCTTGTAGAACGGCCCGATCACCATCCGGAATTTCGGGCTGCCGATCGCCATTCGAGTATTTCCCGAATTGGCCTGCTGCAGCATCGAGTTCACCGACGCCTCGTAATAATCGCCGCGCCAGCCAAGCGTAGTCTTGAGCCAACCGTTCCAATGCACCGTATTTTCGACATAGACGGCGGCATTGGCCTCGTCGACGTGATCGCTCAGTACGGCCGCGAGAAATTGCCGCTGCACCGTGTTGCTTAAAGCGAGGCTGATGTCGTCGTAGCGCGATTGAAAGCCGAACACCGTTTCGGTCGGCAGATTGAAGAAAGAACCTTCGAAGCTGCGCGAGGCCCCGGCGCCGCCATAAACACGGTCGTCGTGCTGATGGAATTGATCGCCGTCGACCGGATCGGTCAGGTCCCAGGTATAATTGTTGAACAGGTCCAACTCGTATTTGACCAGATAGGCGTTTGCTTTCCAGGAGCCGTCGTCGACGGTTTGCGCCATGCGGGCCGAGAGCGACGCCCGGCTGGTATCGCCGCCGTCGGTTGGGTCAAGCTCGCCATAAAGTCCGACTAAACCCGACTGGATCGCCCGCAACGGGATTTGATCGGTCGATGTCCAGGTATTGGAATAGCCCATCGCCGTCGCCGAAAAACCGTCGGTCGCGGTACCTTGGCTGTAACGCAACAGGCCGGAGAGCTTATGCATGTCGTCCGGCGTGGCCCACGGGCCGTTATAGGTATTGACCTCGCCGGCATATAGCAGCGACCCGCCGCTGAGCTTGGCCGAGCCCATGGTGAAAAGTCGCTCGTAACCAAAGCTGCCGTATGTCTCCTCAAGAATCCGCTGATCGACGCTGTCGCGCAGATTGACGGCGAGCGTGCCGGCATTGGCGAAGTCGCCGACGTCGGCGAAGTAAGGGCCTTTGCGGATATTCAAACTGCTGACGGTTTCCGGCATCAGCCAGTTGAGATCGGCATAACCCTGGCCGTGCGCATGGGTCGGCAAGTTGACCGGCATGTCGTCAACGAAAATCGCCAGATCGGTGCCGTGATCGAGATTGTAGCCACGCAGGTAATATTGATTGGCCTTGCCGCCGTCAGAATGCTCGACCACCGCCAAGCCGGGTGCCGCTTCGAGAATTTCGCCCGGCCGTGTCGCCGGGCGATTGTTCAGATCCTGCCCGGACACCGTCATCTGGCTCGCCATGGTCGGCGCGACCTGCGGGCCACCGGCTACATTGGGCGCGCCGGTCTGGTAGGGCGGTGGCGCCGGAACTGACGCGCGTGTCGATGCCGTGGGCATTGGCGCCGTCCTGGGCCTTGGGGCATGGGGCTTGGGCCGCTTGGCGGCGGTGACCTGGATTGTGGGCAGCGCCGCGCTGCCCGGCGATGACGGCGGCGCCGCTTCCGTTGCCGGCACGGTCTGCGCCCACAAGCTCGTGCGAAGCGAGACGATTAAGAGGAGACCGCCGACGCAGCCGAAAAGATACCGCGCGACGATGCTTATGCGATGCACGGGAGGCATCTCGGGTAACACGCCCTGTGGCACGTCACCGCGAAGGTGTCCCCCCATCCAGCGACGGATGTTTGGTTCGCCTACCGCCAGTACACCCCGACCGACAGCGCTCGCGTATGACCACGGCTGACGGCAGGTCTGGCTCGCGGGTCCTCACCTGCCGTCGCCTTCCCGGTACCCAAGGGCCCAGTGGACACGAGACGGAAGATTCACCGCTCACAGTTGCGGGGGCAGCCGCAGCATGGGGCGATTGGTTGCCCGTACTGCGTTCCCTTTTGATCCCCAAACGGGGGAACCGTCGGCGCCAAGCCTAGGCGGGAACCAGTGATCCCGTCAAACGGTCGACATTCATTAATCATGAGAAACCGTTGATAAGATACGGCATTAACGGCCCCGGGCGATCTTCATCGAATAGCGACGGTTGTCGTGCTAAAGGGCTGCCGCCAGCAGAACAAAATGCGATGGCGTGAAGGCCGCCAACCGGCCGGCCTAAGTGAGAGCTATGGCGAGCGAGGGCGAGACCGGCACGGATCAGCGAGCGCAGGCGCTTGTCGCGTCTTATGCGCGCGCCGGCTATGCGCGCATCGACCCGCCGGTGCTGCAGCCCGCCGAGCCGTTTCTTGATCTCTCCGGCGAGGATATCCGCCGCCGCATGTTCCTCACCGCCGACCCCGACGGGCGAGAACTGTGCCTGCGGCCCGATCTGACCATCCCCGTCTCGCGCGACTACCTGGCATCGCCTGCAGCCGGACGGCCCGCGGGCTACTGCTATCTGGGCGCCGTCTTCCGCCACCGCCATGGCGCGCCCGGAGAGTTTCTTCAGGCCGGCATCGAAAGCTTCGGCCGCACCGACAAGGCGGCTGCGGATGCCGAAATGCTGGCGCTTGCGCTGGAGGCCGCCACGCAATACGGCGTCGACGCGCCGAAAGTCCGCATTGGTGATGTCGGATTGTTCTCGGCGTTCGTTGCCGCGCTCGACCTGGCGCCGGTCTGGAAGCGGCGGCTGATCAAGGATTTCAACCGCAAATCCTCGCTCAAGCACGACCTCGATCAGCTCACGCTTGCGGCCAGCAATGGATCGAAAGACTATCAGGGCGTGCTGGCGGCGCTTAATGGCTCCGATCCCAAGGCGGCGCACGCGCTCGTTACAGATCTCCTGTCGATCGCCGGCATCGCCACAGTGGGCGGCCGCTCGGTCGCCGAAATCGCCGACCGTTTTCTCGAGCAGTCGGCGCTTAACGCGCCGACGCGGCTGCCGCGCGATACCCGCGCGCTGATCGAGCGCTTTCTGTCGATCGCCGGCGATCCGGACGACGCGGCCGGCGAACTGCGCGCGCTCGCGGCCGACGCCAAGATCGCGCTTGAGCCGGCACTCGATTTGTTCGAGACCCGTACCGGGTTTCTCGCCGCCCGTGGCGTCGACGTTCGCGCGATCACGTTCGCCACCGATTTCGGCCGCGGCATCGACTACTACACCGGTTTCGTATTCGAGCTGCATGGCGCGCGCGGCGAGCGGCCGCTGGTGGCCGGCGGCCGCTATGACGGCCTGTTGACCCGGCTCGGCGCGCGTGAAGCGATCCCGGCTGTCGGCTTCGCCGCCTCCATCGACGAGCTCGTCGACAACGGAGGCGCGCCATGAGCGCTCCGCTCATTCTTGCCGTGCCGTCGAAGGGCCGCCTGCAGGAGAACGCGGAAAGCTTCTTCGGTAAAGCCGGGCTCGAGCTCGTCAAGCCGCGCGGCGCCCGCGACTATCGCGGCACGATTGCCGGCGTCGACGGCGTCGAAATCGCCTACCTCTCGGCGGCCGAAATCACCGCACAACTCGCGCAAGGCGCCGTGCAGCTCGGCATCACCGGCGAGGATCTGGTACGCGAGATGATCCCGCAATCTAACCGGCGGGTCGTTCTCATCACCGGATTGGGTTTCGGCTTCGCCAACGTGGTGGTCGCGGTGCCGCAAGCCTGGATCGACGTGCGCAACATGGCCGATCTCGACGACGTCGCCACGGCATTTCGCCTCAAGCACGAGCGCAAAATGCGGCTTGCCACCAAATACGCCAATCTGACCCGCGATTTTTTTGCCGCCCATGGCGTCGTCGATTATCGCATCGTCGAAAGCTCCGGCGCCACCGAAGGCGCGCCGGCGGCCGGCACCGCGGAGATGATCGTCGACATCACCACCACCGGAGCGACGCTTGCCGCCAACGGGCTCAAGGTGATCGAAGACGGCATCATCCTTCGCTCGCAAGCCAATCTGGTCGCCGCGCGCGCCGCCGCCTGGAGCAACGAGCAGCGCGAAACCGCCCGGCTCATCCTCGACCGCATCGCCGCGCAAAAGCGCGCCGAGGCGTTTGCCGAAGTGCGTACGCGCTTTGCCGGCATGAACGAGAAGCTGCTCACCGTCGCCCGGGACAAATTCGGCATCGCCTCCCCGTTCGGCGGCCCGACCTCGTCCGGCATGCTGACGTTGCACTGTCCGCCGCACAACGTGCATGCGCTGGCGAATTTCCTGCGTGAACATGGCGCCGAAGCGGTCTCGGTCGCGGCGCTCGATTACGTCTACACGCGGGACAATCCGCTCTACGAAAAGCTCGCGGCGGAGCTCGGCGCCTCGGCCTAGCCGTTGTCGGCGGCGATCAGCCGCGGTCAGGGCGCTCGCTTCGCGAATTGACGGCGTAAAAGCTTCATGATGCACTCCGCGCGGCTTCAAGCGAGGCTCACATTCTCGACCCTGTGATGCGATTCGCCTACCGCAGCATTCAATTTCCTCTCTTAGCTTGCCGGGACCTGAGCATGACAGCTTCACGCATCGTCCGAAATGCGCTCGCCGCATGCGTACTGACCGCGGCGGCTTTTGCCTGCGGCGGCGCGCAAGCGGCGGCTTATCCGAGCGAAAAGATCACGGTGATCGTCGCTTTCGCGCCCGGCGGCATCGCCGACACGCTGGCGCGGCTGATCGGCCAAGGCTTGAGCGAACGGCTGCATCAGAGCGTGGTGGTCGAAAATCGCGGCGGCGCGGGCGGCAATATCGCCGCCGAGGTGGTCGCGCGCGCCAACCCCGACGGCTACACGCTTCTCGCTACCACCACCGCGCTTGCGATCAACGAAACGCTGTTCGTCAACAAACAGTTCTCAGCCGGCGATTTCAAGACGGTGGCGATTGCTGCGTCGAGCCCCGAAGCATTGGTGACGAGCCCGAGTAATCCCGCCGCGGATCTGCCGAGCTTGATCAAGGCGATGGCCGGCCGCACCATCAACATGGCGATCCCGGGCGTCGGCACCGGCTCCGACATCGAGGCGGAGTATTTCTTCAAGGAATTGGCCAAGGCGCCGGTGCAGCCGATCCCGTTCCAGGGTGGCGCACCGGCCATCAATGCCACCGTCGGCGGCCAGGTCGACCTGATGGCGACCACGCTCGGCGGCGGCGCGGCCGCGCAGATCGCCGGCGGCAAGCTTAAGGGCCTCGGCATTGCCGCAGACAAGCGTGCCGCGGTGACGCCCAATGTGCCGACCTATGCCGAACAGGGCTATCCCGCCTTCACCGCCGCCTCATGGGTTGGCTTCTTCGCACCGGCCAAGACCGATCCAAAAATCTTGCAGACGCTCAATGCCGCGATCGACGACATCGTCAAAAGCCCCGCCATCGAGAAAAAGCTCACCGATATGGGATTTGACCCGATCACCGGATCGCAGGCGGAAGCCGACGCCATGTTCACCGCCGAAGTGAAGAAGTGGGGCGGCATGGTGAAGACGCTGAACCTGTCGATCAAATAAAGACGGCCCGCAAACAAAAGAAGCGCGCCAAAATCAAGGCGCGCTTCATTTCTCAACCAGGTCGAGGCAACTGCCTCCGCTCGCTTAACTACGCCGTATGGCCGTCGAACTCGCCTTCTTTCGGCAACTGCTTTTCGCCCTGCGGCGTCATCGTTGCCGTATCGGGGCTCCCTCGCTCGCCGCGCGGACCAAGCTTGCGGCGTGCAATCTGATCTTCGGTCTCGCGCTCGTCTTCGCGCGTAGCTTCGCGGATCTTGCCTGTCATCTTGGCATCACAGCGGGCGATGCATGCGGCCGAACAGCCAACCCAGGCCGAGCGCGATGGCGACCGCCGTGTAAGGCTGCGTTTCAATGGTATTGCGTAGCGCCCGCTCGAACGAGCCGGCGGTGTGACGCGCGGCGCGATTGGCGCTGTCGGCAATGTCGGCGGCGCTGTCGCGGGCTTGGCCATAAAGGTCCTGCGCGGCATCCGACACTTCGTCGGCGACACCGCCGGCCTGTTTTTTGGCGTCACCGAAGGCGCGCGTGAAATCGGAGGGGGCGGTGCGGGTCTGGGCCATGGCTGCTCCTCAGCGAGATTAGGGAGAATTCGCCCATTAACGCGCGAGCTCGGGCAAAGTTCAGTGACCGACGTTTTGGCGCCGCCGTATCGTCTCTGCGATAGCGTTGCCCACCGGCAAAGGAAGTCCGGGAAAATATTTGGCGGCCGAATGGAACTTTCATTTTCGCCGCCGGATTGCTTTGCCGCGTATCGATTTTAACGCAGAGCGACAACCATGGGTCTTATCCTTCTCATCGTCATCTTGGTGCTTCTGTTTGGCGGCGGCGGCGGTTATTGGGGTTACCGGAGCGGCTACTACGGCGGCGGCGGACACGGCTTGATCTGGCTCGTGGTCCTGATCGTCGTTCTGGTTCTGCTGTTCGGCCATCACGGCGCCTACGTCTGAGCGCACGCGCCGACGGAACTTATTGCGGCGCACTTGCGTTGAATTGTCCGAAAAGTCATTTCAACGGGAGGCAGCCGTGGCGCTCTTGCTCGGATTTATTTTGGGGATCATCGTCACGATCGGTGGCGCTTATGAATACGACGCATCCACGGGCCGTGCCGCTAATGGCCTCTCCGCCGGCACGACCGGCGCACAGGCGCCGCTGGTCAACTGGAGCGTCGTCAATTACGACTGGCACAATTTGCGAACCCAGATGCACCTGCAAACCGAAAACCTCGAACAAACGATCAAACGCCACACCGGCTGAGCGCAACGCCCCGCGGTCGCGTGAGTGCCGGCACGCCCGCGTCCGGCGGTTCGGCCGTCAAATTGTCATGCCGGTGCCGCCCAGCGGACGGTCATGTTTGACCGCGTTGTAACATTCGCAGGCCGCCGCCTTGAGCGCAGGGCGGTCGAGGATCGTGATCCGGCCACGGCTGTAGCGCACAATACCGTTTTTCTGCAGCTCCTGAGCCAACAGCGTCACCGTCGTGCGGCGGACGCCCAGCATTTCAGCCAGGAATTCCTGCGTCAGCAGCAACTGATCGCTGCCGATCTTGTCGGCGCACTGTAACAACCAGCGGCACAACCGCGCCGAACCGTCATGGATAGCGTTGCAGGCGGCATTTTGTTGGGCTTCGGCCCAGAGAGTTTCGATGTAGCGAAGGATCACGTCGCGCAACGCCGGACTGCGGCTGACGGCATTCTCCAAGCGGGCCGCCGGGAGAACCGTAAACTTGCCGGCAATCTGCACCAAGGCGCGAGTGAACGACACCCGTCGGCCGAAGCCGCTCTGCAAGCCGACCGCGCCCTCGCGCCCGACCGACGACGTTTCCACCATTTCGCCGTCACCGGTGGTCACCAGGCAGGAGATCATGCCGCTGTGCGGAAAATAGACCTGATTGACCGGATCGCCCGGATCGAAACAGACGAAGCCCTGCGGCAGCACGACGTCCTTAAAGTCCGGCTCCAGCAACGCGAAGCTGTCACCGGGCAGCGCGGCAAGAAGCCGATTGCCCAATAGCCGCGCGCTCGACGCCTGCTCAGGGAGAGTCCTGATCCTGCTCGCACCAGATGGCTCAATCATAGCTATACCCGTCAATGTTACCGGAACGCGACCCTCCGGAAAAAGTTCCACGGTTTGCATCGTGGCCGCCATGGCAGCATACTTGACCGATCAAGGGTTTCCGCTGGGACGCGCGGAGCCTATCGATCCGGTATCGTTCTCTTGCCGGAGCGGGCCGCGACATAAAATTTCCCGCGCGACTTTGCGACCAGCGCCTGCGACTCCCGCACGGTGTTGCGGGCACTGTAAATCATCTCATCCACGGACAGGCGGCGATCGCAGAACTTTTCCACCATGGCCCGCAATTCCGGACGCAAATGGTCAAGCGTCGGGTCGAGACTGGCGAACGGCAAGGCGATCACGCAATCACCGCCTTCGTTGTAGACATCGAGGCGCCAGGTGCGCGTCTCCGCTTCCCGGCTGCGACTCAGCTCTTGAACGACGGTTCGCGCGTAGCGCAGCGCACCCGCATTATCGGCGAACAAGACCGAGGTCTCGTCATCGAGATCACCATGCCCGTCCCTGAGTTCGAACGTATAGTTGGGCATTGCCGCAAACTTCCTCGTCTGAACCCATCGTACCGGTATTACGCCTCAGCCGAACCTTTCCACAACAGGAAACCCTTCGTAGGTAGTTTCCCCTACCAAGAACCACACTAAGGCAGCGCCCGGCTCTAGGTTTCGGCCGCTGCGGCAACGACCGCTCCGGCCTCGCCCGAATCATTTCAATAACTCAGCAAGATCGCGTCGTCTTCGGCCACAAGGACGCGCGCGCTACTCAGCCCGGCATCGCACCATTCTTTGCTCGCCGCTCCATTATGCTGCTGCCTCCGGCAGCGCCAATTCGATCGTGCAGACCAAGCCACCGGGCTGGAATTCGCGCTTGACGATTGCACCGCGGATCGCGCTTTCGATGAGGGTCGTTCCGAAGCTGCCAGCCGCAGCCTTCGCCACCGGCGGTCCGCCGGTTTCTTGCCATTTAACCCTGATGAGCCGTCCCTTGTTCCCAGGGTTCAGCGTCCAAGTTACCTCCACTTTGCCGGTCCGGTTCGACAAAGCGCCATGCTTGGCGGCATTGGTCGCCAGTTCATGCAGCACGAGGCCGAACGGCGTCGCCAGATCGGCCGGCAGTAGAACTACCTCTCCGGCGATGCGCAACCGGTCCGGATCTTCGCCGCCGTGGGCGTTGAGCTGCTGGTGGGCGAGGTCGCCAAGAGCAGCGCCCTTCCAGTCCGATTCCACAAGCAGCGTGTAGGCGCCGGCCAGCGCCGCGAGCCGGCCTTCAAATCGCTTGAGTTCCTCTTCCCTGGGCAGGTCGTCCCGCAAAGTGTGCCGCGCAATGGCCTGGATCACCGCCAGGCTGTCGCGGACGCGGTGCGTCAATTCGCTCAGCAACAGACGCTGGCGTCCCTCGCCGGCGAGCACCGCCGCTTCCGCTTGATGCCGCTCGGATATATCGACAAAGGTGATAACGACGCCGTCGATCTTGTCCTCGCTGGTGCGATACGGCCGCAGCCGCACGTCGTACCAGCGGCCGTCGCGGCGGCGAACTTCGCGCCGCAGCGGTACGAGGTCGGCCAGTACCGCGCGCACATCTTTGATCAGATTATCGTATTGCAGCCGATGGACGAAATCGGTGATCAGGCGCCCTTCGTCACTTTGCGTGATGCTGAAAAGGTCGGTGACCCGCTCGGTAAAGCGCTTGATGCGCAGCGATGAATCCAAAAAAAGCGTGCCGATGTCGGTCGCCGCGATGAGGTTCTGCAAATCGCTGTGCGCCCGCGAGATGGCATCGAGCTTGAGTTTCAGCTCGGCGTTGACGGTTTGCAGCTCCTCGTTGATCGACTGCAATTCCTCCTTCGAGGTTTCCAGCTCCTCGGAGGTCGAGCGGTATTCCTCGTTGATCGATTGCAGCTCTTCGTTGGCGGCGCGCAGTTCCTGATTGGCGGTGTCCGATTCCTCGCGCACCGTGCGCAGCCGCGCCTGCATCAGCTCGAGTTCCTGGGTCAGCCGCCGCACCGTCTCGACATCGGCCTTGTTGTCGACGTCGCCCACGCTGTCGTCAACGGCTTCGCCCTCTATGAAAATGACGATCGCATTATGGACTTCTGCGGCGCCGTCATCCTGCACCGGCTTGACCAGAAGATGAACGCGATGCCGCGCGCCGTTGAAGCGCACCAGGATCGGCAGGCTCAGCGTGCTTCCGCCCAGCTCGAATGCGCGATTGAGCGCCGAACGCATCTCGAAGCGCAGTTCCGAGCGCGCCATCTCGACGGCATCGCCGGTAAGCGGACCGCCCGACGGCAGCAGGAAACGGCCGGCATGCTCGGAGAGGTGAATGAGGCGATGCGCTTCGTCGACCATGATGCTGGGCGGGGCGATCTGCTCGATGGCGCGCCGGTGCATCGCCGCCTCGCCGAGCGCCACCGTCGGGCTCACCGGACGCAGCAGCGGAACGACCGCTTCGCGAATGCGCACCGGGCCGAGAAGCCGCGGCAGCAGCCGCGGTTTGTCGCCCGATGCCGCGGTGGATTGATAGATGCGCGCGGTCCGATCGGCACCGCGGAACAGACCGGGTGGATTGTCGAGCGACTCCGAAGAGCCAAGAAAGGCGTACCCCCCCGGATTAAGCGCATAGTGGAACGTGCTGCACACTTGCTCCTGCAAGTCGCGGTCGAGATAGATCAGAAGATTGCGGCAGGAGACAAGGTCGACATGGGAGAACGGCGGGTCTTTGAGGAGGTCGTGCACCGCGAACAGCACCATGTCGCGCAGCTCTTGGCACACGAGATAATGATCGCCTTCGCGGGTGAAAAAGCGGCCCAGCCGCTCCTCGTTGACGTCGGCTTCGATGGCGAGCGGATAGCGGCCTTCCCGGCCTGCCGCCAGCGCCCGGGCATCGAGATCCGAGCCGAACACCTGCATTGGCGGCCGCACCGGATGCCGCGCCGCCTCTTCCGAGAGCAGCATGGCGAACGTGTAAGCCTCCTCGCCGGTGGCGCAGCCGGTGACCCACACGCGGATGGTTTCATCCGGTCTTCTATCCTTGAACAGATCCGGCAACACCTTCTCGGCCAGTGCTGCGAAGGCGTTCCCGTCGCGGAAGAACGTCGTTACGGAAATAAGCAGGTCGCGCAGCAGCGCTTGCGCCTCGTCCGCGTTCTCGCGCAGCGCCTGGTAATAGCTTTTGAGATCCGCGCTTCGCGTCACCTGCATGCGCCGCGCGATCCGCCGCAGCACGGTGGAGCGTTTGTATTTGGCAAAGTCATGGCCGGTGCGCACCTGGAGAGTGGCAAGAATGCTGCGCAGCTGATCCTCTTCGAAATTGTCGGCGGCGACCACGCTCGATTTGCCGTCAATGAGAGCGAACAGCTGCTTCGCCAGGTCGCGCACCGGCATGACGAAATCGGCCACACCGGTGGCGATCGCGCTACGCGGCATCGAGGCATATTCGGCCTCATCGGGATCCTGCACCAGAATGATGCCGCCCGATTCCTTCACCGCGCGCGCGCCGAGCGCGCCGTCGGATCCGGCGCCGCTTAAGATGACGGCAAAGCCGTCGCCGAGCTGATCGGCGAGCGAGCGAAAGAACAAATCGATCGGCGCCCGGTGACCGCGCGGCTCGTCGAAGGCGAGAGCCGAAATCTCGTGATCGACCATCTGCAAGCGGCGATCCGGCGGAATGACATAAACGTGGTCGACCTCCAAACGCTCGTGCGCGGTGACCTGCACCACCGGCATTCGCGTTTTGGTCGCCAAAATGCTGGGTAATTCGCTGCGGTGCTTCGGATCGAGATGCACCACCACGACAAAGGCCGCGCCGGGGTGCTCCGGAAGAGCGGCAAAGAAACTCTGCAGCGCCGATACACCGCCCGCGGAAGCACCGACGGCAACGATGGTCGGCTCGCTCGTACCGCGCGGCGCCGTTTCGTTCGTTTTGCCGTTCGCATTGTCGTTGGCATTGTCCGGCACGACCTTCTCCGTTTCCCGGCGAAGTCAGCTTATCCGGGAAACCAGTCGTGACGCCAGCAAGTTCCTCTGAAGGAGGATGCGGCTAATGGGTTCGTGTCGGCAGCGCGATGCGCGCGGCCTGGCAAACCGATCGGCGTTTTGGCCGGCGCCGTGCATCTGATTACGCCGCGCGGCGCTCAGCCTGCTCGCGGTTTTCCAGAACCACAGT
>DATAWA010000262.1:0-3853 GCA_036267435.1 Xanthobacteraceae bacterium | reverse complement strand
CGTGTTGCCGGGATTCCCGACCTCCGCGATTTTCACCTTCCATGCCTTCGTGGCGCCGCTGATCCGTGCCCGGGCCGGGCTCTCGCCCGAAGCGGCGCGCACCGTGACGGCGCGCGTGCCGGTGCCGATCGTTTCGGAGCTCGGCCGCGAGGAATTCGTTCTGGTGTCGCTCGTCGCCGGCCAAGACGGCCCGATCGCGTTTCCGACCGGCAAGGGCTCGGGCGCGGTCACCGCGTTCTCGCAAGCCGACGGTTTTATGGCGATCGATGCGCTTGCTTCGTCGCTTCCGGCCGATTCTGCCGCCGAGGTCACGCTGATCGGCGAGAGCGATAGCGCCCCCGATTTTGTCATCATGGGAAGTCACGATGTCGCGCTTGACGTCGTGGTCGGCGCGCTCACCGAGCGCGGCTTTCGTGCGCGCACCATTGCCGTCGGCAGTCAGGGCGGCGTGAATGCGGCAAGCCGCGGCCAATGCGACGTGGCGCCGGTGCATCTCGTCGATCCGGCGACGGGTCTCTACAACAAGCATCTTCTGGAGCCGGGTCTTGCGCTCGTCCCGGGCTGGCGGCGCATGCAGGGTTTCGTCTTTCGCCAAGGCGATATCCGCTTCGAAGGCGGCACCGCCGATAGCGCGCTCAAGGCCGCGCTGGCCGATCCCACGATCTTGATGGTCAATCGCAATGGCGGGTCCGGCACGCGCGTGCTTGTCGACGGGCTGTTGCGCGGCGCGCGGCCGTCCGGCTACGCCAATCAGCCTCGCTCGCACAATGCCGTTGCCGCGGCCATCGCGCAAAACCGGGCGGATTGGGGCGTGGCGATCGAGCCGGTCGCGCGCATGTACGGGCTCGCCTTTTTGCCCATCGCGCCAGAACACTATGATTTCCTGCTGGTCGAAGCGCGCCGCGACCGCCCGGCAATGCGGGCGTTTCTCGACGTGCTGCGCGACGAAGACATCCGCGCCCGCATCCGCGCGCTCGGCATGGAACCGGCTGAATGACAGCCATGCGCATCATCGGTCTCGCCGGCTGGAGCGGCTCAGGCAAAACCACGCTGGTCACCAAGGTGATTCCGGTGCTGGTGCGCCGCGGTCTTAAGGTGGCGACCGTCAAGCATGCCCATCACGAATTCGATATCGATCAGCCGGGCAAGGATTCCTGGCTGCATCGTCAAGCCGGCGCCAGCGAAGTTGCCATCGTTTCGAGCCGCCGCTGGGCGATCGTCCACGAATTGAGCGATGAGGCCGAGCCGCCGCTGTTCGACATGCTGGCGAAGCTGTCGCCGGTCGATCTCGTGATCGTCGAAGGGTTCAAGCGGCAGTCGCATCCCAAGCTCGAAGTGTTTCGCGCGGCCGTCGGCAAGCCGCTTTTGCATCCGGACGACGATTGCATCGTCGCCATCGCAACCGATGCGCCGCTGCCGCAGGCGCAAGTGCCGGTGCTGAGCCTCGACGACATCGAAGGCCTTGCCAATGTCCTGCAGGCCGAGGCGTTGCCGCGCGAGCGGATCGCGGCATTGCCGGGAATGGGACGCGATGGCCCAGCTTAGCGACGACAGCTTTGCCTTTAATGGTCCGCTGCTACCGGTCGGCGAGGCGGAGAGTCTTATCGTCCAGCGGATCGCGCCTGTCGATGGCCGCGACAGCGTGGGATTGCGCGAGGCTTTAGGCCGTGTGCTCGCCGAAAATATCATTGCGCCGGTGAGCGTGCCGCCGTTCGACAATTCGGCGGTCGACGGCTACGCGGTGCGCGGCGACGACCTCGCATTCGACGGCGAGAAACGCCTCCGCATTGCCGATCGGGTCACCGCGGGTCACGCCGCGCAGCACGCGGTCGAAGCCGGCGAAGCCGTTCGCATTTTCACCGGCGCACCGATGCCGCAGGGCGCCGACACCGTGTTCATGCAGGAAGACTGCCGGCTCGACGGCGATGGTGTCGTGGTGCCCGCCGGTTTGCGGCGCGGCGCCAATCGGCGATTGGCCGGCGAAGATATGCGCGCGGGAGCGATCGCATTGCCGGCGGGCCGGCGGCTCTCGGTGCAGCACGTTGCGCTGGCCGCGGCGCTCGGTCTCACCACGCTTAATGTGCGCCGCCGCGTGCGCGTCGCCTTGTTCTCGACCGGCGATGAAATCATCGAGCCGGGCGACGCGTTGCCGCGCGCGGCGCTCTACGATTCCAACCGCTATCTGCTGGCCGGACTGATCGGGCGGTTCAACGCCGAGCTCACTGATCTCGGCATTTTGAGCGACGATCCGGCGGAATTGAAAACGGCGCTGGCTGCCGCGGCGGCCGATCACGACCTTGTCGTGACCTCGGGCGGAGTGTCGACCGGCGAAGCCGATCATGTCCGCAGCGCCGTCGAGAGCATCGGCCGGCTGGTGTTTTGGCGGCTTGCATTAAAACCCGGACGGCCGGTAGCGATGGGCGTGATACCCGGCAACGACGGCAACGGCGCGGCTTTTGTCGGCCTGCCTGGAAATCCCGTCGCGGTCTTTGTCACTTTTGTCCGCGTGGTGCGGCCCTTGTTGTTGCGTTTGTCCGGAGCGTTACCCGAACCGCTCGTCGCCATGCCGGCGCGCGCCACATTCCATTACAAAAAGCGCAAGGGCCGGCGCGAATATATTCGGGTCGCTTTGCGCAAAGCCGCCGACGGCACTGTCGAAGCCCAGAAATTCGAGCAAGACGGAGCCGGCGTCCTCACGTCACTTACGGAAACCGATGGGCTTGCCGAACTCGACGAGGACGTCACCACGATCGAGCCCGGTGCGACGGTGGGTTTTCTGTCTTACGCGTCGTTGATCGGCTAAAGGTTCGGATATTGCGCTGCCAGCGCCCCGGCGTGCGCCGCGTCCTCCGGAATATTGACATTGAAGAACGGATCGACCGGTTGGGACGGCCAGTCGGCAATCGCGACACCGTGCAGCGCGGTCCAAATTTCGATTTTGCGCAGGCCATCGTCGATGAGTGCGTGTCTGAGATCCTCACGCAGTGCGACCGGCCACAGGCCGACGACCGGATGGCGCCATTCGCCGGAGCGCGCGCAAGCAAGTTGAGTCTTCGCCGCAGCCCGCGCCTGATGCAGCCGCGTCGCGAGGTCTCGCGGCAGAAACGGACAATCGCCCGGTACGCTCAAAATCCACTCGACCGCGGGCGCATGCGCGGCCGCCCAATCGAGCCCGGCGAGAATGCCGGCAAGCGGTCCGGCAAAATCCGGGATGCTGTCGGCGATGACGGGCAGGCCGGTGTCGGCAAACCGCGCCGGGTCGCCGTTGGCGTTGATGATGACACGCTCGCATTGCGGCCCGATGCAGTCGAGCACGCGCCGCAAAATGGTTTTGCCGCCGATCAAAAGCCGCGCCTTGTCGCCGCCGCCCATGCGGCGCGCCAGGCCGCCGGCAAGAACGAGGCCGAGAGTGGGCGGGATCGTCACGCGCGTCTCGGCTCAGTCGTCGTGCACCGCGGCTTTACGCCGGTGCTTGGCGCTCTCGTCCTCGACAAAAGCGAGATCCTGGTCGAACACGATACGATCCTGACCGGCGAGAGCAATAAAGCGCTTGCCGCGGGCGCGGCCGACCAGCGTCAGATTGGCCTTGCGCGCCAATTCGACTCCCCAGGCGGTGAAGCCGGAGCGCGACACCAAAATCGGAATGCCCATGCGCACTGTTTTGATCACCATTTCGGACGTGAGGCGTCCCGTGGTGTAGAAAATCTTGTCGGCGGGACCGACATGGTTTTTGAACATCCAGCCGGCAATTTTGTCGACCGCGTTGTGGCGGCCGACATCCTCCATATAGACCATCGGCCGGTCCTTGACCGCCAGCACGCAGCCGTGGATGGCGCCGGCCTCGAGATAAAGC
>DATAWA010000261.1:0-3944 GCA_036267435.1 Xanthobacteraceae bacterium | reverse complement strand
GAAACATTGTCGCGGGAAATCACGTCCTGCGGCGGCACCTCGTCGACCACCACGCGCAAATCGACGCGCACCATCTGCTGAACGAACGGATAGAGCAGGATCAGTCCGGGACCCTTGGTGCCGGTGTAGCGGCCAAGCGTGAAGACGACGCCGCGTTCATATTCGCGCAAGATGCGGATCGAGGCGTAAAGGAAGATCAGGACTAAGACGCCGGCGGCGATAACGATCGTGAACACCATGGCTTAAGCTCCCTGTGACATGCGGCTAAACGGTCGAACGACAAGAACCAGGCCATCGCGGCCGACGACTTCGATGCCGGCGCCGTCGCCCAGCGGCATGTCGGCGCGGGCCCGCCAGATCTCCCCGGCGACCCGTACGCGGCCTTCATTGCCCTGCCAGGACACCGCTTCGCCCAACGCGCCGATCAAAGCTTGGTCGCCGCTGACGACCGGGCGTTTGCGCGAGCGAAACAGCGCCACCAGCCCCAGCAAGAACAAAGCCGCGCTGCCGATGACGGTGGCGATCACGACCGTGCCGGAGAGGTTCAGTCCCGGCACGCGCGACGGAAACATCATCAGCGCTCCGATGACGAAGGCGGCAATACCGCCAGCGCCGATGGCGCCGAAAGCGCCGATATGGGCCTCGGCGACCATCAGGCCGATGCCGATGAGGACTAGCGCGGCGCCGGCGTAATTGATCGGCAACAGCGCCAGCGCATAGAGGGCGACGACAAGGCTGATGGAGCCGACGAGCCCGGGCGCCACCGCGCCGGGATTGAAGAATTCCAGGATCAGCCCGTAAACGCCGATCAGCATCAGGATGAAAGCAACATTCGGATTGGTGATGAGCGCTAGCAATTCGGTCCGCCAGCCGGGCGGAACCTGCACGATCTCGAGCCCGGCGGTGACGAGGCGCGCCGGCTTGCCGGCGACGGTGACCGTGCGGCCGTCAATCTGCCGTAACAGATCGGGCACGTCGGTCGCGACGACGTCGACGACATGAAGTTTGAGCGCTTCCGCCGCCGGCAGGCTCGCAGCCGCGCGCACGGCCTGTTCCGCCCAATCGGCATTACGGCCGTTCACTGCCGCAAGGCTGCGGATATAGGCCGCCGCATCATTGACCATCTTGCGCGACTCGGCGTCGGCGGGCTCGTCGGTTTTCTCCGGCGCTTGCGCTTTCTGCTCGGAGCCGCCGGAGGCCAGCGGGTTGCCGCCAAGCTGAATCGGCGTCGCGGCGCCGATATTGGTGCCCGGCGCCATGGCGGCGATGGCGCTGGCGTAAGCGATGTAGGTGCCGGCGCTCGCCGCGCGGGCGCCGCTGGGCGCAACAAAGGTGGCGACCGGCACGGCCGACGCGAGAATCGCGGTATCGATCTGCCGCATCGACGAGTCCAGGCCGCCCGGCGTGTTCATGCGCAACACGATGAGTCCATCCGCGGCCGGCGAGGCGGCCTTGATTTCGCGCGTGACGTAATCCGCCATTGCAGGGCCGATGACGCCGTCGACATCGAGAACGACAGCGTGCTCGGCGGCGGCGGCCGGCGTGACCGCGAGGGCGACGAGAAGAGCCGCGAGCGCGGATGCGCCCAATCGCATCATGGCAATCATCGGCGGCCCTCGCTGCCGGTCGGCAGCGGAGGCAGAGCAGCCGCCGCCGGCCGGCTTAACGCGATCATTATAGAATGTTCCCGGGGGCACGTCCCGCCGCGCGATTGCGGATCGGGCAGAAATCAGGACGTCGCAACAGCCCGCGGTGCTGAGCCGATCAGGCGCGCGCCCCAGCCAAGCCGCTGAGCGGCGAAAACGGTCGCTACGCTCAGCGCCAGGGTGCCGCCGAATACGATGCCCGCCTTGGCGACGGCGAACAATGGCAACGCTAGGAGCGCATATTGCAGCCAGACGATGAACACGTAATGCACCAGGTAGAGCCCATAGGCATTGGCCGACAAATAACCGATGAGCCGCCAATGCCCGGTGGCGAAGCGCAGACACACCGCAATCAGAAAAAAGCAACCGGCCGCGCAAGCTGGAACGTAGCTGAGGTCGGCCGCGAACCGAAGGCCGAGCGAAGCGCCGCCGCTCATGGTCAGACCCGTCAGTCCCATCCAAATGAACAATGTCAGGAGTGCAATAACGAGCGCCGAAACCCAATGCCGCACCAAAATACCGTCGGCTGCGAGCAGGCCGCGCTCGATACCAGCCGCGCCGATGCCGGCACCGGCAAAGAAATAAACGGCATAGAGCAGCGGGCGGCTGAGCTGGATCGCGAAAGGTCCGGAGTTTGACCAGGCCCATGGCGTAAATGCCACGGCCAAGGGCAAATAAGCCAATGCCGAGACGACGAGAAGCACACCGAAATACCGGACGGGATATTTACCGGCCATTGCCGACCAGCGGCCCAGCGCCGGAATCGCATCCGGCGAAATCAGATTGAGGCCGACGAGGGCGAAATTCAGAGCCAAAAGCTGCCAGATAAACCATAGCGGCCCGTTCGGCCAAAACGGTAGCGCGAGCAGGCTGTGCCAATAGGCGGCAAGGCTTGGGTCGGCCGCCGTCAGGCGATAGCAGGGATAAATCGCGGCCGGGATGATCACGGTGACGCCGAAAACGAACGGAATGCCTAACCGCACCACGCGATCGCGCAAAAATCCCCAATCTTTCTTGCGTTGCATGCTGGACCAGACGAACAGGCCGGACAAAAAGAACATCAGCGACATCAGATAGACATCCTGCCAGGCGCAGAAGATGTCGAATCCGGCAAAACGATAATTGTCGATGATGGGAAAGGCCCGCCAGTCGTAGGGCGGGCTGTCAAAGCCGGAACCGGTTACCGGAATCCAGTTCAGATAAGCCAGCGTGGCATGAAAGGCGAGAACGATCAAAATCGTCAGGCCGCGCAGATTGGCGAGAGCCAGACTGGTGCGCGAAGCGATTCGCGGCCGTGAAATGACGTGCCGCATCGGCGTCAAATCCCATTAAATAATACGGGGACAGTACTGCGAGCAATCATGATGAAGTACGCAAACTCTTGCAAGCGGGGCTGTAAACCGGAAACGAGACTGCGCCGGTTAAGTTCCCGCACCGGTTCCCTGCCGCGGCGCAAGCAAGCGCGGGGTGGTGCCGTCCGACCCTCGACACTATGGCGCCGGTTGTCATTGCAGCGTCCTCAAATCTCCGCATTGTGGAACGAGTAATAAATCTCCGCCATCAAGGGCGTCAGAGCGATTCGTTTCGACACCGGCGAATGGAGAGGGACCTTTGCCAATACATTCGACCAAGTTCCTTGTGATTATGGCCGCGGCGTCGCTGATCGGGCTGGCCACCATTGCGCATTCAAGCCCGGCTACGCAGCCGACCGTCGCCGGTCTATGGCAGAAAACCGACCAGGATACCGGCAATCCGGTCGGCTGGTTTTTATTCGTCGAGCAGGGCGGCGCCTATGAAGGGGTGATCGCGAAAATGTTTCCGCGGCCGGACGATCCCCAAAATCCAATCTGTTCGAGTTGCCGCGACGACCGCAAGGATCAACCGCTGCTCGGGCTGCCGCTGATCAGAAACATGGCGCGTAACGGCCTGGAATACGACAACGGCAATATCCTCGATCCGCGCGACGGCAATATCTACAGCGCGATGATGAAGGTGAGTCCCGACGGTCAAACCCTGACCGTGCGCGGTTATCTGGGCATTGCTTTGTTCGGGCGCGACGAGACGTGGCATCGTCTCCCGGACAACGCGCTGGCACAGCTTGATCCGATTGTCGTCGCCAAATATCTGCCGGGCGCGGTCAAAACGCCGATTGCGGCTTGGCGGCATCAGGAACGCACCGCAAAATCGGCGGCGGTCTACCATTAGACGCGGCGGTTACTGGATAACGCCGAACTCGCAGCCCGCCGCGGCATATTCATAGCGGGGGACGCCGTAGCGATCCTGCGCGATGACGGGCTT
>DATAWA010000260.1:0-28681 GCA_036267435.1 Xanthobacteraceae bacterium | reverse complement strand
AAAAGAAGGGAGGCGGGCGCCGCTCGGCGCGCCTCTCGGGATCCGCCCCCGCCGCAGTAGGACTAAAGCCTGCTGCGAGTTCGGCGAGCGCCAGCGCTTTCCCCCGCACTGCGCGGGATCAAAGCGGCGGCGCCCTCGCCTTACGGCGCCCACCGCGGTCATGCGCCGAAGGTTTCACCCCTCGACTCGGCCTCGGGCCGCGCTTCCTGGAAACACCGGGTGCAAACGGGAGGACCCTCCCCGGCGCCAGTGCAGCGAGCACCTCGCACTCCGATCACGCGCCGGAGGGTTCGATGCCCAAGGCCGCCCGGATCGACGGTGTATGGCCGCCGCTCCGGGAACCGCTCCCGCCCCGTCTCCGGAGTACCCTCGCGAAGGCGTCCTTTCGAGGGCGGGATTCTGATTCGTCCGCTATGTAGCGGAAGTAGGGACGATTGTCAATGGGCGGTCGCAATAAGAGTGACGAGCTATTGGGTTAAACCGCTGCGGATTGGCGCAACAGGCCTTCCCGCTTCATGTCCATATGCAGCGCGATCGAATCGATGTCGAAGCCGTTAGGCCAAGTGAGAATTCCGTCGTCGAGAAAGACCCGGGCGAAGAAGGCCGGATCGCGCAACGGTTCGACCATCTCGCCGCCTTCCGCGATCATACCGGCAAAATCCCGATCACCCTCTGTGCCGTCGGAAAAGCCGACAGACAGCCGGTAACCGCCGCGCGGGGCGACCCGCACGACATCAACCAGTTCGAACATCTGATCCTGCGCGTTCATTCCACGTCGGCTCCCGGGATGCGCTGCAAGGCTCGCCGCGCCCGCGCCCGCTCCCAATTGTCTAAAAGTTCCGCACGATGCCGTCCGGCCCAATCACGAACCAGGCGATGGACCGCCGGCGGCAGCGCACCGGCGATAATAGCACCGCTTTCAACGGCAATCACCGCCCGGTAGCGCTGATAAGCGACATGAAAATGTGGCGGCGGATGGTCTGAAAAGAACATCCGAATAGCGATTCCGAAGAAGACGGAGATCGTGGGCATGTCAGGCCTTCACTCGCGCTCAAGCCTAGAAGACTTTCTGCGCCTCGTCACCGCGGGGTATGACGACCGAGGTTTCTTCACGCGGAGCGTGCTATAGTCTCGACGACGGAGCGACCCACGATTGCCGATATTGCATTCCATCGCGAGGAGTTGGCCGCGCTATGCCGCCGCTTTCATGTACGCCGGCTCGACGTGTTCGGCTCGGCCGCGCGCGCGACGAACTTCGATCTGGCGCAGAGCGATTTTGATTTTCTGGTCGAGTTCTCAGTCGAGGGCAACGATCTGGCGCGCTTTGTCGACCTCAAAGAGGCGTTGGAAACCCTGTTGGCGCGCCGCGTCGATCTGGTCGACCGCAAGGCCATCGAGGGGAGCCCCAATTATATCCGCAAGCGGCACATATTGACGGGCGCGGAACCGATCTATGCCGCCTGACCGATCCGGCGAGGGCTGGCGCGACGCCGCTGCGTCCGTGACAGTGCGCTACTTCAGCCGAAACGGGTCGCCGAGCTTTTCATGATCCAACTCCGCGACGCTGCGCCCTCGCCCGCGCGGCGATTACAAGACCTCGGCCTGCACGTAAATGACGCCGCGATCGAGCATTCCCAAAGCGCGGGCTGCGCCGATCGAGAGGTCGAGAACGCGGTGGTGGCCGAATGGGCCGCGATCGTTGATGGTGACGATGACGCTGCGGCCAGTCTTCGGGTCGGTCACGCGAAGGCGCGTCCCGAGCGGCAGCGTCCGATGCGCGGCGGTCAGGCCGCCGCCGCGGCCGGCGTAATAGGCGCATAGCCCCGAGAAACTGTGCGATGGCGGCTGCGCCGCCGCTGGATGCAGCGGGGCTGCGGTCAGTAGGACAGCCACCGCGGCCGCCAACATGGCGGGCCCGACGGCCCTGACAAAGCGCGGCATGAATTCCCCATAATCCGTCGCCACGAAGAACGCGGCGGATCGCGACTAGTTCCTTCGCCAGTCCCGCCGGCGGCCAAGGCCGCGGTCGGCACGGACGATAAGAGGAGCACTTGCGACGGAGCAATCCAGACTTCACCGCGGTGCTGAATGGCTTCGCTCTGCTCGCAATGACAGATTCTCCGTCAGTGTCCGCTTCGTTCCCCGACCGCATTCGTCGCAGATATATGAAACATCGAAGAGATCGTGGCTAAAGGCGATCGGCGTTGCTTGCACGAATCGCATTTCCAACTTGCAGGTCGGACAGCTTGGCGATGCTGGAACAAAGCCCGGGCCTCCTTCGGATGAGGGCGACGGATAAGTTTGCATGGAGCTCCTCCCCTGCACAGTCGCGCCTGCACAGTCTCGCGGTGCGCTCGCGCCATCGCATGTTCAGTGCAATGGCGCTCAGGGCGAACGCGAATAAAGCGACAATCAGGACAGCCGAGTTCAGGCGCTTTGGTTGAACGCCTTTGCGACTCCCGCCTTTAGCGGCTCCGTCGTCGCGAGCGCGGCCTTCTGAGCGAGCGCTGCGAGCTCTTTGGTCTGCGCGGTCAGAGCGGTGGTTTGGGTGCGTGCATGCTCGGTCGCGAGTTCCATGAACTCGGATGGCGACTTCACGCCGTACAACTCCTGAACAAAGTCAAATGCGGCGTTGGTGTTGGTGTGAGCGAATTCCATGAACTTGTTATTATAGTCGCGCGCGCCGGTCAGCGCCGTGGAACAACTGGCTTTCATGAGATCGGCCGCTTCGGCTGTGGCAGCGCTCATTTTCTCGTAAACCTGTTTGCCGTGGGCGGCGCCGTTTTGCGCCATTTCGCCAAAGGCTTGCGATTCGCTTGTTTTTTGGAATCCGGCCGGTTTCGCACTGGTTGTCTTGTTCGTATCCATGGGAACTCCTCCTGATGGGGCGCTTGCCAATCGCGACGCGGAAGACGCGACGCGAACGCTAGCCCAATATCTTTGATTGCCGGCGGCGTTGCGGTTTGCGCCAACGCGTCCGGTGAAGAGCCTTACGTCGTAATTAAATCTGACAATGCAATAAGCTGCATCAAAATGAGTACAAAAGTGATCGCCGCCGCTAGCGGTGGACGTGAATGCAAGGACATCGTCTATATCGATGCCATGGTCTATATCGATGCCATGACGCCGCTCTAGCTTTTGACCATGCCCGCAATCTGCGCGACTTTCGTCCAGCGGGCGATTTCGCTCTTCATGAAGGTTTTGAACGCATCGGGGCCGGCATCGAGCGGATCGTCGCCCTGCTTGCTCAGCGCTGCCATGGCCGACGGCGTATGCATGGCCTTTTGCGCCGCGGCGGCAAGCTTGTCGACGATCGGGCGCGGCGTGCCGGCCGGCACGAACAGGCCGAACCAGAGGCTGGTGTTGACGGCAGGCAATCCGGCTTCCGCCATGGTCGGCACGTCCGGCAGCGCGCCGGCGCGCTTGCCGGTCGTCGTCGCCAGCGCCAGAAGCTTGCCGGCCGCGATCAGACCGACGACGGTCGAGACCGGCGAGAAGGTCATCAGGGTGCGATCGGCGACCACGTCCTCGACCGCCTGAGGGCTGCCTTGATAGGGCACTTGCGTCAGCTTGACGCCGGCTGCTTGCGCGAACAGCTCGCTGGCAAAATGCGGCATGCTGCCGATGACGTTTGAATCGAGCGCCCGGTCCGGATGCGCCTTGCACAGCGCGACCAGCTCCTTGACGCTGTGGATATTTCGCGCCGGATTGACGACCAGAATGATCGGCGCGTCCTGGATGAGCGCAACCGGCTCGAAATCGCGCGTCAGGTCGAGCGCCGCATTGGGATTGATGATCTGATTGGTGATGATGGACAGCGTGCCCAGAAACACGGTGTAGCCGTCCTTGGCCGAATGCGCGGCATATTCGGCGGCGATGCTGGAGCCGGCGCCCGGCTTGTTCTCAACCACCACCTGCTGGCCGAGGATCGGCCCCGCGGCCTGGCTGAACACACGGCCGACAACGTCGGCCGCCGCGCCCGGCGTGAAGCCGACGATAAGGTGCACCGGCCGCGACGGATAGGCGTCATCCGCGATGGCGATGCGCGACAACAGCGGCAGTGCGGCGACAGCCGCCGCCGAATGCAACAATTTGCGGCGCGGAAGTATCACGGCGTCCCTCCCCCAGGATTTTTTGCCGTTCTCCGACAAGACCTTCGTCCTGCAGGCGGCTTTCGCATCAGGCTACGACAATCGGTGGCGCTCGCGGAAGAGGCGCGGAAGAGGCACGATGTCTCAGCGCGGGACCAAATTCACGCCCGGCCCGGGGACCAGCCGTACAAACGCGCCGCGGTGCCGCCCATCAGCTTCGCCTTGTCGGCCTCGGAAATACGGCCTGTGAGGCGGAAGGCATCGACACCCTGCGCGCAGTCGAGGAATTTCACCGCCCGCGTCCAGTCGGTGCCCCACAGGCAGCGGTCGAGCCCGAAGGCATCGATGAGGCGGCACACCGGATCCCAGATGTCGTCATAAGGAAACGGCTCGAGCGACAGCGTGCAGGCGCCGGTGATCTTGATGGCGACGTGCGGAAATTGCGCGAGCGTCAGCACCTTCGGCAACTCGGCCCACGGCTGCGCAGGCTTTGGCGGCATGTGCGGCTGAACGAGACCGAGATGATCGACGATGATCTGGGTGTCGGGATGGCGGCGAATGAGTTCGATGCCCTGATCGAGCCGTCCGGCGATGTGCAGGTTGACCGGCAGCGACAAGCGGCCGGCTTCCGCCAGCACGCGGTTAAGGCCCGGATCGGCAGGGTCGGTCGCAAGCCCGCTGCGCACGAGCAGCATGCGCACGCCAACCGCGCCCGGCGTGTGCTTCCATTCGGAGTTCACGTCGGCAACGGTGGGATTGGCGGGATCGACCGGCCGCACCAGCGCAAAGCGGCCGGGATAGCGGTTGCGCACTTCGACCGCGTAGCTCGCGTCGTAGCGATACATCGTGAACGCCGAAACCAGGATGGCGCCGTCGACGCCGGCCTTGTCGAGAATGTCTACGGTCTGCTCGCCGGTTGCTTCGGGCGGCCCGGTCAGCGCCTTGTGCCACGGCCGCTCCGGGCGGTCGCGCTCATAGGCGTGCAGCTGCGCGTCGATGATGGGCATGTTTGTTCCTCCCTTTTGTGTGGGTCTTAGTGTCGCGCCGGCGACGAAGGTCGTTACCGGTTAGCGTCCGCCCATGCCAAAGGATGACGGCTTAGGACGCGATCGATCGTGACAAGGCGTAGTTGTTCGACCGCGCACTGAGCCAGCAGCAGCCGATCGAACGGATCGCGGGTCGCCGGTTCGGGATCGAGCGACCTCACCGCGTGGCGATGATTGACGACCAGTAGATATAAGCCGATTTCCTGCAAATAATCCGGCAGCTCCTCGAGCGGCAGACCGGGCTCGATCTTTCCCAGCCGCGTCTTGATTGCAATTTCCCACAGGCTTGCGGCGCTCGCGAACGCTACATTTTCGGTCGAAGTCACCGCCAAAGCCATGCTCCCACTTAGCCTGTCAAGCTCGTGGCGCGCGAGAATGATCAGAATATGAGTATCGAAGAGGAGCCGCATCGATTACGGCAGCGGCTTAAGCAGGAAATCCTCGGCGAGCGGCTCGTCAAAATCGTCCGACACGTAAGGAAATATCTCTTTGACGCCGCGGCTTTTGAGGAACTCCGCACCCGCTTGCAGACTCAAGGCTGTCGCGCGGTGCGGCACCATATCGAAGGCCGGCTCGCCATTGCGAGTGACCACCACTGTCTCGCCCTTTTCGACGAGGCGTGCGAGCGCCGTCAGGCGGTCTTTGGCTTCTTTCATGGATACGGTCGTCATTTCTGCACTATAGCTACCGGTAGCTACTTTGGCAATCACTCCTCACGAGCCAGCTATCACGCTAGTATTTTTTGCAGCACCGCCATCAGCGCTTGCGGCGCCGTCACGTTCGGGCTGTGGCTTGAGTCAAGCTCGTAAGCGGGCCAGCCCTCGGCGCGCGCGCGCACGGCAAATTGGCCGAACGGCCCCCGCTCGGCATAGCGCATGCACTGAATGTAGCTGCGCGGCAGGACCGGTTTGCCGCGCAGCCGCAAGGGCTCTTCGAAGCACTTGCGTGACTGCGGCTGGCGGAATTTCGCAATCCACGCCGCGTCGTCCGCCGAGGTGTTGGGCGGAACGGGATTGGGCGCGATCCGCCAGCCGTCGCCGGCTTTCAGCGCTTCCATCCGCCGCTGCCGCTCCGCCGCGGGCCAAAAGTCGGCGAGCGCCTGGCCGTCTTCCGGCACAAACGCGTCGAGATAGATGAGTTGCGCAATGCGGCGGGGCGCGGTCGGCAACGCCGGTCGCGACCATGCCGCCATAGCTGTGACCGATCAGCACGACATTGCGCAGATCCTCGAACTCCAAAACGCCAAGCACGTCCCGGATATGGGTTTCGAGGCCGTTGTCCGGGTTCGCCAGATGCGCGCGCTCGCCCAGGCCGGTATAGGTCGGCGTAAAGAAATCGTGCCCGGCCGCCGCCATCAGCGGCCGCATTTTTTTCCACGCCCAGGCCGCCGACCAGGCGCCGTGAGCAACAACAATGATCGCCAAAGGAACTCCTTGCTTCCTTGAAAGGCTGCGCGCAGAACTGGGCGACGCCAAGATAGCGCATCTGCCACCCCGGCGTGAGGTATTACAGCGGCACCAAACATCCCATCCGCCAAGAGCAGACATTAGCTCCCCTTTGCATCAATGGGCTGCGCCTTTTGGCGGTTGGCGCTGGAAAACCTTGTTGACGGCGCGCTGGGGGGTGCCCTAAAATTTTGCAGAGGAGTAGCCACCGTCCGACCGCTTTTTATCGTCCTGCCATGGCCATCTATCGGTTGATTGCCAACGGCTCTTTTGGGCCTGACGAAATCAAAGCGATGACCGCAGCATACGAAGCTACCTTGGTCGATCTCGGCTTAGTGGACCGCGACGATCCAATAACCGAAATAGTCGCCACCGCCATTGTCAGCATTACGAGCACGGGAGAGATTGATCCTCTGCTGATCAAGGATCGAGCGCTGAATACGCTTGGCGCACGGAGGTTCGGAGCTAACGCTGCATAGGCAACGGCAACGCTTTATCGATTTTGCAACTCGACAAAGGCGGCAATGAGGTTGCGCGTCGATGATTGGCAGGTATGGCCTTACGCCGACTTTTTGCTCGGTTCTACAATTAAATTGAGTGACAGCACCATCTGGCGAACATCCTCGATTTCTTCCAGACTAGGTCGAATGTCGCAAATATAGGTTGCCGTGATGAAATCAATTTCATTCGTTAGCGACCAAATCTGACAGTAGGGAAACTTGGCGGCAGAGAAAACTGCTGTGCCATAGCGGCCGAACCTACCTGTGCCAGACGATATTTCGTCCACCTTCCCTCCGATTTCTTCCGCAAGTTTTGCCGCCATAGTGGAAGCTACGTGCTCGACGTCGGGCGCCGGCATCAGTCTGGTCCGTTCCCCGTTATGCATTGAGCTGATCTGAAGCGCGTTATTGTCCTGCCGAATTTTTTTCATCAGAGTCCATACTTCGCCAGTATTCTGAATTGGGCTCCAATTCTTGTGCATGGCAAGATGTGGAATCATCGCCTTCCGGCCTACGCCGCTCCCAAGTACCGGATCGGCCGTCCCGGCGCGATGGCTTGCGCCGCGGCGATGATGGCGTTGGCGTCGATGCCGTAGTGCCGATAAAGCTCGCCGATCGAGCCGGTCTGGCCGAAATGCTCGACGCCAAGCGGACGGACGCGGTTGCCCGAGACCGCGCCGAGCCAGGCGAGCGTTGCCGGGTGGCCGTCGAGCACGCTGACGATGCCGCAATGGCGCGGCAGGCCGGCGAACAGCCGTTCGATATGCGAGCGCGCGTGAACGAGGCCGCGCTCGCGCGCGCGGCATGCCGCGGTCCAGCCGGCATTGAGCCGGTCGGCCGAAGTGATCGCCAACAGGCCGGTGTCGCGGCGGTCCTCCGCCATCAGCCCGACCGCCGCAATGGCCTCCGGCGCCACCGTGCCGGTAAAGGCCACGACCACCTGGCAGTTCGGTCCCGGCTCGCGCAGCCAATAGGCGCCGTCGACGATCGCCTGGCGCAGCTGTGGCGTCATCTCGCGCGTGATCTGCTCGACCGGCCGCGTCGAGAGCCGCAGATACACCGAGCCGCCGGTCTCGTCCCGCAGCCAGTTGCGCTCCGACGGCTCGCCGGTTTTGTCGTTGTCGCCGCCGCGCTGAATATAGTCGAGCGCGAATGCTAAAATGACCGCGAGCTCATCGACGAAGGCCGGCTCGAAGGCGGCAAGCCCGTCCTGCGCCATCCCGATCAACGGCTCGGCGATCGATTGATGCGCGCCGCCTTCCGGCGCCAGCGTAATCCCCGACGGCGTCGCCACCAGAATAAAGCGCGCGTCCTGATAACAGGCGTAATTGAGCGCATCGAGGCCGCGGGCGATGAACGGATCATATAAGGTGCCGATCGGCAACAGCCGCTCGCCATTGATGGCGTGCGACAGGCCGAGCGCGGAGAGCGCGATGAACAGATTGTTCTCGGCGATGCCGAGCTCGATATGCTGGCCCTTCGGCGAAAACTCCCAATTGAAGGTCGAGGGAATGCGCTCGCTCTTAAACGTGTCGGCGAGGCTTTCGCGCGCGAACAGCCCGCGCCGGTTGACCCAGGGACCCAGATTGGTCGACACCGTGACGTCGGGCGACGTCGTCACGATGCGTTCGGCGAGCGGCGATTTCTCGCGGGCGATTTCGTTGAGGAGGCCGCCGAAGCCCGATTGCGTCGACATTTCCGGCGCGATGGTGACGGCGAGGTTTTCCGGCACCGCAACGCGGGCCGCCGCCAGGACGCGATGTTTGGCTTGCGCGAACGGCACGCGGTCGAGGAAGGCTTGGATGGCATCCGCCGGCTGACGCAAGCCTTCGAAGCGGTCCCATTCGTGGCCCGGGCGGATGTCCATCGCCGCGCGGAACGTCTCCATCTGCGACGGCGTCATCAGGCCGGCATGATTGTCCTTGTGGCCGGCGAACGGCAGGCCGTAGCCTTTGATCGTGTAAGCGATGAAGCAGACCGGCCGGTCGTGATCGATGCGATCGAAGGCGTCGATGATCGCCGGCAGATCGTGGCCACCGAGATTGTTCATCAGGCGCGCGAGCTCGTCGTCGCTGCGGCTTTCGATCAGCCGGGTCACCGCACCCTGATCGCCGATTTCGTCGCGGAGCCGCTTGCGCCACGCCGCGCCGCCTTGGAACACCAGCGCCGAGTAAAGCTGGTTCGGACAGCTGTCGATCCAGCGCCGCAGCACATCGCCGCCGGGTTCGGCGAACGCCGCCTGCTGCAAGGAGCCGTATTTGAGGACCACGACCTCCCAGCCGAAATTTTTGAACAGATTTTCGTAGCGCTCCCACAGGCCCTCGCGCACCACCGCGTCGAGGCTTTGGCGATTGTAATCGACGACCCACCAGCAATTGCGCAGGCCCTGCTTCCAGCCCTCAAGGATCGCCTCGAAAATATTGCCTTCGTCGAGCTCGGCATCGCCCAAGAGCGCGATCATGCGGCCTTCCGGGCGCGGTTCTCCGTCAACTTCCCGACCCCAGCCGTGGGCGCGCACGTAATCCTGCACGAGCGAGGAGAATAATGTCTGCGCCACGCCCAAGCCCACCGAGCCGGTGGAAAAATCGACGTCATCGGTGTCCTTGGTGCGCGACGGATAGGATTGCGCGCCCTTGTAACCGCGAAACCGCTCGAGCTTTTCGCGGGTCTGGCGGCCGAGCAAATATTGAATGGCGTGAAAATTCGGCGCCGCATGCGGCTTGACCGCGACGCGGTCGGCCGGGCGAAGCGTATGGAAATAGAGCGCGGTCATCACGGTGGCGAACGAGGCGGAGGAGGCCTGATGGCCGCCGACCTTCACCCCATCGGCGTTCTCGCGCAGATGATTGGCGTTGTGGATAGTCCAGGTCGCGAGCCAGAGCACCTTGCGCTCAAGCTCGGTGAGGATGGCGAGGTCGGAAGGGGGTGAAGGCGTGGCGGTCATACTCAGTCATCATCCGCGCAAGCGAAGGCTTTTTCAGAGTAGCGTGTCGTGATTCCTTTGGCGAGAGATTCGATTGATGGAATGATGGCCAAAGCAGACTGGGATGGAGGTCTCGGCCCCACGCCATGACAGTCCACGGGCGAATGCCATGTCACTGGCTATCCGCGGCGCCACGTTAACGCCAGTCGATACGCGAAGAAGGAACCGGCACTCGATGCAGTCGTTGCTCTAAGCGACGTATTCACGGATTTCTCAACACAGAAAGTTCCAAATGAAAAAGTATCTCGGAGTGATGGCGCTCGGGCTGACCCTCGCGCTTGCCGGAACAACTGCATCATGGGCACAGTCTACAGGCGGCGCAGGAGGCGTTGGCGGACCGGGCAATGGGCAGACCACCGACAGTCCCAGCAGTCCCATGAAGAACAACAAAAGCATGGGCACCAGCGATTCCACGATGGGGTCAGGCTCGAAAACCATGATGGATAAGAGCGCGCCCGCGGCCGGAAGCCAATCCAACAACCCCGGCGGCACTCGCTAACAATCGACCGCGGCCTATTGCGGTGTGCGTCCCCGAGCCAGCGCTTGGGGACGTCTCTTTTGATCTTTTTGACAAAAGCACTTTTTCCACTGAGGGACCCCGCGCCCAAACAGAGCGAACGATCCTGCGCCCAGGCGCGGCAGGACTAGCCTTTGCGCGACTAGCTTTGCGGCAGGTCCCGGCCCGGCGGCTGCGGGTCGCTAAGTGTACGGTCCTGTCCCGGATCGCCGGGTGGCGGAGCAATCGGGTCCTTGTACGGCTGAGGATCCTTGATAGGCGGCTCGGCCGGCTTGGGTTTGTCCTGCATGATGGATCAAGTTTGCGAGAGTTCGATGAGTTCCTCGTCATCGATGACTATTTGCAGGCGCGGCGGCCGGGACGGTATGAGATTCATTTGAAATTTGGTGACAGAAATGACGAGGCTATCATCCGGACTTTGCGGGGAGGCGGGCCCGACGCCGTTGCGCTGTTTCTCCAAGTCAGCATCGATCTGCATGAATTCGGCGGAATATCCGCGGTGAACGCCTGGGTTAAGGTGGCGCTCCCGGCGCTGCCCGAAACCGAACAACACGCGCTGGTTGGTATGCTGATCGATACTTTAGCGGAGCACTTCGACGTCGAGTTCCACAACCGCACGATTCAGTGATGAAGCGACCGTCCCGACGGAAAACCTAAGGACATTGGCGCCAACGCCGCCTCAAGGATGTCTGTGGATTTTTTGCGGGCGCATGACGGCCGATCACTCCAGTTCGACGGTCTCGAAATCCGCCGGCAGAATCACTTCCAGCATTTCGCAGTCGTCGGAATAATCCAGCACGGTGTGCTTGATCTTCGGCGGCTGCAGCCAGCAGGAGCCTTCGCGCATGGTGACGACCTCGCCGTCATATTCGCCTTTGATCCAGCCCTTGAGCACATAGACCATCTGGAATTCGACGTCGTGATAATGCCGCTTCGACACTTCGGCCGGGTCGCAGGGCGGCACCATCTTGATGACATGGGCGCGGGCAAGGCCGTTGGTTGCCGCGGCAATGCCGAGATCGCGATACTGCGCGTAGCGGCGCAAGCCCGCTTCGAAAGCGCCGGGACTGTGATGACTGGCGACGAAGATCTGCTTGCGCGGCGCTGGCTTGGCCTTGCGCTTGGCAGCGGCGACGCGGCTTGGTGCCGATGCGGACGGTCGCGGCCGGCCGACGCGTTTCAGCAAACGTTTCGCGGACTTTTTGCCCTTGCCTGCCGGCTTTGCTCTCGCCATGACGTTCTCCCGAAATTTACCTCCCGAAATTTAATCAAAAACTCAGCGCGCCGTTGTGACGGATCATGACCGAGCGCGCCTCCTCGGGCGCGTGGGCGCCGAGTTGGCCGAACGCCGCCCGCGTCTCCTCGATGAGAAGCTCGATGACGTGGCTTGGGCCTTCTTCGCCGAGCGCGCCGAGGCCCCACAAAAACGCCTTGCCGGCAAACGCCGCGGCGGCGCCGAGCGCGTAAGCCCGCACCACGTCGGTGCCGCTGCGGATGCCGGAATCGTAGAGCACGGTGGCGCGTTTGCCGACCTGGCGCACGATCGCCGGCAGCGCATCGATCGGTCCCGGCAGCGCCTCGATCTGGCGGCCGCCGTGGTTCGACACGAACATTCCGTCGACGCCGAGCGAGACTGCCTTCTCGGCATCTTTGGGGTGAAGGACGCCTTTGACGATGAGTGTGCGCTTCCAACGGTCGCGATATTGCGCCACTTCGTCCCAGGTAAACGCACCGCCCATTTCCTTGCGCGCAAAGGCGATGACGTTGTTCATCGACACATCGGCGCCGACATATTGGCGCAGCGTGGCAAAGCGCGGAATGCCGTTTTTCCACAACGCCATGGTCCAGCGCGGCGAACGCACCATTTGCATGAGCATTGCCAGATCCGGGTGGAAGCCCGAGCCGCCGAGCCCGACCGCCACTTCGCGGGCGCGTGTCGTGCGGACCGGCACGTCGAGCGTGAGAACGAGCGCGTTGCAGTCGGTCGCCATGGCGCGCCGCACCAGATCGAAGCCGATGGCGTGGTTGTTTTTGGCGAAGCGGTAGAGCTGAAGCCAGAACACGTCGGGCGCGACCTCGGCGATCTCCTCGATGGTCGCGCCGCCGGCCGCGGCAAGCGTATAGGGAATGCGCGCCTTCTGCGCGGCGCGGGCGAGAAGCTTGTCGGCGCCAGGCCACACGATCGCCGGTCCGCCCATCGGCGAAATGCCGATCGGCGCCGCGTAGCGGCGGCCGAACAATTCGACCTCGCACGGCGGCAGCGCCGGCATCACGCCGTAGCGCGGGATCAGCTCGACCGCATCGAGCGCCGCCCAATTGCGCCGGATGCCGGCGTCGTCCTTGCCGGAACCGCCGTCGGAATATTCGAAGGCGAAGTGCGGCAGATTACGGCGCGCGCCACGGCGCAGATAGTCGATGGTCGGGTAATGACGATAAAGCGCGGCATAGCGCGGATTGGCATTGTAGCCGACGTAATGGCTGGTCGACGGCGCGCCGGGCTGCGCGGACTGGATGGCCGTGGTGTCGTGCATGAGCGTTTCTCCCCGCCGCATTATAGCGGTTTCAATTGAAAACGGTCACGTAAAGGTCGCCGAACACTGTGCGGCTGTCGGCCCGGCTGCGCACCCCAAAACGGCCGGCAGAAATGAGGCCGCCGTCATGGGCGGTGAACAGCGGCACGCCGTCCAGCGCTACGCCGAAAGTTTCACCGTCGGCTTTGACCTTGAGTGTGTGTGCTTGCCCGAGCGCAATCGGCAGCGCACGGGAAACGATCTCGCGGCGTTCACCGTTGACGATGCTGATAAAACGCACCCGGTTGGCCAATGCATCGGCTTCGGCGACGTAAAAATCCTGGGGATCGGCAAAGCGCAAAACAACACCGGCGGTCTGCGCAACGCCGCCGTCATGAGCAACAAACGGCAATTGGACCTCGGCATTTTTCGCCACCGGCTGGTCGGCTATGCAAAGCGGAAAGCGATTGGGCAGCGGGATATGGCTCGCCTCGATCAGACCTTTGCCGTCGGGCAGGTAACGCTCGACACGGACCTGCCAATGCGGCGGTCCGCCAAAGCCGCTCAGGGCCGGTGTGCAGCCGTCGGGGTCCGACCCTTCCTCGACCAGCGGCGAGGCGAGAAACCGGCGCAGCATTTCGGCGCGCGCGCCGAATGTCGCGGCGAACGAAAGTAACGCAACCAAGGCGACGGATGCCTGGCGCGTCATCGGCACGTTAGAAATGGCTGTAAGAAGGCCGCGCGAAGGCGAGCGCCTTGCCGTCGGCGATGAAGCGGGCGCCCTGCCCCGCCGAGATGCGGCCGATCTCGGTCGCCGCAATGCCAACCCTTTCCGCCGCGGCGCGAAACGCGCCGAGCTTGTCCGGCGCCAGCGTCAGCAGAATTTCGTAGTCGTCGCCGCCGGTCAGCAGAGTTTCGAGCAAAACCGGCTGCGCTGCGACCGCGGCACGCGCTCCTTCCGAGAGCGGCACGCCCGCCACGTCGACCTCCGCCGCGACGCCGGATGCCCGGCACAATTTGGCGAGATCGCCCGCAAGACCGTCGGAGACGTCCATCGCCGCCGCCGCGTCATGGAGTACCGCGCCGGCGAGCGCGGTGCGCGGCTGCGGCAGCAGATAGCGATCCTTGAGCGCCGCGGCCTGCGTTTGCGAAAGCCGCCAGCGCTCGGCGAGCGCCGGCTCGCGCCGCAGCATGACGCCAAGCGCGGCGTCGCCAATGGTGCCGGTGACGACGATGCTGTCGCCGGGCTTTGCCGTCGCGCGCCGCACCATGGCGCCATGCGGCACCGCGCCGAACGCCGTAATCGAAACCGAAAGCAGTCCGGGCGTATGATCGGTATCGCCGCCAAGAAGCGGGCAGGCATAATGCCTCGCGTCATCGCCGAGCCCGTTGACGAAAGCGGCGAGCCAGGGCCCGTCGATGCTGGCCGGCAGTGCGACCGACAGCAGAAAGCCGAGCGGCTGTGCTCCCTTGGCGGCCAGATCGGACAAATTCATCCGCAAAACTTTGCGGCCGATCGCTTCCGCGGCGTCGTCAGCGAAAAAATGCACGCCGGCGATGCCGCCGTCGGTCGTGAGCACCACATCGCAACCGGGCGGCGGCGTCACGACGGCGGCGTCGTCGTGCAGGCCGAAGGCGCCGGGCGCGGTGGCGAGCGGACCGAAATAACGCGCGATCAGGCGATCTTCGGCGGAGCCGTCGTCATCCGAGGCCAAGGCGTCGCCTCCCGTGGGTGCCACGCCAGGATGTGTACTCACAAACCACGCCGTTTGACAGCATGGCTCAATCGCCGCTGCAACGGCCCAACTGCTGCTTGTTTGCGCTGCGACACAGCCGGCGATTATGCGTCTTTTGACGCATAAACCCTGTTTTCGCTCGAGGCGACGCTCCGGCGCCGAACTGATACAGTTCCGGCACGCGATCCAATCGAGCTCCGTTGCACGGACGCGAGAGGCTTCTTTTGAAGACGACAATTCCTCGCCCCACAGCGTTTGGCATTCCCGACCCGCCGGAAATGGCGGAGCGGGTACGTTCCAAGGATTGGTCGAGAACCGTCCTCGGTGCAGCCGAACATTGGCCACCGAGTTTGACGCTGATCGTAAAAGTCATGCTCGCTTCGGGCTTCCCGATGTGCGTCCGGTGGGGCCCCGAATTTGTCATGATTTACAACGACGGCTACCGCTCGATTCTCGGCGACAAGCATCCGGCGGCGTTCGGCCTTCCCTTTCATGAGGCATGGCCGGAAGTGCAAGCGCAACTCAGGCCCTTGCATGAAGCCATCCTGAACGGAACCAGCGGCGCTTTCTTCGCCGAAGACCTTCTGATCAAGGTTCAACGGCGCGGCTCTCCCGCGTGGGAAGACGGCCGGTTCACCGTCAGCTACAGCCCGGTGCCGGAGGAGAAAACCCCGACCGGTGTCGGCGGCGTACTCGTTACAGTTGTCGAGACAACGGACAGGGTTCGTACCGAGGAAGCGCTCCGCACCAGCGAAGGGCGTTTCGCCGCCATCTTCGAGCAGACCGGTGTCGGCGTCATTCAATGCGAATTGGACGGCCGATTCCTCCTCGCCAACAGGCGATTTTGTGAGATCGTCGGCCGCACGGCGGATGAGCTTTTGACGCTGCGCGTTCCCGACATAACTCATCCCGATCACTGGGACACCGACGTCGCCCTCCGGCGGCGGCTTGTTGCAGACGGTGTTCCTTTCTTCGTCGAGAAGCGCTACCTGCGCCCGGACGGGTCGGTGGTCTGGGTCAGCGTCAACGTCTCGCTGATGCGAAGCGCGGATGGGACGCGGCAGCAATTGATCGGCGTCGCCCAAGACATTACCGAGCGAAAAGCCGCGCAGGAGCAACAGGGGCTGCTGGTTCGAGAGCTCAATCACCGGATCAAAAATCTGTTTACGATCACCGACGGAATGATCGCGCTAAGCGCTCGCTCTGCGACGAGCCCGCAGGAGTATGCGAACAACATTCGCGGACGACTGAATGCCCTTTCGGTTGCCCACGATTTGATACTGCCAAGTATCAGCGGCGAGGCCGGCAGCCTCGCCGAACCGACGGGGCTCGAAATACTGTTGCGAAGGATTTTATCGCCCTATGTCGAGATGCCGTCCGATAGTTCCGCTGCGCGCCTTACCCTGGATGGCCCGTCTGTAGCGCTCGGAGCGCGCGCGGTGACGACTTTCGCTCTCATCCTGCATGAACTGGCGACAAACGCTGCAAAATACGGCGCGCTATCGGTCGAGAATGGACATCTCCGCATCACCTGGAAGTGCCCGGACGACGCGCTGATATTAAACTGGAAAGAAAGTGGTGGCCCGGCGCTGAGCGGGTCGCCTAAGGCGGAAGGCTTTGGCACCGTGATTACCGATCACAGTGTCCGCACGCAGTTCGGTGGGACGTTAACGCACCAATGGGATTTGACGGGCCTTTCGGTGGAGCTCACCGTGCCGATGGAGCGATTGCACAATTAAGCCATGACGGCGGACGCAGTGTGCAGAGCTCTTCATGCAGTGTCGCCGCGACGCAATCCTCCTACCGCGACACTACCCGCCGGCGAACTCGGCGGCGCGCAGTTGATGGGCCAATTGATCGAGCACGGCATTGACCATGCCGGTCTCGTCCTGGTCGACGAAAGCGGAGGCAATGTCGACATATTCGGCGTTGACGACGCGGGCCGGAACGTCGGAGCGACAGGCAAGCTCGTAGGCGCCGGCGCGCAGCACGGCGCGCAGGATCGCCTCGACGCGCTTGAGCGGCCAGCCGCGGGAGAGTGCAGCGTCGATCTGCGGATCGAGTGTGGTCTGCTCGCGCACCACGCCGCCGACGATGTCGCGGAAATACGCCGCTTCCGCCGGCCGGTACTGCACCCCCTCGACCTCGCCGCCCAGCCAATGGGTTTCGAACTCGGCCATGATCTCGTTCAGCCCGGTGCCGGCGATGTCCATCTGATAGAGCGCCTGCACCGCGGCGAGCCGCGCGGCGCCGCGCTTGTTGACCTTGCGTATTTCTTTTTCCGGTCCGGCCATGTCAGCGCGTTCCGGGCCGGCGCTTGACCGCGATCAGCGCCAGCGCCGCGCGCGCGGCGTCGCCGCCCTTGTCCTGCTCTTCCGGACGCGCGCGCGCCCACGCCTGCGCCTCGGTGTCGACGGTGACGATGCCGTTGCCGATCGGAAATCGTTGCGCGATGCCAAGCTCCATCAATCCGCGAGCCGATTGCTGCGACACGATCTCGAAGTGCAGGGTCTCGCCGCGAATGACGCATCCGAGCGCGACCGCGCCGTCATAGCGGCGCCGCCCGCGCGCGGCATCGATGGCAATGGCGATTGCGGGAGGAATTTCCAGCGAGCCCGGCACGCTGACCACGTCGATTGTCGCGCCCGCTTCCTGCAAGGCCTTAGTAGCGCCGGCAAGGAGCGCATCGGCAATATCGTCGTAATAGCGCGCCTCGACGATGAGAACGCGCGCGCCTTTGGCTTTGCTGTCGTTCCGTTTGCCTCGCCGCGGGCCGGCCATTTTTCACCATCTCCACGCTGGCCAGCGTCGTAGCAAGCGGCCAATTCGCGAACAAGACGCCGACCGGCTACCACAGCACGGTCGTGCCAAATGCTCGAAACACTGGATCGGCCGTCACCAGGGGCACGCCTTCAATCTGCGACTGTGCGGCGAGGAGGCGATCGAACGGATCGCGATGGGCCCAGGCGAAGAATCCCGCGACCCGCGCGTGATCTAGCGTGATCGGCAAGGGGATGTAGGCGCGCTCCCGAAGCGTGACGTCGAGTTGCGCGACAAAGGGCTCGGCCTCCGGCCACTTGCCACGATGAACCTTGGTCACAATTTCCCAGATACAAACTGCACTAATGACGAACTCAGTGCCCGGCTCACCAAGCGTCCCGCGAAGCCGGGTTGGAAACCGCCGGTCGCCGAGCGCAAACCAGACGAGGGCGTGACTATCGAAGAGGATCTTCAACGTCGCCCTCGTAAAGCCGCAGTTCCTCCTCCGGGAGAGGATCGAAAAAGAATGAGTCAGGTGGGGATTTGATCTTGCCCTTCAACATCCCAAACGTCGGCTTGGGCCTGGCGTTCGGCATACCCGTTAGTCGCGCCACCGGTTCCTTACCGCGCATGATCACCACTTCCTCGCCGGCCTCGGCGCGAGCGATAAGTTTAGACAAGTTGGTTTTCGCCTGATGGATGCTGAAAGCGGCCATGGATCACCTTAGCTAACCATCTTAGCTAAGGCGTCACGACCCGTCAATAAGGCTGGACGCTTCAAGGAGCCGCGCGGCATAGCGGGCCATCTGATCGATCTCGATATTGACCCGCGCGCCCGGCTGGAGCGCGCCGAGCGTGGTGACATTCAAGGTATGCGGGATGATGAGCACCGAGAAGGTGCTGCCTTCGACGGTATTCACGGTCAGCGACACGCCGTCGAGCGCGACCGATCCCTTGGGGGCGATGAAGCGGGCGAGAGAGTCCGGCGCGCGAAACGACAGGGCCGCGCTGTCGAGAAAATCGTCGCGGCTTATGAGTTCGGCAAGGCCATCGACATGGCCTGACACCATATGGCCGCCGAGCTCGTCGCCAAGCCGCAAGGCCCGTTCGAGATTAAGCTTGGTGCCGCGCCGCCACGTGCCGGCCGTGGTGACCCGCAGCGTTTCGGTTGCCGCATCGACGGCGAAAAACGCCCGATTGCCGACGCGGCCGCGCTCGACCGCGGTCAGGCAGACGCCGGAGCAGGCGATCGAGGCGCCGATGGCGATGCTGTCGGGATCGTAGCCGCAGGCAATCTTCAGCCGGCGCAGGCCTTCGGCCTTTTCCTCAACCTCAAGAAGTTCGCCTAAGTCACTGACAATTCCGGTAAACATCGATCACCTGCGCGCGTATCTGTCGTCCCGATCGGCACCGACAGCCGTGCTCGTGAAAAGCTTGAGCCGCTCCAAGAGCATGGCGCGCGCCGCGCTGTCGAGGGCGTCGATGCCGTCAGGCCCAACCACCGTAGGGGAATAGAATAAAGCTGCGTCATCGACGAGGTCGGCGCCGATAAAGGCCGCCGCCAAGGTCGGGCCGCCCTCGACCATCACGCGCGTGATGCCCTTGCCGGCGAGAATTTTCAGTGCGCCTTCGAGATCGAGCCGGCCTGCGCTGCCCGGCAGGCGCAGCACCGCGACGCCATGGGCCGCGAGCGCCCGCTCGGCGTCCTGCGGCGCATCCAGACCGGTCAAAACCCAGACCGGCGTTTCGTGAGCGCTGCGCACCAGCCGCGAGCCAAGCGGCAAACGCAATCGGCTGTCGGCGACGACACGACCCGGCGAAAATTTCGCCATGCCAGGGAGCCGGCAGGTGAGCAGCGGATCGTCGGCCAGGACGGTGCCGATACCGACCATGATGGCATCGCTTTGGGCGCGCAGAAGATGCACGCGGTCGCGCGCCGGCTCGCCGGTAATCGCCACCGGCCGCCGCCCGGCGGCGCCGGCTTTGCCGTCTGCGGAGATCGCAAGCTTGAGGAGAACGTGCGGCCGGCCTTTAGTGAAGCGCAATATGTGTCCGGCGTGATCGCGGCGCGCTTGTTCGGCGCCGATGCCGACGTCCACCGCAATGCCGGCGGCGCGCAGCCGCGTGTGCCCCTGCCCGGCCACGTCGGGATTGGGATCGTCCAGTGCCGAGACGACGCGAGCAATCCCGGCGGCGATCACGGCATCGGCGCAAGGCGGCGACTTGCCGTGATGCGAGCACGGCTCGAGCGTGACATAGAGCGTTGCCCCGCGCGCCCTCTCGCCGGCGCGGCGCAGCGCCTCGACCTCAGCATGAGGCCGGCCGCCGTCTTGCGTCCAGCCGCGGCCGACAATCGCGCCGTCCTTGACGATGACCGCGCCGACGGCCGGATTGGGCCAGGTGCGTCCGAGCCCGCGGCGGCCGAGGCTGAGCACCAGCGCCATAAAGCGATCGTCATTACTCTGCGACACAGCGGCGTCTCACGATAAACTTCGCAGCATGAATATAGCCCTTCGCCGTTCGATGACCGTCGACGAGTATCTCGCCTGGAGCGAGCGTCAGAGTGAGCGCCAGCGGACGGAATTGATTAATGGGCAGATCGTCACCTCGCCGGCAGAAAATCTCCTCCACACGTCCATCAAGGCAAGCGTTTTTCTGGCGCTTCGCCAAGCGATAGTGGCTTCCGGTTTGCCTTGCAAAGCCTTGCCAAACGGGCTGGGCGTGCGAATCGACGAACATACCGTCTATGAGCCCGATGCTTTGGTTTACTGCGGGGCCACGCCGCCTCCAACTTCGATGTTAATCCCGAACCCGGTCATTCTCGTCGAAGTGCTTTCTCCGACCACAAGGCACAGCGACACCAGTGCCAAGCTGATTGGCTATTTCAAGCTGCCAAGCGTCGCCCATTATCTGATCGTCGATCCCGATGCCCTCACCGTGACCCATCACCAGCGTGAAGGCACAGCGAATGCACTGCGCGAAGGTCCTCTGCGGCTCGATCCACCTGGGCTCAATCTGACCGTCGAGGATTTACTCGGCACTGCCTGAGCGGATTTTACCCGCCGCCTGGCAGCACGCTCACTCCGTCGCCCGACAATTCGGCGAGCGCCGCCTCGAAATCCTTGGCTTCGCGGAAATTGCGGTAGACCGAAGCAAAGCGCACATAAGCGACGTCGTCGAGCTCGCGCAAATGCGCCATCACGGTTTCGCCGATGGCCTCGGACGACACTTCGCTTTCGCCGATGCTTTCCAGCTCGCGGACGATTTTCGACACCATCTGGTCGATCCGCTCGGGCTCGACTGGACGCTTACGGCAGGCGATCTGCACCGAACGCAGAAGCTTGTCGCGATCGAACGGCACGCGGCGGCTGTTGCGCTTGATCACGGTGAGTTCGCGCAATTGCACCCGCTCAAAGGTGGTGAAGCGGAAATTGCAGGACAGGCACACCCGGCGGCGGCGGATGACGGAGGAATCCTCGGTCGGCCGCGAATCCTTGACCTGGGTGTCGAGGCTCCCGCAACTCGGACAGCGCATGTCTTGCCCCTAGATCCTCATCTGAGCCGATGAGATCGGACCGCATTCAATCCTTTTGCGCATGATCTTTTCGGAAAACCGGTCCCCACTTTTCCCGATCATGCGCTACCCCTCGTAGATCGGGAACCGGCCGACCAGACCCTTCACCTTCTCGCGCGTGCTTGCTTCCACCAAAGCGTCTTCGTCGGCGCCCTTTTGCGACAACACATCAAGCACTTCGGCGATCATCTCGCCAATCTGCTGAAACTCGGCGATGCCGAAGCCGCGGGTGGTCCCCGCCGGCGTGCCGAGCCGCACGCCCGAGGTCACCGTGGGCTTTTCCGGATCGAACGGGATGCCGTTCTTGTTGCAGGTGATATGGGCGCGGCCGAGGGCTGCCTCCGCCACTTTGCCGGTCAGGCGTTTCTTGCGCAGATCGACCAGCATCAGATGGGTGTCGGTACCGCCGGAGACGATATCGAGGCCGCGGGCTTTGAGTGTTTCGGCAAGCGCCTTGGCGTTTTCGACGACGTTCTTGGCGTAGAGCCGGAACGACGGCCGCAACGCCTCGCCGAAGGCCACCGCCTTGGCGGCGATGACGTGCATCAGCGGGCCGCCCTGCATGCCGGGGAACACCGCCGAATTGAGCTTCTTCGCCAACTCCTCGTCGTTGGTGAGGATGGCGCCGCCGCGCGGGCCGCGCAGCGTCTTATGCGTCGTCGTCGTCACCACATGCGCATGCGGCAGCGGGCTTGGATGCGCGCCGCCGGCGACGAGGCCGGCGAAATGCGCCATGTCGACCATGAGGAAGGCGCCGACCTCGTCGGCGATCTCGCGGAAGCGGCGAAAATCGATGATGCGCGGATAGGCCGAGCCGCCGGCAATAATGACTTTTGGCCGATGCTCCTTGGCGAGCCGCAACACCTCGTCGATGTCGATCTGCTGGTCGTCGCGGCGCACCCCATAGGGCACGACCTTGAACCATTTGCCGGACAGATTGACCGGCGAGCCATGGGTCAAATGCCCGCCGGCGGCGAGATTGAGCCCCATGAATGTGTCGCCCGGCTGCATCAGCGCCATGAACACTTCGGCATTGGCCGAAGCGCCTGAATGCGGCTGCACATTGGCGAAGGAGCAGCCGAACAGGCGGGTCGCGCGCTCGATGGCGAGCCGCTCGGCGATATCGACGTACTGGCAGCCGCCGTAATAGCGCCGGCTAGGAAGACCCTCGGCGTATTTATTGGTCAGCACCGAGCCCTGCGCCTCCAAGACGGCGCGGCTGACGATGTTTTCGGACGCGATCAGCTCGATTTCGTCGCGCTGGCGTGAAAGCTCGAGCTTGATCGCTTCGGCGATTTCCGGATCGCTTTCGGCCAGATCAGCGGTGAAAAAGCCTTCGTCGACGGTTTTTGCCTGCGTGACCGACATTTATTTCGCGCCTCGTTACCCGCGCTGGGCCGCCTTCCCGGTTCCAGCCTCTTCGCGGCCTGCCTTGCTGGATACACCGCCCCCGCCCACGATACCAGCCGAGCCCCGCAAGGGCTTGGGATATTTGCGCGGATAACGCCGCTATATTTAGGGATTGGGATGGGGAATCCGATCTGCCCAAAAACCCAGTAAGTTGCCCAATAACCCCTTCGGGATTTCGGGTTGTTAGGCAAAGCCGATTGGGATATTGGCGGATTGGCGGATTGGCCGATTGGCGGGTCGCGGGCACCGATGCCGGCAAGAAAAATCTACAGCTTCACCGTCGGCGGAATGGCGGTCGGCCCGAGCCCGTCGCGGCCGTAGATATCCTCGCGGAACTGGGCGATGCCGTCGGACGCCGACCAGGCGGTGACGTAGACCCAGTGCAACGGCACGGGCTTGGTCAGATTGGCATTGATTTGATCGTTGGAATTGATCGCCTGCTGGATGTGGTCGCCGCCCCAGCCTTTGGTGTCCTTGAGCAGCCACACAACGAGGTCCTGCACGTTCTGCACCCGGCAGCAGCCCGAGGAATCGTAGCGAAAATCCCCGCCGAACAGATTCTTCAGCGGCGTGTCGTGCATGTAGACGCCGTACTGGCTCGGAAAATTGATGCGGATGCGGCCGAGCGAATTGGAATCGCCGGGATCCTCGCGGAACGTATAGTGCACGGCATCGTCCGAATACCAGTTGATCTGCGACGGCGGCACTTCCTTGTGGGTCGGGTCGAAGACGCGAATGTGGTTTTGCGTCAGATAATCCGGCTTGTCCTGCATCAGCGGGATCAGATCCTTGCGCACGATCGAGACCGGGACCGTCCAGAACGGATTGAAATTGATCTGGATGATCTTGGAGTTGATGTCGGGCGAAGGCCGGTCCGGCCTGCCGACCACCGCGATGTGCCGCTGGACCGCCAAGCCATCCTCGATGGCTTCGACGCGCGCTGCCGGAATGTTGACGACGACGTAGCGCGGGCCGAGATTGGTGGACAGCGTTTTGAGCCGTTCGATATTGACCTTGAGCTGATCGCGCCGCGTTTCCGCCGGCACGTTCATTTCAGTCAGCGTCACTTCGCGCAAAATGCCGTCGACGGTGAGCCCGTGCCGTGCCTGGAAGCGGCGCACCGCCTCCTCGACATAGGAATCGTAGATATCATTGCCGACAGCGTCGGCATCGAGGTCGCCGGAGGCGAGCAACCGTTTGCGCAGCTCGACCACGCTTGGATGCCGGTTGCCGAGCCGCAATTCGTCGACCTTGGGCACGATCGGCCAGCCGCCGCGGCTGACGATGCCGTCATAGGTCTTGACCGCGTCGGCGGTGAATTGCGCGGTGGCCGGCGACAGCGTCGGCGCGGTCGCCTTCGGCATGTGGATGGTCCGCGAGGCCTGGTCGAAAGTCTGACCGAATTCACCGCGATCGGTGTCGCCAAGCAGATCGTCGAGCGGCTCGGCGCGCGCGCGGGCGGCCGTCAGCCCTCCCGCCGCAACGGTGGCCAAGCGTGCGGCGTGCCGCAGGAACGCGCGCCGGTCAAAGGGACGGGTGGAATTGCTCGGGCGGCTCATGGCGTTAGCTTGTGAAACGGCATTACGGCGCAATTCGGCCAAGGAGTAGACAAAGGGCCGATCGAAGAAGCGGATAAAGCGGCGCATGGCGGGTCATAGACTGACAGCCGCCCCCGTCACCGCATTAGCATAAAGCACCACACCGCTAAAGCGGCGCGCCATAATGCAGCCTGGGCGTTGCAGAATCGCAACGCTCGCCCCACCCTGGGCGTTCACCGTGGGCGCCGAAGGATCGACCATGGGTCTTATCAAGCTGATCGCGGCTCCGATCCGCAGCATCCTGCGGTTTCCCTTGTTTCAGCTCGGTGTGGTCTTCGCCGTCATCCTGTATTTCCAGGCCGCCGACGACAACACGCTTCAGGGCAAGCTGTTCGACGGGCTCGACAAGCTCACCGAGGACAGCGTGCAACTGATTTCGCAGCTGTTCACCGTGAAGTCCTTCACCCGATCTGTGCTCTCGGCCGGCCTGATGATTGGCTACGTCTACCTCATCTGCCTCTTGGTCCTGGCAGTGCTGCGTTTCCTGATCCGCCGCATTGTCGATTTTGTCGGCTGGAGCAATGCTTTTTGGCTGCGCAACTCCATCGCGCACGAGCGCGGCATCGAGGCCTATCGCGCCTGGCTGCCGCTCGAGCGGATCAGACCGGTCGATATTCCGCAGGAGCAATGGGAAGCAACCTTCGCCTGGCCGCCCGACAACCGGCCGCCGTACCCGCCGCTGTGGGAGCGCATCGTACACGGCGTTGTCAGCTACATTGTCGTCATTGTCGGCGCGGCGCTCCTGTTGCAGTACTTCACGCCGTTTCCGGTTCTCAGCTGGTTTAAAAGTCTCGCCGGCATGATTTAGGTCGCTTTCTGATAAAGAGGCATTCAACAAGAAAGCGGTGGAGACCGGACTGCCGCTACACGCGAATGCCGCTCGCGAGGATAGCGTCCGCCAATTCGGCGGCAGGTCCGCGCAAGGTTTTGCCGGCGCCGAGCAGAACGAATTCGACCGAGCCGAGATCGGGCAGCCCGTGACCGCTTGGGAGTTCGACAAGCCCCGCCGGGATCAGGCCTTCCGGGACAACCGTGACGCCGAGCCCGGCGAGGGCCGCGGCGCGCAGTCCGCTCAAGCTGCCGCTCGTGCAGGCGATGCGCCAGGCACGACCGCTCCGCTCCAGCGCGGCGAGAGCGATCTCGCGCATGATGCTGGGCGGTGAATACAGAATAAGCGGCACAGGCATTGAAGGATCGAGTCTTCGCCCATCGCCGGCCACCCAGACCAATCGATCGCGCCAGACCACACGGCCGCGGTCGTCGCCGGGACGGCGTTTGCCGCAAACGAGGTCAAGCTCGCCACGCTCCAGTTTCTCGTTGAGTTCGCCGCTCATGCCGACGGTGAGCTCGAATTCGACCAGCGGATGCGTGCGGACAAACTCCCGCAGCACCGCCGGCAATAGCGACGCCACGAAATCCTCCGATGCGCCGAACCGCAGCCGGCCGCGCAACTGAGAACCGGCGAAATAGCGCTCAGCCCGTTCGTTGGCCGCGAGGATTCCCCGGGCGAACTCGATCATGGCCTCGCCGTCGGCGGTCGGCGTCACCGAGTGGGTATCGCGGACGAACAGCCGGCGCCCCGCCTCTTCCTCGAGCTTGCGGATGTGCTGGCTGACCGTCGACTGACGCAAGCCGAGGCGCGCGGCCGCCTGGGTGAAACTCCGGGTCTGGGCGATCGCCAGGAAAGTCTGAAGCAAGACAGGATCAAGCATGGCACGCTCATCATGATTTACGATTACCGTAACATTGGTAAGCGGTATTCACAATGAGAGGCCTTAGCTGATATCAGAGGGCAGGCGTCGCGAAGTGAGGCTTCTATGACGGGATTCCGCTCTCTCTGGTCACGCATCGACGGGTTCCTCGCCGCCATTTTGCTGACTGTGGCATTCGCCTCGCTGGAGCCGGCGCGCGGTGAGGCGGCGGTGGCCGCCGGCTGGCTCACCAAGGCCGCCATCGCGCTACTCTTCTTCATGCACGGCGCGCGGCTTTCGCCCGAAGCCGCATTTCTGGGGGCGCGGCAGTGGCGACTGCACGCCGTGATCTTCCTGAGCACGTTTGTGGTGTTTCCGCTGCTCGGATTGTCCGCGCACGCCCTGATCCCAAGTTTTCTTCCCGCGCCGCTTTGGGCCGGGCTGATCCTGCTCACCACCCTGCCCTCGACGGTGCAGGCCTCGATCGCCTTCACGTCGGTGGCCGGCGGCAACGTGGCGGCGGCTTTGTGCAGCGCCTCCGCATCGAATCTTCTGGGCGTTTTCCTGACCCCTCTGATCGCCGGCTTCCTGCTCACCGGCCACGGCGCCGACCTCTCTGCGCGCTCGGTTTTTGCCATCGTCGCGCAGCTCCTGCTGCCATTCGTGGCGGGACAGCTGTCGCGGCCATGGCTCGGCGCCTTTGTCACGCGCAATCCGCGCGCGCTCAAATGCGTGGATTATGGCTCGATCCTGCTCATCGTCTATGCGGCCTTCAGCGAGGGCGTCGTCAACGGCATCTGGCATCATATCGATGCGGCCGAACTGTTCCGCGTCGCTCTCGCCGATGCCGCGCTGCTGGCGGCCGTGATGACCATCCTGACCTATGGCAGCAGGCAACTCGGTTTTTCGCGCGCCGACGAAATCACCATCGTTTTCTGCGGCTCGAAGAAAAGCCTCGCCAGCGGCCTGCCGATAGCAACCGTGCTGTTCGCCGGGAATGTCGGGCTTATCATTATTCCACTGATGGTGTTCCATCAGATTCAACTCATGGTCTGCGCCTCGCTCGCACGACACTACGCGGCGCACCGGAGCCCAGCGACCAAACAACTCGCAGGCGCTCCGGCCGCGCCCGCGTAAGCATTCGAGAATTTTCGGCAGCAAAAAAGCCCCGGCATTTGCGCCGGGGCTAAAGTTACACCAGTACGACGGAAAACCGCTGGTGAACGAAACCGAGCGTGTTTTAGCGGAACATGATCTCTCCCGAAAACCGGAGCCTCGTTTTCGGGATCATGCTCTTACAGCCGGTACAGGATTTGATCGGTCCAGAACCGCTCGAGCCGGTGCAGCGCCTTGTTGAGCACCGAGAACTCGTCGGCATTGATGCCGCCGACCTGCTCGACCGTGCGCACGTGCTTCTGATAAAGCGCGTCGACGGTGTCGCGGACCTCGCGGCCCTTGTCGGTGAGCTTGATGCGCACCGAGCGGCGGTCGACCCGCGAGCGCTGGTGATCGAGGAAGCCCATCTCGACGAGCTTCTTCAGATTGTAGGAGACGTTGGAGCCGAGATAATAGCCGCGCGTGCGCAATTCGCCCGCGGTCAGCTCCTTGTCGCCGATATTGTAGAGCAGCAACGCCTGCACCGAATTGATGTCGGCGCGGCCCTTGCGATCGAACTCGTCCTTGATGACGTCGAGCAGACGCCGATGCAGACGCTCGACCAAGGTCAGCGCCTCGAGATAATGCGGCCGGATATGGTCGAAGCGCGCCTCACGATCGGCGGGCTCGACCGTCTTGACGACGGCTTTCATTGTGACGCCTTTCCCAACTCAAACTTGTTTTGATCGACGGGCCCTGTTTTCCCGTCGTATGGCGTCACCCTAAGCGTCAGGGTCTAAGATCAGTTTAAATAACACGCTAAAAATAAGGTTTATTCGCCCCTTTGTGGCCGCGAATTGCGCGTAAAATTGCGGGCGATTTAGCGACGATTTGTTCACCGTGAGGTCGCGGGCCAAACCATCGCGGAAGACCGTGCCCGTCAGGGATTTCAAAAGTGTTTCTTTGCAAACGATCTGCCCGATCCCGACTCTAGATAGAGTTCAAACTTCTCTGCTTTTTGCCGGTCAGAAAAGGCGACGTATGTCACAACTTTCCAGGGACGGTACTTATTCGTGTGGATTGACTTCCCGGAATGGTGTTCTTCGAGGCGACGCTGCCAATCGGCGGTTACGCCGACGTAAAATCGGTCAAGGTGAGATTCGCTTCGCAACATATAGACGTGGTGCATACGAAGGCCCGCCTCCGCTTCGCTACGGCGTGGCATCCGCCTTCGCTTGCCCTGCTGCGGCAAAATCAATCACGCCATAGCGAAGCGAAGGCGGATGGTGGGAGAGGTCGGACTCGAACCTACGAAGGCGTAAGCCAGCGGATTTACAGTCCACCTTTTAGTGTTGTTTTTATTGATGAAACTGCCGTCAGGTTGCAAATAGGTTGCACTCAGCCCAAAAGCGCCCGCGATGACGCTTCCAGTTCGCTGCGGTCGCTGCCGCTCGGGAACAAGTGGCCGTAGATGTCGAGCGTGATCATGATCGACGAATGCCCCATCAAGGTCTGAACCTCCTTCGGCGTTAGCTGGCGGCCGCCGCGATCTAGAGGATTGATGCACCATGACGCGAAGAAATGCCGGAGGCTGTGCAGGCCATATTTAGGCTTGCCGTTCCGCTTCACGAGGCCGCCCGCCTTCATCACCCGCTTCAGTGCCCGCGTCATGTTGGAATGGTGCTCGATATTTCCGGGGCCGGTCGGGAATACGATATCAGCTTC
>DATAWA010000259.1:0-94015 GCA_036267435.1 Xanthobacteraceae bacterium | reverse complement strand
CAAATGGGTCCCGCAGTGCAATTCGTTAACGAGCGCAAGGCGTCGGATTACGCGGAGACCAACGGCCTAGCCGACGTCGATTACGCGGCGCAGGTCGGCGCTTTCGCCAATTTCTGGCCGTTGCCATGGCTGCGGCTGCGCGGCGAGGCCCGCCAAGGGATTGGCGGCGAAACCGGCGTGACTGGTGACGTGTTCTTGGATGCGGTCGTGCCGATCGGGCAGTGGACGCTGTCTGCCGGCCCGCGCATGACGGTACAGACGGCGGCAGCGACATCGCCGTATTTTAGCATCACGACGGCGCAAGCTATCGCCGCCAACGCTGCTCAGCCAACCTTGGCGCCTTTGAGCGCCTACAATGCCGGCGGCGGGCTTTACTCCTACGGCGCCGGCACGCAGCTGCAATACACATTCAACCAAACCTGGACCGCTCATGCCTTTGTCGAATATCAGCGGCTGACCGGATCGGCCGCCGATTCGCCCTTGGTGACGCAACGCGGCTCGCCGAATCAATTCATTTACGGTCTCGGCGCGACCTATTCGTTCAACATGCACCCGCTGTGGTAAAGGCTACCGCCCTTCGCGCCGCGTCATAAAGGCGAGCCGCTCGAACAGGTGCACATCCTGCTCGTTCTTGATGAGCGCGCCGTGCAGCGGCGGAATGAGCCGTTTCGGATCGCGCTCGCGCAGCGTCTCGACCGAGATATCTTCGACCATCAAAAGCTTCAGCCAGTCGAGCAACTCGGACGTCGAAGGCTTCTTCTTCATCCCGGGCACGTCGCGGATCTCGTAGAACAGCTTCAGCGCTTCGGCGACCAGGCGTTGCTTGATGCCGGGGAAATGCACCTCGACAATGGCATGCATGGTGTCCGGATCGGGGAAGCGGATGTAATGAAAGAAACAACGCCGCAAAAACGCGTCGGGAAGTTCCTTTTCGTTGTTCGAGGTGATGACGACGATCGGACGGCGGCGGGCATGGACGGTCTCGCCGGTTTCGTAGACGAAAAACTCCATGCGATCGAGCTCTTGCAGAAGATCGTTGGGGAATTCGATGTCGGCCTTGTCGATCTCGTCGATCAGCAGGACGGGACGCTCGTCGGCGACGAATGCTTCCCATAATTTTCCGCGCTTGATGTAGTTGCGGATGTCCTTTACGCGCGCGTCGCCAAGCTGGCTGTCGCGCAGGCGCGTGACCGCATCATATTCGTACAGGCCCTGCATCGCCTTGGTGGTCGACTTGATATGCCACTCGATCAACGGCGCCGAGAGCGCTTTGGCGATCTCGATCGCCAGCACCGTCTTGCCGGTGCCCGGCTCGCCCTTGACCAACAGCGGCCGTTCCAGCGCGATTGCGGCATTGACCGCGATCTTGAGATCGTCGGTGGCAACGTAGGAGCCGGTACCTTCAAAGCGCATGCGATTTCACTCAATGTCTCTGCGGAAAGTGACGGGCCACTGATGGCACAAGGGGACCATGCCCGGCAATTTTTGCCCGCAGAGCGGCAGAACTGGACCGGCAAGGATCGGGACTTCTCCTATAAGTAGTTGATATTGCAAGAAAAAAATTGTGGCATGCCGCTTGCTGCCACTGCAGTCGCGTGCGGTTGTGTGCCGCTGTCGCGTTGAGATCGAGTTGGAGAGAAGTCATGGGTATCTTCGATGCGTTGACCACCGCAGTGGCTGGTCTACAGTCGCAATCCTTCGCTCTGCAGAATATTTCCGGCAACATCGCAAACTCACAAACGACCGGCTATAAGGAAACCGACACCACTTTTCAGGACCTGGTATCCGCCGCCACGCAGAACCAGCAGACCGCCGACGGCGTGATCGCGAATTCGGTGTCGACCAACACGGTCGGTGGTACGATCCAGAGCACATCGGTGTCCACCGACATGGCGATCAACGGCGACGGTTTCTTCGTCGTCGCTCAACCGACGGGCTTCACCGACAACCAGCCGGTTTTCTCCGGCGTCACCGACTTTACGCGCGCCGGCGATTTTCAATTGAATTCCAGCGGCAATCTGGTCAACGGCGCCGGCTATTATCTGATGGGCATCCCGGTCAACGCGACCACGGGCAATCCCGAAGGCAGCGTCCCGCAGGTGCTGCAGTTCCAGAATAATTTCATTCCGGCGCAGGAGACCACCTCGGTCACCTACGAGGCCAATCTGCCGAGCACGCCGACATCCGGAACGATCGTTCCCAGCGATTTTGCCAACGATCCGCTCGCGGGATCGGAGATCATCGGTACCGGCGCGACATTGTTGCCCGATGCGGCAGCGGTCGGCACAGGCACCGTGAACAGCCTTACCGACGCCACCACGCTGACCTCGCTCGGTATGAGTTCGGGCGATGTAATCTCCGTCGGTGACGGCACCGATACGACGGACTATACGGTGACGAACACCAGCACTGTCGGCGACCTGATCAACGCGGTCAATTCCGGCACCTCGGGCAATGCGGCGGTCACCGCCACGCTCAGCTCAGGCAGTCTGGTATTGACCGGGAATAACGACACCGCCACGGTTTCGATCAGCGGTTCCGGCGCCAGCGATGCAGCGGATCTCGGCTTTGGCGCTTCAAACAATACCTTTCAGGCGACCAATCTGCTGACTCAGGGGTTGAGCGGGAAAACGTTGACCGTCTCGGTTGGCGGCGGATCGCCGCAGACCATTACCTTCGGCACCGGTGCGGGCGATGTCGCGACGCTCGCGCAATTGCAGACCGCCGTTCAAGGTCTCACCGGCGTGATTGGCTCGGTGGATACCTCAAACGGCGACGTCAGCCTCTTGGCGAGCGATCCGACGGCAACGCTCTCGGTGGGTGGGACGGCTTCGCCATCGGCGTTCGGCATTCAAACTCCGAGCGCTTCTCCCGGCAACGGCACGGTGATCGGCAGCGATCTGACGACGTTCACCAACCAGTCGGTCTCCGGCGGCTCGATCACCGCCTACGATAGCGAGGGCAACCCGCTCAATATCCAATTCCGTTGGGCGCAATTGACCAACAGCTCCGGTCAAAGCACCTGGAATCTATACTATCAGACCAATTCAAACGCCACCGGCACGCAATCGGCCTGGCAGAATGTCGGCGAGAACTTCGTCTTCAACTCGAGCGGTCAGCTCATCCAGCCGACTTCCAGTGCCTTCAACATTCCGAGCCTCACCGTCAACGGCGACACGTTGAGCAATGTCGAGCTCAATTTCGGCACCGACGGGCTGACACAGTTTGCCAATTCGAGCGGGACGCCGCAGGTTACCCAGCTGCAACAGAACGGCTTCGCCGCCGGGCAGCTGCAATCGGTCTCGGTCGACAGCCAAAACCGCGTGGTGGGCTCGTTCTCCAACGGCCAGACCATTCCATTGGCGCAGATTACGCTGGCGACGTTCAACGGCGAGGATTCGCTGGAGGCGCTCAATGGCGGTGCCTATGCGGCCACGGCCGATTCAGGGCCGCCGATCTACAGCGCCACCGGCAAGATCGTCGGCAGCTCGCTTGAATCCTCGAACGTCGATATCTCCACGCAATTCAGCAATCTGATCGTGGCGCAACAGGCCTATTCGGCGAACGCGCGCGTGATGTCGACGGCCGATCAGATGATCCAGAGCTTGTTACAAGTGCTCCAGTGATCGGTTTCGGTGGGATAGCCCGGTGAGGACAGCCGGCGTTTTGTTCTCGAATCGCGAGACGCTTGGACCGCCGTCATGAGCATCAACCAGGCGCTGTCGGTCGCAGTAGCGGGCGTCAATACCACACAGCAGGCCTTGTCGGTGATCGCCGGCAATGTGGCGAATGCCAACACGCCTGGCTATGTCGACGAGAGTCTTAGTCAGCAGGAATTTGCGGTCGTCGGCCAGCCGGGCACCAGCGTCGACGTCACCGGCATCAACCGTAACTTGAATACGCTTCTGCAGAGCCAGTTGTGGACCGAAACCTCCGGCGATTCCTACGCCGACACGACGTCGCAGCTCTACCAGCAGATCCAGCAGATCTACGGCACGCCGGGGTCGTCGACGTCGTTCGACGCCATCTTCGATAATTTCACGACTGCATTGCAATCGCTGGCGACCAGCCCGAGCTCTTATTCGGCGCAGAGCGCCGCAATCAGCGCCGCCCAGGGTCTGACGCAAAACCTCAATGCGATGACCGCGACGATCCAACAGCTGCGCACGCAGGCTGAGCAGGGCATCTCAAGCGGCGTTCAAAGCGCCAACTCGATGCTGCAGAACATCGCCCAGATCAATTCGCAGTTGGTCTCCGCGACGTCCGACAGCGCCACGGCCTCGCTCGAGGATCAGCGCGATCAGGACATTACCCAGCTCTCGCAGCTGATGAACGTAACGGTGAGCCAAGGCGCCGATAATCAGGTCTCGATCTACACCGGCAATGGCCAGCAATTGGTCGCCAATGGGCAAGCCTCGCAGCTTTCGTTCGGCGACGTCGGCTCGCTGTCGGCGGCATCGCAATGGAGCGCCGATCCCAGTCAGGACAGCGCCGGCACGATCACGCTGACGTCGCCGAGCGGAGCGACGACCGACCTCATCGCCACGAATGCGATACAGTCGGGACAGATCGGCGCCTATGTGCAGATGCGCGACAAGATCCTGCCGCAAGCGCAAACCCAGCTCGACGAGATGGCGAACCAGATGTCGCAAGCCTTGTCGAACCAGACCGCCGCAGGCACCGCCGTGACGGCGGGATCGCAGGCCGGCTTTGCCACGGATGCCAGCAATGTGCTGCCGGGCAATACGGTGCAGCTCACCTATACCGACGCACAGAACGCGCAGCACACCGTCACCATCGTCGCGCTCGGCGCCGGCGGCGCATTGCCGGCCCAACCGGCCAATGCGACCAATCCGGTGATCGGTGTCAACTTCGCCGCGGGTATGAGCGCCGTGGTGTCGCAGCTCAATTCCGCGCTTGGCGCCAATCTGCAGTTTTCCAATCCGTCCGGCACCGTCCTCCAAGTGCTCAACAATGGCGCCGGCAATGTCGTCAATGCGATGTCGGCGACGACGACGGTAACGTCTTTGCAGAGCGGTAGCACGCAACTGCCGTTTTTTACCGACGGCACCGCGCCGATTACCGGTGCGATCACCTCGGGCGGCTCGCAAACAACCGGGCTCGCCGGCGCGATCGAAGTCAATCCGGCGCTGGTCGCCTCGCCATCGAGCCTTGTCTCCTATGCGGCGGGTACTGCAACCGGAGATTCGACCCGGCCGAATTTTTTGCTCGCTCAGATGACTCAGGCGACGCTGAGTTATTCGCCGGCGACGGGGCTTGGCACATCGGCGGCGCCGTATAACGGTACGCTGTCGCAATATATGAGCGCGGTGGTCAGCCAGCAGTCGCAGGCCGCGAACGCGGCCAGCAATCTGCAACAGGGCCAAGATACCGTTCTCACCGCCTTGCAGCAGCGCTTCACCGATGAGTCGGGCGTCAATATCGACACCGAAATGTCGAATCTGATCGCGCTGCAAAATGCCTACGGCGCTAACGCCCGGGTGATGACGACGATCCAGCAGATGATGTCTGCCCTCTTACAGGCGGTATCGTAATGAGCATCACCGGACCCGGATCGATCACCGGCGCCAATATTGCGTCGCAGACAAGTATGATGAACCAGCTCAATACGCTGGCGCAAGAACTCGGCAGCGGCCAGGCGGCGCAAACCTATTCCGACCTGCAAAGCCAGGCCGGGGTGGCGCTGTCGCTTAACGGCCAACTCGCTGCCATCAATGGCTATAGCGCCACCGCGCAGATGGTCGGAACCACATTGACCGTCGCGCAGTCGGTGCTGAGCCAGCTCGACGGCGCCAGTAATGCGATCCAGCAGACCATTGGCGGGCAAAGCGGATTCACGCTCAACGCCAGCGGTCAGACGACCACGCAGGCCGGTGCAGCCGGCCAGCTCGGCAACATCTTGTCGCTGCTCAATAGTCAGGTCGGTGACAATTATATTTTCTCCGGCAGCGCCTCGAACCAGCCATCCGTGGCGAGCGAGTCCGACATTCTCAACGGCAACGGTGCGCAGGCCGGGCTGACGCAGGTGATCTCGGAGCGTCAACAGGCTGATCTCGGCGCCACCGGCCTGGGGCACCTGAGCGCCACCACATCGGGCTCCACGGTTACGCTGAGCCAGGACGGCACGCCGTTCGGCTTCCAGCTTTCGGGGGTCGATTCCAGTTTGACCGGCGCGACGGCGACCGGGCCCTCGGGTTCCCCGCCGGCAATTACGATCAATCTGCCGTCTGACCCGAGCAATGGCGACAGCATCCAATTCCAGCTCACGCTGCCCGACGGATCGACCCAAACCATTTCACTGCAAGCCACGACAAATTCGCCGCCGGGCGCCAATCAATTCACCATCGACCCGTCGCCGTCGATCACAGCCGGCAATTTGCAAACGGCGCTGACGTCGGCGATTGGCGGTCTCGCGCAAACGGCGCTGCCGGCCGCCTCCGCCATGGCAGCCGCCAACAACTTCTTCGGAGATCCGCCGCAGCGCGTCAACGGTTCGCCGCCCGATACTTCGACGGCCTTGGTCGACGGCACGCCGGCCAATACGGTGTTCTGGTATACCGGCGAAAACAGTGCGACGCCGGCGCTGCAGACCGCCACCGCGCAGGTTGGACCGTTGATGACGATCGACTACGGCATGCGCGCCAACGAGCAGGCGCTCACCACCCTCGTCGCGAACGTCGCGGTGCTGGCCGTCACGACCTATTCGTCGAGCGACCCTAACGCGCAGGAAAGTTATCAGACCTTGAGTACCGACGTCGCGGCCAATCTCGCTGGCCAACCGGGCACGCAACAGATTGGCGATATCGAGGCCGATCTTGCGAACGCGCAGACGACGGTCAGCAACGCCTCAACGCTGAACACGCAAACGCAGAGCACGCTGCAGGATATGATGCAGAACATCGACGGCGTGAATCAGAACCAGATCGGCGAAGATATTCTTACGCTGCAGAACAATCTGTCGGCGTCGATGTCGGTTTCGGCGCGGCTTGCGCAGTTAAGCCTGGTCAATTTCCTCGGGCCGGTCAGCGGTTGATCGCGAAAGCGCCTATCCGGCCGTCTTCGTTCTGATAAAGATCGAGTCGGCGGCGCAGGTCGCGTTGCGCCCGAAATTATCGGTAAAGCGCGTGTCCACCAGATAGGCGCCCGGATGGGCGCCGACAAAGCGCCGCAGCACATCGCGCTTCACATCGCTGTCTTCGACCACGAGATAGTCGCCGGCCGCAAGATACGGGTGGAAGTGCTCCAGCACACCGCCGACATTGTGATGCGCGTCTTCGACGACCAGCCACGGATGCGGTGCTGTTTTGACGATCGCCGGATCGAACAGACCCGCCGGATCCGAGCAATCGCCTTGGAAGAATTGGACGCGCCGGTGCGCGATGGCCGGCTTCGTTCGGTCAACCGAATAAACGCTGGCGTTGACGCCGCAGAATTCGAGGTTGTCGGCGAACCAAAGGGCGCTCGCGCCCAAACCGGACCCGACCTCGAAGACAGTGCCCGGGCGAAGCTCAGCGAGTAGCGCCGGGTACATGGCGAAGTCGAACACGTTCTTCATCAAGGGAATGCCCCGCCAACGCATCAGCGACGGCGCGCCCTGGCAAGTCAGGATCACATCGGCATCGAATTCCGTGCCAAAACGGGGATGATAATGGGCGCCCGATCGCATGCGCTGCATATAATCGACGAAGCGTCCCTGCCGCCACCGGTCGAGAAAGAGCCGCAAGCGCTGTAAATCCCACTGCAGGTTCCGGCCCTGCGCAGGTGAACGCAGTGCATGCTCGCGTACGCTGTCCTCCCAGGCGCGGCTTGGATCGAAACTGATCAGTTGGGCGAGGACGCGCTGCAGCCAGCTGTCGAAGATGCTGCGGAGACCTTTTTGCTCGCCTTCAATCTTGGCTTTGGTCTCGCCTATGTAGCTCAGCGCAGCCGCCTTGAGCTCGTCGCCGGCAATCAAATCGGCCGTGTCCTTCATTGCACTGTCCCAATGGCAGCGAACGCCGCGCCGCGGAGGCCAGCTCGCACCCTAGAAAATCATGGTAAACAAATTATTTCCGCTCGCCGTGCGGCGCTTGAGCGAAATTGCTGGCCGAGCGGCTCTCCAGGCTAGGCTTTGGCGCGCAGCCCGGCAGCCAGGCCGCGATTGATGTTGATGATCGATTTCAAATGATCCGGCGTTGGCTTGGTCATCAGCGCAAACGTCTCGGCCATGACATATATTCCCAGTCTGGTCAGATTTTTTCGCACCGTGGCCGGCAACTTGTTGCTCTCCGCCGTTACGGCATCAAGAAATACGGTCCATAGCCGGCGATTGTAGATGAGCGCATCGTTAAGCCCGACCGGCTTGTCGGTCCAGGAATCATGGATTGACTGCAATTTCGCGGCGGCTTGCAACAGCAAATTCGCCTCAAGCTCACGGGGGGAGGCCGTTTCGATGGCCGTCTTCGCGTACGCTCTGCTGGCGTTGTTCATTTTCGGCATGCCCACTTCGTACTCAACTAGCTTCCACGTTTACCTGAGTATGTAGAGCCGCTCTATTAACATCCGATTATTGATAAGGCGCCGCGCTTTTTGGCGGATTAGAACCGCCTGTTAACCATAACAATTTACGCTTCAGTCCTCGGTATCTCGGGGGCGAGAGTTTATGTGTGGTATAGCGGTTGCCATCAATTGGGATGGCGCCGATTCGGCAGTCCAGCGTTTAATTTCGGGCATGCTGCATCGAGGAGACGTTACCGATCCACTCGTCATGATCGGAAATAACGTCGCAATGTGCACACGTCGTCTGCGGATTGTGGATGCGGCCCATGGCGTCCAGCCGCAAGCATCATTCGATGAACGTTTTCTCGTCTCCTTTAATGGCGAAATCTACAATCACGTCGAGTTACGCCGGGAATTAGAAACGCTCGGCGTGCGCTTCCGCACGGAATGCGACACCGAAGTCATCGCAAACGTGCTCAGGGCCTGGGGTACAGCGGGCATTAAGCGGCTGTCAGGGATGTATGCTTTCGTTGCGGTCGATACGGCGTCCGGCGATTTTCTTGCTGCGCGCGACCCTTTCGGGGTGAAGCCACTCTATCTGACGCTGTCGCCCAAGGGCATTTTGTTCTGCTCGGAGATCCAGCCGTTGCTGGAAGCGACTGAAAGCGACGAGGTGGTACTGCTGCCGCCCGGCCACACCTTGACCAGTAACTTTTGCGGACGGCATTACGACCTGCCATCGCCGACGGTTTTGAGCTCCGATTCGCCGCGGAAGCTGGACCGCATTCTGTCGGAAGCTGTCCGCATTCGTATGCCGTCCGACCTTCCGGTCGCGGCATTATTTAGCGGCGGCATTGATAGCACGCTCGTCATGCATTATGCACGACGATTCCGTCCAGATATTCCCGGTTACATAGCCGTTGGACGCAACGCGCCCGATCACGTCTACGCCAAGCGGTATGCTGAGGAGAGCGGACTCGATCTACGCGAGGTACCCATCGAAGCGCACGGCGCCAAGACGCTGTCGCTCATCAAGACCGTCGTCAATGCCGTGGAAGCATTCGAACCGGCGGTAATTCGTTCAGGCCTTCACACCTATCTCGTCTCACAGCGAATTCATCAAGACGGATTCCGCGTCGCATTATGCGGCGAAGGCGCGGACGAGTTGTTTGCGGGTTACTCGCCGCTCGAATATGCTTTCATGAAATCAAACAGCGTGGGCCGCTATGTGCAGAAGCAATGTTTGAGCATGATGCATCGAGCGAACCTTCAGAGGGTCGACCGTTGTTCAATGCAATTCCAGCTCGAAATACGCGAGCCTTTCCTCGATCAGTCCGTCGTTAGCTATGCGAGCGAGCTCGATGTGTCGGATTTGGTCAAACAAACGGACGGTGCACCGGTCGGAAAGGCGCCGTTGCGCGCACTCTATGACTTGTATCCTTCAGATCTGCCGAAGTTCATTCGCGATCGCCAGAAAGTGGCTTTTCATGAGGGCGCGGGCGGCAATTCGGCAGGGTCGGATTGGCTTGATTTGTTCGAAGCGGAGCTAACGGACGCGGATCTCGAAGACGGGCGACGCGAATTTGCCGATTTTAAAATCGCGACAAAAGAAGAGCTGTTTTGTTTGCGGATACTCGCCACCAAGATGGACGTGACTCGCATCCCGCATCTATGTGCTCGGCTCCGATTGGACATGCCGCTGGCCGCGTGATCGTTGGCGTAAGGCCGCCCTGCCTGTGATTTCCTGTCCTGCTTAAGCCCGTTTCGTTCGCTCTTGCCCTCAAAAAGAAGACGGCGGAGCTTTCGCCCCGCCGCCTTCACCATAGGCCTGTACCAGAAGAGTTTTAGCCGAACAACTTGAGCACCGACTGGTTCGCCTGGTTGGCGATGGACAGTGCGGAGATTTCAAGCTGCTGCTGGGTCTGCTCGGTGAGCAGGTTGGCGCTTTCCTGGTTCTGATCCGCCGCCACCAGGTTGCTGGCGCCGGTTTGCAGCGTGTTGATCAGCGCGGTTTCGAACGTTTGACGGGTGCCGATGACGCCCGAATTGGTGCCGAACGTCTCGGTCTGGGTCTGCACGGTCGAGATTGCGGCGTTCAGGTTGCTCACGATCGTATTGATCTGAGTGTTATCCTGAAACTCGCTGTTACTGAGCGTGCTGAGGCCCAGCCCTGTGGCATCGTCGTTCACGCCGGCGATGGTCAGGCTGCTCGATCCGCTTTGGTTGAAGTCGACTGTCAGATTGTCGCCGGCGAGCAGGTTGACGCCGTTGTAGGAGGAGTCACCGGCGAGCTGATTGATCTGGGCCAGCAGGCCGTTGAAGTTGGCCTGTAGCGTGGCCCGGGTCGAGTTCGGAGTTACCACGGTAGCCACCGGAGTCGTTGACGTGGCGATGCCAAACGTGGAAACCGCCGAACCGCCGACCGTGACCGTCCCGGTGCTGGTCGGAGTCAGTGTCAGCTTTCCGCCGGTAACTGCGGCGGTGACGTCGCCAAAGCCGGCCAGTGCGGTGTTGAGGCCGGCGAGGGTCGAGATTTGACCCGTGCCCGTTCCAAAGGTGAGGGTATGAGCCGCGTTGGTGCCGATCTGCACCGTCAACGTATCGTTCGCGCCGACGGCGGTGGCCAGCGACGCGTTGTAGTTGTCGTTATAGGCGGTGGAATTAAAGCCCAAGTTGGTGCCGACAGCTCCGCCGACGGTGATCGCGTTGCCGGTGGTGCTGGCCAAAGTGAGCGTGGTGCCGCCATTGGTCGAGCTCGCTGTGATCTCGCCGTCGGTATTGCTGGCGGCGTTCGCAGCGAGTACCAAGGTTGCCAAGTCCGAGAACGTGCCATTCGCCTGGGCGTTGGCGTTGGTATCGCTAGCAACGTAGTACAATGTCGAGGTGGCACCTCCTTGGTCCGTGAGGGTCAAGGTGCTGCCAGCGGCTCCAGTCGTGGGGGCGCTGAAAGTGGCTCCCGCCGCGCCTGTGCCGGTGACGGCTGCGACGTTGCTTCCGACGCTATTGCTGGTCACCGAGAAGGCGCTGCCGCTATCGGTCACCGTGGCCTGGGTGCCAAGCTGTGTTTGCAGATACGACTGAAGGTGCGCGGTGGTGACAAAGGTCGCGCCGCTGTCGGACGCGCCGAAGGTCGCCGTGACGGCGGTGCCGCTGCCAACCTGGAAAACCAGCGTGTTGCCGACGGTCAGGCCAGTGAGATCGGCGTCAGTGGTCGAACTCGTGGACAGCGTGGCGGCAGTCAGGCCGGTGGTCGAGAAGGTGTTGCTGGTGGCTTGGGTTGAGTCGGCCCCGATCGACGCCGTTCCCGTGATGGGAGTGTAGGTCAGGGTGCCGGTTGCCGCCTGCTGCGCCTGTTGCGCGGTCGACAGCGCCTGCTGGAGCAGGCTGGTCAAGCCGGTGAGGCCGTCGGTGGCCGCGTTGATCGTCTGCTGACCTTGGCCGATCTGGTCGAGCAATGCGCTTAGCTGGTTGGCATTGTTGGTCAGATTCTGCGAGGTGAAGTACGCGCTCGGATTGTCGGCGGCGGAATTGACAGACTTGCCGGTCGAAAGCGCTTCCTGCGTGGTGGTCAAATCGGCAGACGTTTGCTGCAAGGACAGCAAGTTCTGCCGAATGCCCGATGATAAGGTGATGTCAGACATAGTGGTACCCTTCTGGTTACAGGCCGTACTGGCTTGCACTTGCAGTACGTGGCGTACCAGCGAGTGCAGTTTCCGATCGAACCGATCGGCTGGCCGTAGGTTTGCCTTAATCGACTTAAAGACGTGTAAATCTGCGTTTTTTTGAAATTGATCTAGGTTTGCGGCACTATCGTCCAGGTCGTGATCGCCATGGCTGCGCCATAAGGCTTTTCATCTATTTAGGGGAACTTGCGCGGTTGCTTAAGGCGCCGTTAACCATTTCTGTTTGCTATTGGTTAACCATGAATTGAGAGTGCGCCTGTGCGCGCTTGCCGATCGGGAACCGTTTTCCGGTCACCCGCCACCACGATGAACGAGCCGGACCCTCGTGATGCCTCCAGCGAGAACCAAGTCCCCGAAGTCCAAAGGTCCAAAAATCGGCCCGGGGCCCGCGGCCGACGCCAGCTTCGCGATAACGGAGCAGAACCCCGCGCAACCGGCCAAACCTGCGACCGCGCCATCGGGCGCCGCCACCTCGTCGCCGTCGATCGCGCCATCGGCGCCAGTCGTGAATCTTGTCGTGGCTACGCCGTGCTTCGGCGGTCAGGTTTCCGTCGTCTATGCAGCGTCACTATTCAAGCTGCAGAGCCGCCTCAAGGCCTATCGCGGCCTTAATCTGAAAGTCTTGTTCAAGGACGGCGACGCGCTGATTACGCGGGCAAGGGCAAGCCTGATTGCGCAATTCCTCGACGATCCGAGCGCCACGCATTTATTGTTTGTCGACGCCGACATTGGCTTCGAACCGGAGCAGGTTCTGCGCTTGATCGAGTGCGGGGCGGACATGTGCGCCGCAGTCTATCCAATCAAGCGCTTCGATTGGAGCAGGGTCAAAGACACCATTGATGCCGGCCGCGCAAATGCAGCGGCTGCGGCGCTGAAATACGTCTTTGAAGTCGACGATCCGCACGCTGTGATCGCGCGCGCGGGATTTGTCAAAGTGCGCTTTGCGGGCACCGGGTTCTTGATGGTCCGGCGCGAAGCCCTGCAACGTATGTGCGCCAACTACCCCAAGCTTCGTTTCAAACGCGACCACTCCATCGATGCCACAACATCGAGCGACAACCGTTTCGCGCTGTTCGAATGCATGATCGCCGAGGACGGTACTTATCTGAGCGAGGATTTTGCGTTTTGCAAACGCTGGACCGATATGGGCGGCGAGATCTGGGCTGATCTGAACAGCAAGTTGCAGCACGTCGGCCCGATGACGTTTAGCGGCGATTTGTCGTCGCAGTTCGCCGGCGTCTAGTCTAGGCTAGATCCCGAAGGGCCAGGCCACCAATGGACAAATATTAGACCAGCATATTGACCAGACTGCCGGCAACGCCGTAGTCGCCCAACATCGTTGCGGCACTGCTGATATTTTCCGAGGCGAGCGACGGGACCGTCGTCGTGCTCTTCGAGCTCCCGCCGGACGAATTGGTCGAACTGCTTGTCGCGCTCGATGACGCGGCGGTCGATGCACTCGAAAAACCTGCGGTGCCCGCGGTCGGCTGGAATTTCTGGTTGGCCGGGCCGAAGCCGACGCTCGGCGCGAAGATGCCGCCGATCGTGACCGATTCCTGCATATCCTTGCCGGCGATAACCAGTTTACCGCTGCCGTTGATCGAGGCGGTCACGTATGCGTTGCCGGCAACGTTGGCGTTGATGGCGCCGATCAGATCGGCGACCGTATCCGTTCCCGTCGACGTGTATGCCGTCGTATTGGTTCCGTCGCTGACGGTGATGACGCCGCCCGGGGGAATCCGCAGGCTCGATAAAGTGGTGCTGGTCGTCAGTGGCACCGTGCCGGTTCCAGTCGCCGGAGCAGGACCGGTAGGTGCGGCCGGTGTCGAGCTGGTGCCGGATGCGGCAGCCAGCGCCTTCTCGTCGGCGGCAATTTCACTTTGGACGCGGGTCTGTGCCTCTTGGGTGGCGATTTGAGCGAGGCCGGTCGTCCGGAGGGTCTGGGCCGAACCTATCGACGAGAACAGCGAAGCGTCCGCGGATTGCTGCTGCGATATAGCCTCCTGATTCTGGAGGTAGTTCTGATCCTGCGCATAGAAGGACGTTTGCGACTGGGTCCAGAACGATCGGTCCTGCTGCCAGAACGGGACACTGCCGATGCTGCCGATACTCATGGGTTTCGACGTCCCGCCAACCTTTTGTCCGCACGGCCATTGATGCACCATCGCAGTTAACAGAGTCTCGATCTCAGGCAATTTTACGCTCCGTTAACCATCATGGCCGACCCTGGTTTTCGGGCAAGAGGGGCGCGATCGAGCGACCTGCGATTCCCGCAGATACTATGCTGCGGATAAGGATGTCATGACGAAGCAACGGACCGCGCGGCATTCTCGGTCCAGCCGCTTCTTCGCGCGGGCGCTGACGCTGCACCGCGCCGGCCGGCTCGACGAGGCCGATCGCATTTATAGCGAAATCCTCGCGGCCGATCCGCGTCACGGCGATGCGCTGCATCTGTCCGGCGTCCTCAAAAATCAACAAGGTCAACCCGCGGAAGGGCTGCGGCTGGTGGCGGCGGCGCTGCGGGCGAAGCCCAATGCTGCAGACGTGCTGCTTAGTCACGGGGTGATCCTCGACGCGCTCAAGCGGCATGAGGAAGCGTTGGCGAACTTCGATCGGATCTTGGCGCAACAGGCGGGTGATGCCGTACTTCATTACAATCGCGGCAATGCGCTGCAAAGTCTCGGCCGCATTGCGGAGGCGTTGCATAGCTTCGACCGTGCCATCGAATTTTCTCCCGGTCTCGGGGTCGCTCACCACAACCGCGCCTGCGCGCTTGCGGCGCTTGAACGATGTGAAGAGGCGCTGGCGAGTTTCGATCGTGCTTTAGCGCTCGATCTCGGCCCGGCCGATCGCGTCAGCGCCCTGAGTAATCGCGGGAAGACCCTGGTTAAGCTCAGGCGTCTCGAAGAGGCGCTGGCGAGTTACGATCAAGCGCTCGCCCTGGCGCCGGACCACGTCGATTCGCTGGTCCGACGTGGCACCGCTCTGGTCGGGTTGGGGCGCTGCGACGAGTCCCTGGTCGCTTTTGCAGCGGCGCTGCGCATCAATCCGGATTGCCATGATGCCTACGTCAATCGCGGCAACGCCTACGCGGTCTTAAATCAATTCGACGCGGCTTTGACCGAATTTGCCTTCGTTACCGCACGACAGCCGGACCATGCCGACGCTAATTTCAACGAAGCGCTGGTGTGGCTGTGCCTCGGCGATTTTGATCGCGGCTGGCGGAAGTATGAATATCGCTGGCATTGCAGCCAATTTGCCGCGTTGCGGCCCAATATCGCGCGGCCGATGTGGCTCGGGGCTGCCGACCCTCGCGGCAAGACGATCCTTCTGCACGCCGAACAAGGCATGGGCGATGTCATCCAGTTTGTCCGCTATGCGCCGTTGCTCGCAGCCCGCGGGGCAAAGGTCATAGTCGGTGTCCATCGGCCGCTTGCGGTCCTCATCGCTGACGTTCCCGGCATCGCCCGGGTCATCGCCGAGGGCGAGGCGCTGCCGAATTTCGATCTGTACTGCCCGATGATGAGTCTGCCGCTGGCTTTCGTCACCGACCTTGCGACCATACCCGCCAACGTTCCTTATATCCGGGCGCAACAGCCACGTATCGACCAATGGCGCGCGCGGTTGCCGCAAACCGGCCGGCTGCGGATCGGAATTTGCTGGGCCGGCACCCGCGGCCATCCCAATGATCGCAACCGCTCAATACCGCTCGATCGCTTGGCCAAAATGCTGTCGATATCGGGCGTCGATTTCGTCAGCCTGCAAAAGGAAGTGGGCGAGGTGGACGGAGCGATCCTGCGTGAGCAGCGCGTTCTTCAGCTCGGCCACGAATTCGAGGATTTCGCCGATACCGCCGCGGTGATCGCCATGCTCGATCTCGTCATCAGCGTCGACACGTCTGTCGCGCATCTCGCCGGGGCGATGGCCAAGGCGGTGGCGCTGCTGGTGCCCTTCTCGCCGGACTTCAGGTGGATGCTCAATCGCACCGACAGCCCTTGGTACCCGACGATGCGGCTCTATCGGCAAAGCGCCATGGGTGATTGGGAAGGGCCGGTCAACCGCTTATGCGCCGAGCTTGAAGCCGTCGCTGCGCATCGCCGCTCTGCCTGCGCACGCCGCCGCGATCGAAGCCGCTAGCGCGCAATCGTTTTAGGTTGAATCGATTGCGCTCTATAACTTTTTGATGGAGCATGATCTTTTCGGAAAACCGGTATCCACCCTCGGATCAAGTCCGAGGGCAGGCATTTTCCGGATCATGCTCTAAGACACGCGGCTGAGCGCGAGCGGCCGGCCGTGTTTCGCGGTGGGCGCCGTGGTGCGACCCGTCGAGCCATAGACCTGCGGCGCGGCCTTGCAGGCGAGGTCGCCGGATAGCCGGCGCACGATTCCTTCCGACACCGCATGTGCCGTCGCCAGCACGATCATGTTCTTCTGCACGATGCCGCGGAAGCTTTCCTGCAGCCGCAACAGCGCGGCGCAGCGTTTTGGTGCCGACCGCTGGAGGAGTTTTGCGCTCGCTTTGAAACTCTCGCCGGCCGCGAACAGCCGGCCGGCGAGTTCGGCCTTGACCGGGGCGAGCGCTGCGGCGCCGCGGACCTTGCCGGCATGCACCAGGTGCGTCTCCTGCGCCAGCACGGCTGCGAGCCGTTCCATCAACGCGGTCATGTCGTCGACCGCCTGTTCGGCTTGGGCGACTGTCGTGATCGGCGTCATGGCTTTAATCCCTGTTCCTTGAGCAAGGCGCTGTACACCATCGGCGCAATGCCGATGCCGCCGGCTTTGGCAAACGACTTGGCCATCTGGTCGGTCATGAACGACCGCCAGATCTTCAATGCCCCGCTGCCGCCGAACGGTCCGTCTCCGTCGATGCCGGTGAACATTTCCTGGAACATGTTGCCAAGGAAATTGGCCTCGAAATTCTGCGCCGCCTGCTTGGCTTTGCCTTTCACATTGAGCGATGCCTGCGCCTGTTTGGTGGCGGCGTCTCCGACTGAGGCCAGCGACGTCGAGAGATCGACGGGGCTCAAGCTCGTCATCACATCACCTCGATATCGGCTTGGATGGCGCCGGCGGCCTTGATCGCCTGCAGGATGGTGATGAGATCGCGCGGCCCGATGCCGAGCGCGTTCAATCCATCGACGACCTGCTGCAGCGAGACGCCTTCATGCACCATGGCGAGCCGCTTGCCTTCTTCCTGGACGCCGACCTGGGTGCGCGGCACGGTGACGGTGCGGCCGCGCGACAGCGGCGCCGGCTGACTGACTTGCGGCGTTTCCGAGATGGTAACGGTGAGATTGCCTTGCGCTACGGCCACCGTGGATACGCGCACGTCGCGGCCGATGACAATGACGCCGGAGCGTTCGTCGATGACGATCTTGGCTTCTTCGTCGGGCTCGACCTGCAACTGCTCGATCTCGGTGAGAAGCTGCACGATATTCTGCGGAAATTTCTTCGGCAGCGTCAATTGCACGGTGGAGGGATCGAGCGGCTCGGCAATCGGCGCGCCGATATAGTCGTTGACCGCCTCGGCGATCCGCTTCGCCGTTGTGAAATCCGCATTGCGCAGCGCAAGACGCAGTTGTCCGACGCTGTTGAGTGCGAATTCCACCTCGCGTTCGATGATGGCGCCGTTAGGCAGCCGGCCTACGGTCGGAACGCCGCGCGTAATGCTGGCCGCTTGACCTTGGGCCTGAAAGCCGCCGATCGACAGCGAGCCCTGCGCCACCGCGTAGACGTTGCCGTCGGCGCCAAGGAGCGGGGTGACGAGTAGCGTGCCGCCTTCCAGGCTCTTGGCGTCGCCCATCGCCGATGCGGTCACATCAATACGGGTGCCTTGGGTGGCAAACGGCGGCAGGTCGGCGGTGACCATCACGGCGGCGACGTTGCCGGTGCGAATCTGTTGGCCGCGGATATTGACGCCAAGCCGCTCCAGCATCGCCTGCAGCGATTGCTTGGTGAAAGGCGCATTGTTGAGCGTATCGCCGGTGCCGTTGAGCCCGACGACCAGCCCGTAGCCGATCAACTGGTTCTGGCGGACGCCTTCGATATTGGCGAGGTCTTTGATGCGCGACATCGCCGCCGCCGGAGTGGCGGCGGAGACAAAAACCAGCAGCGCTGCAAGCGCTGTTCGACACGTCCCATTCATCTCTTGCTCCCCAAGAGGCCGGGCAGCCCTCACCATTGCCAATTGCGTGCCAGCCGAAGGGTCCGTCTAAGAGATTGAAATGATGATGATATCTAGGAAGACGCCCGCTGCGGGCCAACGCTCAGCGAGCATTCCTTGCCGATTTCCGGCAATTCTTGCCGCCGGATTTTACCGGCCATTAACCATAAACGCCCACCATGACGTCATGCGCGTTGAGGCACCGAACCGGACCGGACTGGCGGGCTCGCCCGCAGCGGCGCGCCGGACGTCAGGCGGCGGCTTCTCGCTCGGCCAGACCGAAGCACCGAAGTCGCAAAGTCCGGCGGTGGCGCTGCGCACTGTCGGCGGTATCGACGCCCTGCTGGCGTTGCAAGGCGTCGAAGATCCCGTGGAACGGCGGCGTCGGGCGGTGAAGCACGGCCGCCGGGCGCTCGACGCGCTTGACGAGGTCAAGATCGGGCTTTTGGCCGGGACGCTGGATCAGGCCACAATGCTGCGGCTGCAATCGGTGGCGACGGATCTTCACGACGGGTCGGGCGATGATCGGCTCGACCAGGTCCTGGCCGAGATCGACCTGCGCGTGGCGGTCGAATTGGCCAAAGCCGGCCTGTCCTAGCCCGCCCAACTGCCTCATTTCGGCGATCGACGCCGCAACCGGGCGTCTCGGCAGCACATATTATATGTCCAATCCTGTACGGAGCCGGGTTCGCGGCCCCTTAATGGCCCCGGAGGCTCCGTCCTCCCAATCATGTTGTCACTGTCATGGACGTTGGATATAAGCCGCCGCGCGAGGGCCTCGCAAATGTGGGGTGTGCGGGAGTAAACGGGAAATGCAGGCGTTAAAGGGCAAGAACGGTCGAGCCGCCGACAAGCCCGAAAAGAACGGTAAGGGCGAGATAAGCCTGCAGCCGGGCGATATAGGGTACCGGCCCTCCGACCGCGAGCCGTTTATGAGCGAGCGCCAGCGGGAATATTTCCGCGTGAAATTGCTCGATTGGCGCGAGGACATTCTCAAGGAGGCCAAGGAGACGCTGCAGCATCTCCAGGATGAAAGCCAGAATCATCCCGACCTCGCCGACCGCGCGTCGTCGGAGACCGATCGGGCGATCGAACTGCGGGCCCGCGACCGCCAGCGCAAACTGATCGCCAAGATCGACGCCGCGCTGCAGCGCATCGAGGACGGCACTTACGGCTACTGCGAGGAGACAGGCGAGCCGATCACGCTCAAGCGCCTGGAAGCGCGTCCGATCGCGACTTTGTCGATCGAAGCCCAGGAACGGCACGAGCGGCGCGAGCGCGTCTACCGCGACGACTGAACTCTTCTCTTCTGGTTCCAATATCCCGGAAAAGCCTCCCGTTAGGCTTTTGTTTACCGCGTTCTTTTACCGCTCGTTAAAGATCGGGCGCGGGTCTTATGCCGAACGGGCCGATGCAAATTCAGCCGCAAACCAGCGCATCGCGTCTGCTGCGCCGGGCGCAGCGCGCGCACCTGAGCGGGGAGCTTACAAAGGCGGAACGGCTTTACAATGCGCTCCTGCACCATCATCCGGACAATTTCGACGCCTTGCACGGGTTGGGCGAGCTTCACTGCCAGCGCGGCCACCACGACACGGCGCTGGTGCTGATACAGGCCGCATTGCGAAGTGACGGCGATCGTGCCGATGGGTTTGCCAGTCTCGGTCTCGTTTTCCATTGTCTGCGCCGCTATAAGGACGCGCTGGCGAGCTACGATGCAGGCTTGGCGCTCGATCCGGCCAATGCAGAACTTCTCAACCGGCGCGGCGTGGCGCTCTTGGAGCTTGGTCGCCCGCGCGAGGCCTTGGAAAATTTCGAGTGTGTGCTTGCCGGCGATCCGCAGCATTTCGAAGCGCTCGGCAATTACGGCAATGCGCTGATCAAGCTCAATAGGCCCCAAGAGGCGGTTGCCGCTTACGACCGAGCGCTTTCGAAAGTGCCGGAAAACGCCCAGCTTCTTACCAATCGCGCCGTGGCGCTGCGCCGCCTCGATCGGCCGCAGGAAGCCGTGATGAGCGCGAGCCGCGCGCTCGTTGGCAATCCCGGCTTTGCCCAGGCTCGATTCGTCGAGAGCGTGGCGCGGCTCACGCTTGGCGATTTTGCTGCCGGCTGGCGCGGCTATGAATCGCGCTGGTCGGTCGGACTGCTGGCCTCGCAACGGCGCGGCTTTACCGCCCCTCAGTGGTTGGGCAACCAAACGCCGCAGCATATGCTCGACGGCAAGGTCATTCTGCTGCATGCCGAGCAGGGCTTTGGCGACACCATCCAATTCGCCCGCTACGCAGCGCTGGTGGCGCGCCTTGGCGCGGCGAAAGTTTTTCTCGAAGTGCAACGTGAGCTTAAATCCTTATTGACGGGGATTGCCGGCGTTGACGCCGTGATCGCGCGCGGCGATCCGCTGCCGAGTTTCGATCTGCACTGTCCGCTGTTGAGCCTGCCGCTGGCACTGGCGACCGAGTTGCAGACCACTCCAGCGGACGTGCCGTACGTCACGGCGACGGACGAGAAGATCGCGCTTTGGCGCGACCGGTTGCCGCCGCAACGACCGCTTATCGGCGTAGCCTGGTCCGGCGACCGCGGTCACGACAACGATCTCAACCGCTCCATTGCCCTGGAGATGCTGGCGCCGTTGTTTGAGGGAGCCGGCGCGACTTTCGTCAGCCTGCAGTATGACTTGCGCGAAAGCGACCAAGCAGCGTTTCGTCGATGCCCCAATCTGTTCCGTCTCGAGACGAAGTTCTCCGATTTCGCCGATAGCGCCGCGGTCGTCTCGCTCATGGAAGCGGTTGTCGCGGTGGACACGGCGGTTGCTCATCTCGCCGGCGCGATGGCAAAGCCGCTGCTCTTGCTGCTGCCCTATGCCGCGGATTTCCGCTGGCTGCGCGAGCGGCCGGATACGCCCTGGTACCCGAGCGCGCGCCTTTACCGGCAACCGGCCTTCGGCGATTGGCCAAGCGCGATTGCCGCCTTGCGGCAGGATTTGTTGCGCGCGAATTTTCTCAACTCGGCACGAAAATTGTCGGCTTGAGCCGGAAACTGTTGCGGCCTCCGGCGGGGAGCGCTGGAGGCCGCGGCAGATCGGGATCAAACGCTACAGTTACGCTACGCAGACCCCGGGGAGACAGGGATCGGATATCGGCATGCGGGGGCTTTCCGATCTCCGATCCCTGCAGTGCATGCAATCCTGGACCATAATCTGATTCAATCTAATCCGATCATGGTCTAGAACGGCAGCAACACGTTGAGCGCCTGCTGGCCCCACGGCGGCGGTTGAATGTCGGACAACGTGCCTTTGCCGCCATAGGCCACGCGCGCTTCGGCGATCTTGGCGAGGTCGATGGTGTTGTCGCTTTCGATGTCCTCCGGACGCACGACGCCGGCAACGACCAAGACGCGCATTTCCGAATTGAGCCGGACCTCCTGCTTGCCTTCCATCACCATATTTCCGTTCGGCAGCACCTGCGTTACCACCGCTGCAACGTTGGTCAGCAATTGGTCCTGCCGGTTGATCGAGCCGGTGGCGTTGCTTTGTGTGTCGGTATTCGCGGTGATGATGCTGCCGGGCAGCACTGCCTTGGCCGGATTGACGATGGTGTTGGAGCCGATGAAATTGGTGATGCCGGAATCTTCGGTGGAAGTGCGCTGTACCTGGGTCTGGTCCTGGAATTGCGCCGTGTCGTTGATGTTGACCTTCACCGTCAAAATGTCGCCAACCTGATGGGCGCGCTGATCGTTGAAGAACGCGCGCGAACCGTTGCGCCACAGCGAATTTGGATTGAAGGAGGCGGGCTGCGGGGTCGGCATCGGCATTTGCACGGGCTTGTAACCGGGCGCGGTGGTCGGGTTAGACACCGGTGAAAGCGGCGGCGGATTGCCGATGTCCTTCAATCGGTCGAGCGAGGCACAGCCGGAGGCGCTCATCGCCACCGTCGACAACAGTGCACAACGCAGCAGCAAAACACGTTTCGACATCGAACTACCTCTCACTCAGGCCTACGCGCGCAACTTACTCCGACAACACTCCGCTATTATCGACCAGTTGGCTCGAAATCGGCCCGACCATGACGCGGTCCGGCCCGGAAACGACCGCTTGCACGACGTGTTTGGTTTCGACGTTGATGACGCTGATCGTATCGCCGAGCGCGCCGGCATCCTTGGCCTCGCCGCGCAGCGTCAGCGTCACTCCCGGCACCTGATAGACGATGGTCACGGTGTCGTTGCGCGCCACGATTTCGGGCTTCATCAAATCGGCGGCGGCGAGTGGCTGACCCGGCCGTAACGAATGGCGGGCGGCAAGCCCGATCACCGCTTTGGCGTCGGTCAACGCCGCGCCGCTCTGTGTTTGGGGCCGGCGCACGGTGGTGAGATCGGACGCCGTAATAAGCTCGCCGCGCTCGACCGGACGATCGGCCGCAAGCGTATCGACGGTCTCGATCGCCGTGCCGGTGTAACGCATCGGTTGCCGCAACAGTTGCGTGCTGTCGGGCAAGTTCAAGGTGATGTCGAACCGCGCGGTATGCGGATCATAAGACAGCGCCAGCACTTGCAACTTGCCGGTCACATCGGCTTCGATCTGCACGGCGCGCACGTCGCCGTCGAAATTGACCAGGATATCGGGTGCCGTGCCGAAGCCGTATTGGCCGGACAGCGCTTGCGCGACGCGGTCTGAGATTTCACGCGGGGTGATCGAACGGCTGGCGCGCGTCACGATGACTTGCGCCAGCCCGTGAGTGTCGATGCCGATGAGCTGGTGCGGACGGATGGCGTCGAGAATGCGGTCGGTTCCCACCGCGCCGGTGGTGCCGAGGTCCGGCGCGCGGAAGATCGGCACGTCGGCGACGGGTCCGGCGTTTTCGACCAGGTCGCCGATGGTGACGATGTCGCCGGTCACCGTCACGCTGGCTTTCAGGGCCGGCGCCGCCGGCGTCTGCGCGGCGGCAGTGCCGCCGAGCGCAAGCAAGAGCGCCGCGCCCGCCAACAAGAGCCGGATCGGTGCTGGAGCGGTCATGGTCTAGAGCCTTCTCATTTCATCAATTGCGAGGTGGTCTGCAGCATTTCATCGGCGGCGGTGATGACCTTGGAATTCATCTCGTAGGCCCGTTGCGCCGCGATCAGATTGGATACTTCGCTCACTGCTTCGACGTTGGACTGTTCGAGGTAGCCCTGCTGCAGCGTGCCGGCGCCGTCGGTTCCGGGCAGCGTATCGGTCGGCGCGCCGGAAGCCGGCGTTGCCGTGAACAGGTTGTCGCCGTTGGCCTGCAGGCCGGCATTGTTGGCGAAGCGTGTGAGATTGAGCTGGCCGAGGATGGTCGACGTCGTGGTGCCGGGCAACGTCACCGAAACCTGGCCCTGCTGGTTGATGGTCAGGCCGCTGGCGTTTGGCGGGATGGTAATGGTCGGCTGGACGACATTGCCTTCCGCGGTGACGATGCGCCCCTGTGCGTCCTGCTGGAACGAACCGTCGCGGCTGTAACTGAAAGTGCCGTCAGGCATTTGAATCTTGAACCAGCCGTCGCCTTGAATTGCGACGTCGAGCGTATTGCCGGTCTGCGCCAGCGAGCCCTGCGTCATCAGCCGCGGTGTGCCGACCGTCTTCACGCCGGAGCCGAGTTCGATGCCGACCGGCAGGATGTTGCCTTGCTCGGAGGCCTGCGCGCCAATGCGCTGCACGTGCTCGTACAAAAGATCCTGAAATTCGGCACGCTGGCTCTTGAAGCCGGTAGTCGTCATGTTGGCGATGTTGCCGGCGATGACCTGGACCTGCAGGTCCATCGCCGCCATTCCGGTTGCCGCAGTATCGAGCGCACGCATCTTGCCGTCTCCCCAACCTTACCGTTACGAACTTGGCGTTTGCGACAGCTGCGTCAGCGCGCTGCGGCGTTCATCGCTCTGCGCCTGCAACAGATTGGCGATGTCGGTGTAGCTTCGGGTGATCTCGATCAGGCGCGCCATAGCGACCACCGCATTGACGTTGGACTTCTCAATCGCGCCTTGCACGACGGTAGTGTCGGGCGGTGCCGGATTGGGCGTGGCTCCGGCCGGCGCCGCGAAGGTCGAGCCGCCGTCCTTCTGCAAAAGCTGCGGCTGCGCAAAATTGACGACCTGCAGAGTGCCGCGCGCCGAATCTGCGGTGCTGTTGCCTTCCCGCACCGTGATGATGCCACTCGCGCTGATGGTGACGTCATGGTCGGTGGACTGGAACGTGATCGGCCCGGAACTGCCGATGACTTGACTGCCATCGCTGGTGACGAGTTGGCCGGAGCCGCTTATGGAAAACGCGCCGTTGCGGGTGTAGCGCTGCTGCCCGTTCGGCGTCTGCACCACGAAATAACCGCTGCCCTGGATGGCGACGTCGAGCGGATTACCGGTCCGCTGGATCGCGCCTTGGCTCATGTCGGTCCAATCTGCGCGATCCTCGACATATCTAACGCGGCGATCCTCTCCGGAAAAACTCGAATCGCTGGCACGCGGCATGAGATATTGCTCGAACAGCGTGTTGTCGGCCTTGTAGCCGGTGGTGTCGACATTGGCGATGTTGTTGGCCAGCACGTCGAGCTCATGCGTGAGCGCCATCTGCCGCGACAGGCCGACGAGAAGGGCGTTCTCCATCGCTACTCTCCCCTTGATGCAGTGCAGCGGCCACCAACCGGGTCGCTCCACCTGCGCGCTTAAGCCACTCTCCCAAGCGGCTCGCGAGCGCGATTGCGTCAGCATCAGTTGCAGAACCTGTGCCAAACGGAAAAGTTATGAAAAACAGTAACATAACCGAGATGGACCTCGTCGCGGAGCGGGCAGAAAGGGCCGCAGTGGCCGCGGTGCTCGGCAAATAATTCCCGGCTGGCAGGCCGCAGCAAGTATCCGTTAACCATTCGCCCCTAGCTTGAAAAACGGCGCTGTAGACCGCGCCAACTCGCGCCCGCAAATTGGTATTGCGTTCGGTCCAGCCGGCTGCGTGCGTCTCACGCCAGCAGGAGCGGCGATGGCAACGACCAACGACAAGCAAGCAGAAGAGCAAAATACCGAAGCCGAAGGCGAAGAAGGCAAGGCGGCGCCAGTTAAGCGCAAATTTTCGCTCAAGCTCATCCTGATCGCAGTGGGCGGTGTGGTGGCGCTCGGCGCCGTCGGTGGCGGCTGCTACTACTTCCTGTTCGGTCACAAGAAGCAAGAAGTGGCGGCGGCCGAGAAGGTCAAGCCGCCGGTATTTCTCGATATGCCCGATGTCCTGGTCAATCTGTCGTCGACCGGCGGCAGCGATCGTACCCAGTATCTGAAGGTCAAGGTGGTGCTGGAATTGCCAGACCAGGAAATGTCGGCGCAGATCCAGCCGGTGATGCCGCGCATCATGGACACCTTTCAGACCTATCTACGTGAATTGCGGCCGACCGATCTCGATGGCTCGGCCGGGCTCTACCGGCTGAAGGAGGAGCTGACGCGCCGCGTCGACGCCGCCATTGCGCCGAACAAGATCAATGCCGTGTTGTTCAAGGAAATCGTCATCCAGTGACGACGCCAGCTAAGAACTAGCAAAAATGTCAGCGAAAGATCAGATCGACAACGACGCGCTCGCCGCCGAATGGGGCGTCGCGCTCGACGCCGAGCAGAATACGCAAGGCGCATCGGCGCCCGATGCGCAGCCCGCCGAAGGCCAAGCCGCCACCGAGGCGATGGCGTCGCAGTGGGCGACGATGGTCGACGACGGTCATTTCATTCAGACCACCAAAGGGGGCGCCGAGCGGGTCCTCACGCAAGAGGAAATCGACTCGCTTCTCGGCTTTTCTCTCACCGACATCTCGCTCAACGACAATTCCGGCATCCGCGCGATCATCGATTCGGCGATGGTCTCCTACGAGCGCTTGCCGATGCTGGAGATCATATTCGACCGGCTGGTCCGGTTGATGACGACAAGCTTGCGCAATTTCACCTCCGACAACGTCGAAGTCTCGCTCGATCGCATCACCTCGGTGCGGTTCGGCGATTACCTCAATTCCATCCCGCTGCCGGCGATCCTCGGCGTGTTCAAGGCGGAGGAGTGGGACAATTTCGGCCTCGTCACCGTCAATTCCAGCCTGATCTATTCGATCATCGATGTCCTCCTGGGCGGCCGTCGCGGCCAAACGGCGATTCGCATCGAAGGCCGGCCTTACACCACGATCGAGACCAATCTGGTCAAGCGCATGATCGAGGTGGTGCTGGCCGATGCCGAGCTCGCGTTCAAGCCGCTGTCGCCGGTCAAGTTCAACATCGATCGGCTTGAGACCAATCCGCGCTTTGCGGCCATTTCGCGCCCGGCCAATGCCGCGATCCTGGTGCGGCTGCGCATCGACATGGAAGATCGCGGCGGCACCATCGAGCTGTTGCTGCCTTACGCCACCATCGAACCGATCCGCGACGTCTTGTTGCAGATGTTCATGGGCGAGAAGTTCGGCCGCGACTCGACCTGGGAAGGGCATCTTGCGACCGAGCTCGGCCAGGCGGAAATCGCGGTCGATGCAGTGCTTTACGAAGCCCGGCTGCCGTTAAAGCAGATTATGAAACTCGACGTTGGCGACACGCTGATGTTGGAGCTTAAATCCGACGCCCCGGTGATCGTGCGTTGCGGCGAGGTGACGCTGACGGAAGGCCGCATGGGCCGGGTCGGTGACCGCGTCGCGGTGCGCGTCGGCAAGCCGTTGCGCAAACCCAATATGACCTTTGCCATGTTCGAAGCGGCGGGGGGCTCCGGCAATCGTATGGAGACACAATGACAAACGGCATCGGAGTCATCGTCGACGGTCTGGTGGCGATTCTGCTGATGGTGACGATCGGTTATTGCATTATGCTCAATCGCCGGCTGAAGCTGCTCAAAGCCGATGAGCAGTCGCTGCGGGCGACGATTTCCGAATTGGTCACCGCAACCGAGATCGCCGAGCGGGCCATCGGCGGGCTCAAGCTCACCGTGCACGAATGCGACACCGGTCTCGGCGAGCGGCTGCGCAAAGCAGAACGGGTGACGATCGAGATCGACCGCGCCGTCACCGCGGGCAAGGAACTGCTTGGACGGCTGTCGCAGATCCTGACCGCCGGCCGCGGCAGCGACCAGCGAGTGGCTGCCTTGAACGAAGCGCGGCGCGGCCAAAGCGAGCCTGAGATCAAGTCCGACGCCAGCTTCGAAACCAGTGGTGACGGCAAAGTTGGTGGCAAAGTCGGTGCCAAGGCCGTTGCCGCCGCGGCGGAAGCCTTCGCCGAGCGCGTACGCAACAAGGTGCACGGTCTCGCGGCATGATCCGCTTTATTCGCGATCTGCGGCTCATTCCGATTGCGCTGATCGCGAGCGCTTGCTTGCTGACGCTCAAAATCGCCGATATCGCGCTTCACGGGTCCGCGCTATTCGGCTCCAACGCGGCATCGCCGGCCAACGGCGATGTGTCGGTGACGCACCCGAATCTGGACGGCGCCGTGCCGGACGGATCGAAGCTGTCCTGGGCGCAGCAAATGTTCAATTTTCCCAGCGGACGCGGTGCGCCGCCGCAGCCGGATGCATCGATCGCACCGATCGCGCCGCCGCCGGTGACCGAGGCCGATAATCTGGACATCACCGGTTCGGTCGCCGCCGATCCGGCGGGCGGCAAAGTCGGCGCGGCGCCCGGCGCCAAGACGGCGGCGAACGCGGCGCCGCCGTCCGCGCCCGGCAAGGCTGCCAGCGCGGAGGCGTCGCCGGGCGGCATGATCATTCCAACCGACGGCGTTTCGCTGCCGACCGGCGCCGAGCGCGCCATTCTCGAGCGGCTGCAGCAACGCCGCCAAGAGCTCGATAGCCGCGCGCAAGAGCTCGACGTCCGCGAAGACCTGATCAAGAGCGCGGAAAAGCGCATGGACGCCAAGATCGCGGAGCTCAAAGAGGTCGAGGCGCAGATCAAGCAAGCGACCGACCAGAAAAACGACGCCGAAAAGGCTCACCTCAAGGGCCTTGTCACCATGTACGAGAACATGAAGCCGCGCGACGCGGCGAAGATTTTCAACGGGCTCGATCCGAACGTGCTTCTGGAAGTGGCCGCGCAAATCAATCCGAGGACGATGGCGGACATCGTCGCGCAAATGTCATCCGACGTGGCACAGCGCCTGACGGTAGAGCTTGCCGAGCAGGCGCAGCAGCAGAACAAAACGAGCAACGCCGGCGCCGCTGCACTGCCGAAGATCGAAGGCCAACCGACGACGCAGTAAGGAACCGGCTTGAGTACGATCTCGCGTAGCGGCGCTGGCCGGAAGGCTCCCGCCGAATTAGCGCTGACGGCCCGAAAGCGGCCAAAGGCATAAGGGCTGTTACTTAAACTACTGTAATCGTTGAATTAAGCGGCCATTAAGCACAACAACCTACAGTGCCGAGGCGGTCGGCTTCGGGGACGAGGCCTTGGGCCGCAGACGCGCTTGGCCGGCCGGCCGCATTCAGTTGTTTGAGTAGAGTTCGAGTTCTGCATGGCGTGCGCTCGCACCATCCCGAATCCTGGCCTGCGCAGCCGCTTCTGCCGCAAAGCCGTTGGTCTCGTGCTGTTGGCCGGTGTCCTTGCCGCGCCGGCGGTCGCGGCGCCGCAATCGGCAACGCTGACCGTCACCACCAAGGACGGCTATGCCCGGCTGGCGTTTACCGCTGCGGATTATATCGACGCATCGGTGCGCCAAGCCGGCAATGTCCTGATCATTCGCTTCAAGGAGCCGCTCGATGTTTCGGTGAGCAGGGTCGCGGAACAGGCGCCCGATTATATCGGCGCGGCGCGGCGCGATCCCGACGGCCAGGCGGTGCGGATGGCGCTGTCGCAGGACGTCACCGTTCATACCATCGCAGCCGACGAGAAGTTTTTTGTCGATCTGCTGCCGAAGTCCTGGAGCGGTCTGCCGCCGAGCTTGCCGCAGGACGTGGTCGACGAACTGGTGCGGCGCGCCCGCGAAGCGGAAAAAGTGCTGCAGCGTCAGGGCATCGCGTCGGCGGCCAAGACGCTCACGCCGATCCGCGTCCACGTCGCCAGCCAGCCGACCTTTACGCGCTATGTTTTTCACGTGACGAACCAGACCGCGGTGTCGGCCAACCGCACCAAGGATCGGCTCGTTCTCAATTTCGACCAGCCGCTGCCATTCGATCTGGCCGATGCGCAGGCGGCGCTGGCGCCGGGCGTTACCGAAATCAATAGCGAGGTCGACGGCGACACCGCGGCGGTCCGTTTCATATTCGCCTCCAAAATTGACGTGCGCACGTTCCGCGATGAGTCGGGCTTTGTCGTCGATCTGGCCAAACCCAGTGCCGATGGCGACGCGGCGGCCGGCTTGCAGCAAGACGCGCCGCCAGCCACCGTGCCGGCGGGGGGCCTGAACAATCAAAGCGCAGCCGGGGAGGGAGCCGCCGCGCCCGGCACGCCGGTGCCAAGCCTTGCCGATGCGGCGGCGAAGATTTCCGCTGCCGCAACCGGCGCGCCGACGGCGAACGCGCCGATGCGGGCGGCTCCGGCGATGACAAATCCGGCGGCAACAAATCCGGCTGCGACGGCGCGCCCGGCCGCGGCTCCGCCGAAACTGGAAGAGCCGCCGGCCGCTGCCGCGCCGCCAGTGCAAAAGCCGGCGCCCGCGCCGTCTGCCGCAGCGGCCATGCCCGCGCCGGCCGCCGCGCCCGCCGCGCCAAAACAAGCCGCTGCGCCGCCTCTCGCCATGCCGCCTGCCGCGGCACCACCGGCGGCGGCGAGCGGGCCGGCGCCTGCGGCTGCGCCGCCGCCGAGTAACAAACAAGGAAGCGCGGCGGCGCCTGCTGCGGCCGTGGCGAGCGGGTCATCGCCGGCTCCTCCCGCCGCGCCGCCGAGCACCACAAACAAGGCCGCAACGGCGACGCCTGCTGCAGCCGCCGCCAATCCGCCGGCGCAAAATCCTGCCGTGCCAAGCGCCGCCGCAAAGACAACCGCGGCGCCCGGCGGCAACACCGCCGGCGGCATCGCCGCGGAGCTCAACGAGCAGGACGGCGACATCAAATTGTCGTTCCCTTTCGACAGCGCGCTCGGCGCCGCGGTGTTCCAGCGCGCCGACACGCTGTGGATCGTGTTCGACGCCAAGGCCGCCATCGACTTGAGCGCGCTCGACGGTGAGCCAAGCCACGTCATCCGCAGCTCTCAGTTCAGCCACAGCGGCGGCGCCGACGTGGTGCGGCTCAAGCTCGATCGCCCGCATCTGTCGAGCGTCGCCGCCGAAGGCTCGGTGTGGACGGTGCATATCGGCGACTCCATCGCCGACCCGACGCGGCCTTTGACGATCAACCGCGAACTGATCGGGCCGGATCGCGCCAACGTCAGCATCCCGTTGAGCAGCCCGCAACAGGTCCATCAGATCGACGATCCGGCGGAGGGCGACAGCCTGTTCGTCGTCACCGCGCTGCCGCCGGCGCGCGGTCTGATCGCGGAGCAGGATTTCGTCGAATTTCATGCGCTGGCGTCGACCCAGGGCGTGGCGATCGTGCCGCTCGCCGACGATCTGACGGTGAAGCTTGCCAAGGACAAGATCGTCGTCGGCCGTCCGCCCGGCCTGACTTTGTCGACGCCGACGCAAAAGCTTTTGAGCGGCTCCAGCATGCGCGCGGCGATGTTCGATTCGGAAGCCTGGGGCCATGACCTCGCGGGCCCGTATTTCGACGGCCAGGATCATCTGATCGCGGTGGCCGCCGCGGCGCCGGAGCCGCAACGGCTGTTGCCGCGTCTGGAGCTGGCGCGCTTTTACATCGCGCGCGGCATGTACCCGGAGGCCAAGGGCGTGCTCGACGTCGCCGTCGCCGCGCAGCGCAATTCCGGCGAGATCGGATCGGCGCTGGTGCTGCGCGCGATCGCCGAAGTGATGATGGGCCGGCCTGACGATGCGCTCAAGGATCTCGCCGAGCCCGGCGTCGGCGACCAGCACGACGCGCCGCTGTGGCGGGCGCTGGCCTACGCCAGGCAAGGCCAATGGACCCAGGCGCGCGACACGTTCAAGACCATGGCGGCGGCGATGGCGACGCTGCCGGTCGAATTGCAGCGCGTGGCGCTCAAGGAGGACATGCGCTCGGCCATCGAGGTCGGCGATTTCGACGGCGCCTCGAACGCGCTCAACGACTTTCAGACCATCGGCATTCCGCATGCCATGGAGCCGTCGCTCGCGGTGCTGATGGGCCGGCTGGCCGAAGGGCTCGGCCGCAAGGAGGACGCGCTCGCCGCCTACCGGACGGCTGCCGATTCCTGGGATCGCCCGGCGGCGGCGCAGGGCCAGTTGCGCGAGACCGTGCTGCGCTATCAGCTCGGCGATCTCAAGCGCGACGACGTCATCTCCCGGCTCGAGACGCTCACCACGATCTGGCGCGGCGATGAAACCGAGATCGAGGCGCTCAAGGTGCTGGCGCATCTGTATACCGAGGAGGGCCGCTATCGCGACGCCTTCTATGTCATGCGCAGCGCCATGGCGGCGCGTCCGGATTCGGCGCTGACGCATCAGATCCAGGACGAAGCGGCGCACACGTTCGACCAATTGTTCCTGACCGGCATGGGCGACCGCTTGCCGGCGATCGACGCGCTGTCCTTGTTCTACGATTTTCGCGAGCTGGTCCCGATCGGCTCGCGCGGCGACGAAATGATCCGGCGGCTGGCCGACCGCTTGGTCTCGGTCGATCTCCTCGACCAGGCCGCCAGCCTGTTGCAATACCAGGTCGATCACCGCCTCGACGGCGCCGCCCGCGCCGAGGTGGCGACACGGCTTGCCGTGGTTTATCTGATGGACCGCAAGCCCGACCGGGCGCTCGCCGTGCTGCGCGCCAGCCGCACCGCCAATCTGACCAACGACATGCGCGACCAGCGGCTGCTGCTTGAAGCGCGCGCGCTGTCCGACCTCGGCCGCCATGACGTGGCGCTCGAAGTGATCGCCGACGTCGCCGGACGTCCGGCGCTGCGGCTGCGCGCCGATATTTTGTGGGCGGCGAAGCGCTACGACGAATCGGCCGAGCAGCTCGAGCTTTTGCTCGGCGATCGCGGCAAGGATTTCACGCCGTTGAACGCCGACGAGCAGGCCGACATCATGCGCGCCGAAGTCGGCTATGCGATCGCCCAGGACCAGCTCGGCCTCGGCCGGTTCCGCGACCGCTATGCCGCCGCGATGGCGGCGACGCCGGACGCGCACGCCTTCGCCGTCGTCTCGGCGCCGCTGGGGACGAGTGGCGACGAATTTGCGTCCGTTGCCCATGCTGCTGCCTCCGCCGATACGCTGGAAACCTTTCTGCGCGATACGAAGGCGTACTACCCGAACTCGCCGGCGGCCGCGCCGCCCGCCGCCGCGCCCAGCGAGGGCACGCCGAGCGCCTCGTCGTCGCCGCTGCCGCCGGACATGCAAGCCCCGGCGCCGTCGCTCCCGCCGCTGCCGCCGGCCCAAGCCTCCGGCCGCACCGCGATGCGGTAGCTATTTGTCCCGGCCCGCAGAAGCGGGTGAGGAAAAGTTCGTCCACGCACATAGCCTCCTCGTCACCGCCGGACGTGAGTCCTGCGGTCCATGCTGAAGTGCGAGAACTTCAGCCGTCCAAATTTTTCACCAGCCGCTTTCGCGGTTCGCCGATGCCGGAGCCCGGATTGAGCGGAGCGAAATCCGGGTACGATTGATCGGCTTCACGGCCCATCCTGGGTTTCACGTCGTTCGGCCCAGGCTACGAAACTCTTTGCGCCTCGCTTCCGTCAAATAAAAGAAAGGAAGTGGACCGCCGGCAGACGCACTGCGGTCAAATGCGGACCGCAGAGAGAACCTGTACGCAAGCGGCGCACAGGGCGCGCCGCGGACAAGGCGGCTTGCGCCGCCCTTCCGCTATCGGGCGCGCTCGCCTGCCGGCGTTCCACTCCGGCACTTGCGGCAGCGACCGAACGCCACCGCTCAGCTCCAGTTCACGCGCTTCCTGAGGCGGGACTACGCAGGGACGGGAGTTATCCGTCCCCTGCCGCCCCAGTGCAGCGGGGGAAATTATCCCCGCAGACCGGTCGTAATGCCGGCCGGGCGTTTTGGCCCGGAGCCGCCCGGGAGCGAGGCTGACAACCCCGCCCGCGGGAACCGTCCTCGCCCCGACCAACCGGCGTCACCCGGCTGGCGTCCTTCTGGGCGAGAGTGTCACTGTATGTATCTATGGCAGAGACGGTTGTCAAGTACCGTAACATAATGAGCGACGGGGCCGCCAAAATTTTCATGCTACACTGGTAAGCAATTCCTCGGGGGCGCGTCCTGGTAAGAGGGCCAGCCTTTTTTGGGGGCAATATGCTCACTGCGTCTGAATTTTACAGATGGCTATTGTCACTGGTGCAAGACGGTGGCGCAAAAGCTCTGATGGAGCTGGTTGAGTTCGTCCAGGGTGAAGATGAGTTACTGATGACCGGACCCGCAACGGCTGCACTGCTGTGCTGGGGAGAGAGGGGATGTGAAGCAGTCGTAAGAATCGCGTTGGTAAAACGCACGTCGAAGAGCATCTCAAGCGCATATAAAATACTTGCTGCTGCAGCGACTGGCGACCGAATCGAGCCGAGTATTGAGTCGCCTAGCAACAGAGATAACTCGGCTGCAGTAAGGACCGCCTCGATATCCGCAAGTCTATCGGCAAGCTCGCGAGCGCTAGTGTAGCCCAATTCGGCTACCGCTACAGTGCGCTTCTCGCAGATTTCCCGAAGTTCGGCAGTCTGGAAGGTGAGCTCCAATCGATTGGCCCCGGATACTACGCATCGAACAAAACGGAACCGACAGGGCCAGCTTCGCTGAAGTCTTCGATTCGTGCAACTAGCACGCGTACGCGTATGGGGCCGGAGCTTGTTTCGGCTATAATATTTGGGTGGGCAAGGTCGCGAATTCGATAAGCGGCAGAGGGGCCTGTAGCATGGATGCGCTGACCGCGATCGCCATCGTTACTCTCGTGGGTGCCGTCGCGCTGGCCGCGGCCGCCTTACTCACCGCTGGCTCGCGGATCGGCGTGCTCCCGGCTCGGCCCGGGCAGGAGGGTTTTCCTTCCTGGGCCGGCCTGTCGGAAAACGCCAAGCAGTCCCGTGTGTTCGGCTGGATTCTTGTGCTGCTTTATTATCTCGCCGCGGTGTTCTGCCTGCTGCAGGGTATCAACGCGATGATCGTCAAGCATCGCTGGGCGGTGTGGCAGGCGACGTTCGGCGATGCGCTGTCGGCGCCTGGCGAGATGGCGCTTTATTCCCGCTTCTGGTTCGCCATTGCCGTTGCGCTCGCGCTCATCGGCTCTTGGGCGCTGTGGCGGCTGCGGCGGCGTGCGGCGTAGTATCTTTGCGCTCCCGCGCGGGTACTGGCTACTCTCCATCCCCGCTGGCCCCTTTTGAGTTTTCTGCTGGTCCCTTTTGATGGCAACCCGTGATAGCCTTGCCGCCTCTGGGGGGTTCTTATGCGAGTGATCGTCATACTAACACTAGCCAGCTTGTGCGCCGGTTGCACTGAATCGGGGCGCGCGTTCCCGCTCGATGACGCGTCCTTAGCCGCAGGCGTCCCGAAATTTCAGTTTGTGGCTCAGGGGATAGGTCAAGGACCGGTCACCGTCACGATGCCCGATGGAGAGATTTTAAAGGGCGAATATCAGGTGACCGAGAATGATGCCATGGCTGTAAGTTTTGCTGGCACCCATATGACTACCGCAGTGGCTGCCGGTAGCGGTCGCCCCGTAGCCGTGAACGCGACTGGCCCCCGTGGAACGATACTCACTTGCGATGGCACGCTCGATCTTGACGGTCACGGGACGCTTGTCTGTCAAACAAATCACGGCACCAAGTATCGTATTATGGTTTAGCCATTCTCGGGCCAGCGCCCGCGCGCGAAGGGCGGCGGCGCGCCGGCTAAGCGGTCCAGAATATTTCGATAATCATCGAAATATCGCTTGACGCCGGATTGTTATTTCAATAATCATTGAAATATGAAAAAGCCCGACGTGGTGGCGGCTTTGGCCGCGCTCGCCCAAGACAATCGTCTCGATGTGTTCCGGCTTTTGGTCGAAGCGGGGCCGGAGGGATTGCCGGCGGGCCAGGTGGCGCAAAAACTCGCTCTCGCGCCGAACACGCTCACTTTTCATTTCGACCGCTTGCGCGACGCCGGCCTCGTCACCGTGCGGCGCGACGGCCGCTCGATGATCTATGCGGCGCGGTTCGAGGCGATGAACGCGCTGATCGGCTTTCTCACCGAGAATTGCTGCCAAGGGTCGCAAAACGCCACGGCGGAAGCCTGCGCGCCCGCGGCGGTCTGCAAGCCCGCGCGCGGCAAGCGCGCCAAGGCCGAAGCCTGAAGGGAACACGTCATGAAACGCCTGCACGTTCATGTCGCCGTTGGCGATCTATCGCATGCGATCGGATTCTACTCGGCGCTGTTCGCGGCGCGCCCGTCCGTGGTCAAAACCGATTACGCCAAATGGATGCTCGACGATCCACGGGTCAATTTCGCCATTTCGACGCGCGGCCGGCAACCCGGTCTCGATCATTTGGGCATTCAGGTGGAGACCAGCGACGAGCTGAAAGAGGTCTATGCGCGGCTGCGGGATGCCGGCGGTGCGGTGGTCGAGCAGGGGCAAACAAACTGCTGCTACGCCAAGTCGGAAAAGTCCTGGATCGACGATCCGGCCGGGATTTCCTGGGAAACTTTCCTCACCACCGGTGACAGCACGGACTATGGCGACGGCAGCGGCGAACGCGAGGCGCGCGTTGCGCAGGCCAAGTCTTGCTGCGCACCGGCCGCTGCGCCGCAAACCGCAGCCGCATGTTGCCGTTGAGGCCAGTGGTGCCGGTCGAGGGAGGAGCCGATGATCGAGCTGGTGGAGAATAAAGTTTTCAACGTGCTTTTTCTTTGCACCGGCAATTCGGCGCGTTCGATCATGGCCGAGGCGGTGCTCAATCGCGCCGGGGCGGGCAAGTTCAAAGGCTTTTCGGCCGGCAGCCAGCCGAAAGGCGAAGTGCATCCTTACGCGCTCGATTTGTTGCGCAAGCTGCATTACGACGTGACGGGCTTGCGGTCGAAGAGCTGGAAGGAGTTTTCCGGCCCCGACGCGCCGAAGCTCGATTTCGTTTTCACCGTCTGCGACAATGCGGCGGCCGAAACCTGCCCGGTCTGGCCGGGCCAGCCGATGACGGCGCATTGGGGCGTGCCCGATCCGGCGGCCGCCACCGGCACCGAGGCGGAAATCCGCTTTGCCTTCGCCGATGCGCTGCGCATGCTGACGAACCGCATCAACATCTTCGTCAGTCTGCCGCTGCGCGCGCTCGACCAATTGACGCTGCAAAAACAACTCGACTCAATCGGCAAGACCAAGAACGAAGGCGCTGCACCGGCCTCGGCCGCCTGACCTTATCGCCCGTCGCGCGGCTGCTGTGCCGGCGCGCGCGGGCCACATCCGGCCCAAACCCGACGAAGCAGGACCATGTCCACATTCGAACGCTATCTCACGCTCTGGGTCGCGCTTTGCATTATCGCCGGCATCGCGCTCGGGCACTGGTTTCCGGTCGTTTTCCACGGCATCGGCTCGATCGAAATTGCCAGCGTCAACCTGCCGGTGGCCGCGCTGATCTGGCTGATGATCGTTCCGATGCTGGTGAAAATCGATTTTGCGGCGCTGGCGCAAGTGAAGGAACACTGGCGCGGCATCGGCGTCACGCTGTTCATCAATTGGGCAGTCAAGCCGTTCTCCATGGCGCTGTTGGGCTGGCTCTTCATCGGCTGGCTGTTTCGGCCGTATCTGCCGGCCGATCAGGTGAGCAGCTATATCGCCGGGCTTATTCTGCTGGCGGCGGCGCCGTGCACGGCGATGGTGTTCGTCTGGAGCAATCTCTCCGATGGCGAGCCGCATTTCACGCTCAGTCAGGTCGCGCTCAACGACGTCATCATGGTGTTTGCTTTCGCGCCGATCGTGGGGCTTTTGCTCGGCATATCGGCGATCACGGTGCCGTGGCAGACGCTGCTGCTCTCGGTTTTTCTCTACATCGTCGTGCCGGTCGTGCTGGCACAGATCATTCGCCGCAGCGTGCTGGCGGGCGGCGGTCCACACTTGCTGGCGCGGCTCCTTTTCATGCTGCAGCCAGTCTCGCTTGTGGCGCTTCTGGCGACGCTCTTGCTGCTGTTCGGCTTTCAAGGCGAGCAGATTCTGGCCCAGCCGCTGATTATCGCGATGCTGGCGCTGCCGATCCTGATCCAGGTCTATTTCAATGCCGGGCTCGCTTATGTGCTTAATCGCGCCGCCGGCGAGGCGCATTGCGTCGCGGCGCCCTCGGCGCTGATCGGCGCCAGCAACTTCTTCGAATTGGCGGTCGCCGCCGCCATCAGCCTGTTCGGGTTCAACTCCGGCGCGGCGCTGGCGACCGTGGTCGGCGTTCTCATCGAGGTGCCGGTGATGCTGTCGGTGGTGAAGATCGTCAATGAGACCCGCGGCTGGTATGACGCCGGCGCAGCCGTGCATCGGCGCCTGGCGAGCGGAAGCGCCGGCGGGCTAGAGTCTTAGCTGGAGCATGATCTTTTCGGAAAACCGGTATCCACTTTTCCGGATCATGCTCTGGGCGGGATTGCTCAAGCGGGAAAACGATCACGGGCCGGTTATTTGGTAGCCGAGATACCAGGACAACAGATTCGTCGATGACGCGTTTTGCAGCGCCCGTCCGGCGGAAAACAGCAGATGGTTGCGGTCGTCGATGTCGTAGACGCCGCCAATGTTGAATCCGGTGGTCTGTTTGCCGCCGATGGTCTGGGCGGTCTGATGAAAAAGCTCGCCGCCAAGTGCGAGCTGCCTGGTGACTTGTTTTTGCAGGAGCCAGCCGAAGAACCAATAGTCCTGGTCGAGCGTGCCGCCGCCGTGATTGATCCAATAGCCGCCGCCGCCATAGGTCAGCCAGTCGTTGCCCAGATCCTTTTGCACCCAGACCGGGAAAAAGGCGCGCACATGGCCGGCGCCCAAGCCGGCGCCCTGGTCGCCGGTCGGCAGTTCGAGGAGCGGAAACACGCCGACCGTGGGCGTCGGACCGCTTTTGTCTTCCTGAATGAACCGATATTTGAAGCCCAGCTCGGTGTCGCCGTAGCCGAATTGCGCTGGGCCGCCGGTCGGACTGTCGAACGCCATGGGCGCGATGACGTGAAACTGGCCGTTGGGGATGAGTCCGTAATTGAACTCCCAAGCTGGTCCCACACCCGCGGTGTCGCCGCTGACTGCGGTGCCTGAGGTGAAGGTGTAAAACTCATAGTGCTGATAATCGACCGGCTCCGGATCGTCGGTCACGAAAGGCGGGCCGGCGCGCGCCAAGCCCGGCATCCCGATCGACAGCCCGAGAAGAAGGAAGAAGGCGGTGCGGACCATCCATTTTGGCAGACGCATCGTTTCCGTTTCCCCACCGCCGTCGCGGCCCGCGCGGCCGTATCCGGCGTTCTAAAAAATCCGCGTCAGCAGTCCAAAGGCGTAGCCCAATGCGGCTCCGGCGGCCGGGCCGATGATCCAGCCGCGCAGGATGCCGAATATGACCTTGTTGTCGATCGTCTCGCGGCCGCGGGCAAAGCCGGTGCCGGCCATCGCGCCGATCAGCGCCTGGTTCATCGAGGTAAAGTAGCCGAAGACAACCGCGGTGAGCACCACCAGCGCCTGAACGAGCTGCGCCGCTGTCGCCATCGGCATGTCGAGCTTGACGACATCGAAAGCGACACGTTCGAGCAGCGGTCGGCCCCAGGTGAGCACGCCGACCGCAAGGCCCGCGCCGCCGATCACCCCGGCCAAGAGCGGGCCGGAAAATCCGGTGGTCAGAAACACCGCCGTTGCGTTCGACACATCGTTGGCGCCCATCGCTACGGATGCCACGCCGCCGACGATGACCAAAGCGCGTCCGATGTGGCCGGTCACTCCGCTGTTGGCAAAGGCCGGGATTGCATCGAACAGCTTGGTGAAAACATAGCCCAGCGCAAAGGCGATGAGCGGGGCGATCATCCAAAGGACCGCGAGGCGAACAACCGTGTCCCAGCGAATCTCGAGGCCGAGGGCGGCGCCGGTGCCGATGATGCAGAAAACAAGGATTTGGATCGTCGAGGATGGGATGCGCCGCTGCGTGAACACCGTCGTGAGCAGGAACGCCGCGGCAATGATGGCGATGGCGGGCGGCGCACTGACGCGGTTGGCTGCGAGAATATTATGCCCGACATTGACCAGCACCTTATGGCTGAGGAAGGCGGCGCCGATCAGCGTGAGCGGCGCCATCGTCCACAAGGCGCCAGGCAGGCCGATGCTTCGCGTGGCATAGGGCATGCCCATGCAGGCGCCGGTGTAATGGGCCCCCATGCTCCAGGCGAAGGCCAGCGCGACGACCACAAGGATGATGTCGACAGTCGTCATTCGCAATCATCCCTCGACCACACGAGACTGCCATCCGCCAAGGATAGCCCAATCAGGTCCCACTGTCCGCCACAGGTCGTTTCGGTGAATCCGCTCGCCTGAGGCCACGACAAAACTCGCTGGCGCGCCGACGCGACGCATGACGACGCGGGTCGCAACCATGATAGAACGCGCCCGAACTTTTGCAGGGAGTGACTATGAGACCGACACAATGGCTCCGTCCGGTGGCAGCCGGCTCGATCACCGCCGGCTTGATTGCAGCCGCATTGCCCGCACTGTTGACCGCGCAGGCGGCCGAACCGGCCGTGCTCACCGTGTTTGCCGCCGGCACGCTCGCCGTGCCGTTCAAAACGATCAACGCGCTGTTCGAGAGCCAAAACGCCGGCGTCACCGTGCAGGCGCAATATGGCGGCAGCGTTAAAATGGCCAAGCAGATCACCGAGCTGCATCAGGACGCCGATATCCTCGCGGTCGCCGATTACAACGTCATTCCCAAATACATGTTCGCTGCTCCGGCGCATGCGTCCTGGTATGCCGGCATTGCGCGCAATGCCATCACCTTCGTCTATACCGACAAGAGCAAGTTCGCGGGCGAGATCGACGCCGGCAACTGGTACAAGGTGTTGGCGCGCCCGGGCGTCGAGATCGGCCGCTCCAATCCCGACACCGACCCGTCCGGCTACCAGACCGTGCAAATGCTCGATCTCGCTGAGAAGTTCTATAACGCACCGGGGCTGGAGCAGGGCATCCTCGCCAACGCGCCGCAGAAGAATATGCGTGACACCGAGACCGCGCTGATCTCGGCGCTGCAACTCGGCGAGATCGACTATCTGGCGATCTACCGGTCCGACGCGCTGCAGCGCCATCTCAAATTCATCGATCTGCCGGCCAAGATCGACCTGAGCGAGCCGGCACAGGCGGCCTCCTACAAGCAGGGGGTCGCGCACACCAAGAACGGCGATCTCACCGCAACCCCGATCGTCTATGCCATCACCACGGTCAACGGCAGCCAGAATGCGGCCTTGGCGGAGAACTATGTCGCGCTGGTGCTGTCGCCGCCGGGCCAGGCGGTGATGAAGGATAACGGCTTCGGCGACTTCCATCCGGCCTACGCGGAGAATGTCGCGGCGATGCCGGTGGATTTGCAAAAGCTGGTGCGGCCGTGGCCGGGATCATGATCGGCCGGCTCGTCATTGTGGGACGGCTCGCTTAAAACAACCCCATGATGGGGGGTCTGGAGTTGAACGCGGCACGGCAGGCGCGCGGGGGCGGCGGCGACCCGAGCCGGCCGTACGGCCTTTATCTCGTCTGCTGGTTTCTCGGCAGCATCCTGGTTGCCTTCTTTACCGTGCCGCTGATTGCGCTGACGCTGTCGCAATCTTGGACGAATTTCGTCGGCATCGCGCGCATGGCCGATGTGCGCGCGGCCATCGGGCTCAGCCTGGAAGGCGCCTTGCTGTCGGCGACGCTTGCGGCGGTGATCGGCGTGCCGCTCGCTTACGTGCTGGCGCGCACGGAGTTTCCCGGCAAGGGCGTGGTCGCGGCGCTGATCGATCTGCCGCTCGCGGTGCCGCACACGGTCGCCGGCATCGCGCTTCTCATGGTGTTCGGCCGCCAGGGCGTCGTCGGCGCGCCGCTGCAGGCGCTGACGGGTTTGCGATTTTGGGGCACGCTCGGCGGCATCGTCGTGGCCATGCTGTTCGTCTCCGCGCCCTATACGGTCAATGCCGCAAGAATTGGCTTCGAGGCCGTCGACCCGCGGCTGGAGAAGATCGCGCGCACGCTTGGCCTAGGTCCGTGGCGGACGTTCTGGCGCATTACGCTGCCGCTCGCCCGGCGCGGCGTCTTGACCGGCGTGACACTGACTTACGCCCGATCGATCAGCGAGTTCGGTGCCGTGGTTATCCTGGTTTATTACCCGATGACCGCGCCGGTGATGATCTATGAACTGTTCCTGCGCTTCGGGCTCGATCAGGCCGCCGGCACCGCGGTGCTGTTGCTCGCGGTCTCGCTCGCTTTGTTCCTGATCTTGCGCGCGCTGGCGCGAAGCGCTCCCGAGCGGGAAAACCGATGAGCGGGGCGCCGAACGCGGCGGTCGCCGTCGAGGCGCTGACGCTCACGCTCGGCGCGTTTCGTCTCGACGCGATCGATCTTGCGGTCGGCGCCGGCGAGATATTGGTCGTGCTGGGGCCGAACGGCGCCGGCAAGTCGGTCACGCTCGAGACCATTGCCGGCTTTCATCGTCCCGACCGCGGTCGCGTGCGCATCGGCGGCCGCGAGGTGACCGCGCTGCCGCCGGAGCGGCGCAATATCGGCTTTGTGGTCCAAAGCTTCGGGTTGTTTCCTCATCTGACCGTCGAAGCAAATGTGGCGCTCGGGCGCCGTCGCCCGGCGGGCCGGCACAGCGCAGCATTGCCGGGCGGCGGCGAGCCAAACGCGCTTCTGCATTATTTCGGCGTGGCGCATCTGGCGCGGCGGCTGCCGGCCGATCTGAGCCCAGGCGAAAAGCAGCGCGTGGCACTCGCCCGCGCGCTTGCCGGCGCGCCGGAATTGTTTCTGTTCGACGAGCCATTCTCGGCGCTCGATACCGAGACCCGGACGCAATTGCGCGGCGAGCTGAAGTCGTTCCTGCGCCAATTGAACATTCCAGCGATCTTCGTCACCCACGACCGTGCCGACGCGCACACGCTTGCCGATCGCATCGTGGTGCTGCGTCAGGGCCGGATAGTGCAGACCGGAACGGCGGCGGCGGTTTTCGCGCGGCCGGCCGATTCCGCAATTGCGCGTTTCGTCGGCGTCGACAACATTCTCGACGGACGCGTGGCCGAGAGCCTCGGCGCCATGGCCAACATTGCCGTCGGACCGCGGACGCTCCGGGCGGCGGCATCTTCCGCAATCGCGGCCGGGACGCCGGTGCGGCTTGCCATCCGCGCCGAGGAGGTGGCAATCGCCGGCGCCGCTGCCGGACCGGAGCTCAATCGCCTCGACGGCACCGTTACCGGATTGCAGCCGCAAGGGCCGCTCGTGAGCGTAGCGATCGACTGCGGTTTTGCGCTCAAAGCCTATGTGCTGACGCCGCAAGCCCGTGTGCTTGCCATCGGCGACGCCATTAGCGTCACGATCGCTCCTGACGCCATCCATCCGATGCAAAGCTGAATGCGCCGCGGCAACGCGCCCTCTCAGCGCCGCGGGGCGCCGGCCAACAGCGTCGCCTTGCGATCCTCGTATTCTTCCTTCTGAATTTCGCCCTTGGCGTAACGCTCGTTGAGGATTTGCAGCGCCGAGCGGGTGCTGTCGCTCCACGGCGCCGCCCAGGGGTCCTGACCGCTCGACGAGCGGGCGAAATAATAGACCAGGACGCAGACCAGAATCACGACCACAATAATCATCGGCATTCTCTCCGTGACGAACGCGTCATAGCTTCTGGTTATTTAGGGCATGATCCGGAAAAGTGGATACCGGTTTTCCGAAAAGATCATGCCCCGGCAAGAAACCCTAGACATGATCCGATAGAGCCCGATCGGAGCGTGTCTAGGGAGCGCGTTGCGCCAGCACCATATAGTGCTCGGGACTTTGGCCGCGCTCGTCGCGCAGCGTCAGGCCGGCTTCCTCGCACCAGGCCCGCACCTGTTGCCGCGTCAACCGATGCTCGCGCGGCGGGCCTTGTTCGCAAGGACCGTCGGCATCGAATTCGGCGATCAGCGTCAACCCCTCCGGCCTGGTCAGCCGCGCGACATTGCGCAGGATGGCGGCCGGGTCGTCGGTATGGTGCAGCACCATCGCGATCAGCGCCGCATCGACCGTGGCGCCGGGCAGTTCGACGGTCGCTGCGTCGGCGGCGACGGTGCGGATATTGCCGATGCCGCGCTCGTCCTGCAGCCGCTGCAAATAGGCCAGCGCCTCGGCGGAGGAATCGACGGCGTAGACGAGGCCCTCGGAGCCGACCCGGCCGGCCATGAGCAGGCTGACGAATCCGGGGCCCGGCCCGACGTCGAGAACTTGATCGCCGGCTTTCAGCTTGAGGGCGTCCATCCAATCGCTGACCAGAACGCTACGCTGCACCTGCCGGGCATAGACCTGATCCCAGGTGAGGTGGCTCAGATGCCGCCGGTAGGATTCCTGCATTCCATTCCCCCAACCCAACGCCGACACGGCAAATGCGCCGCCCCCAGCATTGCCGTGAGAGCGTAGAACCCCGGAGCGTGGGCTCTATTCCACGCCCAGGCTTACGCCATGCCCAAAGGTGGGCACAGCCGTAGCAGGAGCGGCGATTGCGGCTTTGATCGAGGTCAAGGACGGGACGCGGGCGAAGCGGCAGGCGCGCGCGAATCCGCCGAAGACGGTGTCAGCTGCCGTAGCTCTGGATCAGCGAGCCGGCGACTAGGGTCCAGCCGTCGACCAGGACGAAAAAGATCAGCTTGAACGGCAGCGACACCACGACCGGCGGCAGCATCATCATGCCCATCGACATCAGCACCGAGGCGACGACGAGATCGATGATGAGAAACGGCAGGAACAACAGAAAGCCGATCTCGAAGGCGCGCTTGAGTTCGGAGATCATGAAAGCGGGAACCAGAATGCGCATCGACAGGTCTTGCGGGGTGTCCGGCGGCTTGTCGCCCGACAAGTCCTGGAACAACTGCAAATCCTTTTCGCGGACGTTCTTTTCCATGAAGGCGCGCAACGGCATGGCGCCGCGCTCGAACGCCTGATCGACGGTGATCTGGTTGTCGACCAAGGGCTTGACGCCGGTATTGTAGACATTGGTGAAGACCGGCCCCATCACGAAGGCGGTGAGGAACAGAGCAAGCGAGATGACCACCGAGTTCGGCGGCGCGGTGGCGGTGCCGAGCGCGGTGCGCAGCAGCGACAGCACCACCACGATGCGCGTGAACGAGGTCATCATCACGAGAATCGACGGCGCCAGCGACAGCACCGTCATCAGGGCGATCAACTGAATGATGCGCTCGTTCAATCCGCCGCCGCCGGCGGCGGCGTTCTGACCGAAATTAATGCTGATGTCCTGCGCGGCGAGCGGCGTCGCCGAGAACAAAAGTGCCGCTACAGAGGCCGCTACGGTTGTGAACCGAACACGGCGGCCCCATGGTGCGAGCATCAGGTCTTGGTCGGACGGCCGAGCAAACTCGCCATCTCCTGTTCGAGGCTGTCATAAACGGTGGTCTTGCCGGACGCCGGCGGGGTGGGCTGCGCCGGTTTGGCCTCAGGGCGACCTTTGGGCAGAGCCGGCCGCGGCATGCGCGGAGGCATCGGCGGCGGCGTGGGTTCGGCGCGCTCGGCATCGGCCGGGCGGAGCGCGGCGGCTTGCGGACGCGATTCGGCGAGCGGTTTGCGCAAGGCCGCTTCCAAACGCTGCGCCATGTCGGCGAGGCTTTGATCGGGTGCGGTCCCGGCTTCGGCCGCGGGCGCAATCGGCGGCGCGGGCGTCGGCGGCGGAGCGGGGATTGGAGCCGCTATGGACGCACTCATTGACGCACCCATGGACGGCGCCGGCTTGCGCGGTTCCGGCCGCGAAATGTCCGGCCGCGGCGCTTCCGCTTGGGACTCGGCTTCCGGCTGCGTTACGGGTTCCTCTTCCCCTTGCGCTTCCGGCGCGGGGCGGCCAAGCGCCGGACGGCGCGGCGGCAGCGGCGGGCGCGAGGAGAGTTCGTCGGCGAGTGCGGCGAGCGTATCGCGTTGCGGGCGCGCCGGCGGCTCGGCGAGCGACGACAACGGGCGCGGCAGTTCGTGCCGCGGCAACTCAGGGCGCGGCGGTTCCGGCCGCGGCGCTTCGTCCGGCAGCGGCTCGAATCGCGGCGCGGGCCGCGCCCCGGCGGTCGGCTCCGGCTGCAGCGGCCATCCGGCGCCCGGATTGTTACCAGGGCCGTTGCCCGCATCGGGCAGCGGGATCGCGCGCGGCAAGGCTTCGATACCGACGGGCGGCCGCGCGGCATCGCGCGGGGAGGCAACCGCGCGCACGATATTGGGTTCGACTACGATGTCGGACGGACCGCCGATCATCAGCAAATGCTCGACATTGTCGCGCCGCACCAGAATGAGCCGGCGGCGGCCATCGACGCTGGCATAATCGATCACGGCAAGACGCGGCTGCCGGCCGCGCGCGGTGCCGCTGCCAAGCCGGCCGGCGCCGAATCGGCGCACCACCCACGCGGTGACGCCGATGAGGCCGAGCACGATCAGGAAGGCGAGAAAGAAGCGTACGGCGAGCGGCATCTCCGCCCCGAACAACGTGTCAAACATCCGCACAACTCCCGTTCGCATAGGGCGGCGCTGTCAGCCTGCAAAGGTTAACGGCGCGGGTAGCATTTGCCGCCGTGATTACTAATAAAGGATTAAAAATCCTAGCAGATTTTCCCGCCTAAGCCGATGCCTTAAGCATTCTCATGGTAAACGGCGGATTAATGGCAAAAGCGGCCGAAGCGGGACCTTAACTGCGCATTAACCATGATCCCGGCAAAGTCTGCCGGTCGCCGAGAGCGATCTTGAGGACTTGCTCAACGTCAACAGGCTGGAACGGGGGCCGCAAATGCCGATCACCGATATTCCGATTCTCAACATGCTGCGCGAACGCATGCAATGGCAGCAGGCGCGCCAGGAAGTGCTGGCCGAGAACGTCGCCAATGCCGACACGCCGGACTATCAGGCCAAGGATCTCGCGCCGCTCGATTTCTCGCGGCAATTGTCGGCCGCTTCGCTGTCGCTCGAGCGCACCAGTCCCGAGCATATCGCATCGACGGCCGCCGATTCCCAATTCGCCAGCAAAGGCGCCGGTTATGAAATCCGGCCGCGCGGCAATTCGGTCAGCCACGAAGACGAAATGATGAACGTGGCGACCAACCAGATGGATTACGAGGCTGCGACCGAGATGTACACGCACAGTCTCAACCTCATCAAGCTCGCGGTCAAAGAGTGAAATGGGGCGGCGCAACGCCCTTGGCGATGACGGAGCACTGATATGATGGACTTCATGAAATCGCTGCACATCGCCGCATCCGGGCTGCGGGCCCAGATGGGGCGCATGAAAGTCATCACCGAGAATATAGCCAACGTCGATTCGGTGGCGACGACGCCCGGCGGCGATCCGTACCGGCGCAGGATCGTCACCTTCTCCAGCGAGCTCGACCGCTCGGTCGGCGCCGACGTGGTCAGGCTCGGCAGAGTGGAGCCCGACAAGTCGGATTTTCTGGTCCGGCACGAGCCGGGCAATCCGGCCGCCGATGCGCAAGGCAACGTCAAATATCCGAACGTCAATACGCTCGTGGAAATGACCGATTTGCGCGACGCACAGCGGTCCTATGAGTCCAACCTCAACGTCATTACCGCGACCCGCAAAATGATGCAGCTCACCATCGATATGCTCAAGGCCTGACCATGGCGACGCCAACCATTGCCGCTAACGCCTATGCCGCGCTTTCGAAGATGCGCGACGACACCGCCGGCATCGCCGGCGGCTTAGGCAAGACAGAAGCTTCGGGGCCGAACTTCGGCTCGATCCTCAAAGACGTGATCGATGCCGTATCGGCGGCGGCGAAGAATTCCGACGCGCAGGCGCAAGCCGTGGCCGCCGGCAAGGCCAACATGGTCGACGTCGTCACCGCGGTCGCCGAGACTGAAACTGCGTTTCAGACGCTGGTTTCGGTGCGCGACAAGGTGATCGCCGCCTACGAGGACGTGCTGAAAATGCCGATCTGACACAACCATCACCTTATCCCCGCGCGGGGAAGGGAATGAAATGAGGAGGCGAGAACGATGACGGGCCCGGAAGTTCTGGATGTATCGCGCGACGCGATCAAGACGCTGCTGATCGTCTCGGCGCCGCTGATGCTGGTGGCGCTGGTGGTCGGCGTCGTGGTCTCGCTGCTTCAGGCGCTCACCCAGATCCAGGAATCGACGCTGGTCTTCGTGCCGAAGATTCTGGCCATTTTCGTCGCGCTATTGGTGGCGCTGCCGTTCATGGCCGACGCCCTGCAAGCCAATTTTCTTCGCATCGCCGCGCACATCACCAACGGATAACGCCCTTTGGGGCACGCGCGCGCGGGCGGTTCAGGGTGACGGAGACGAGGCGGCGTGACCATCGACATTTCCAATCTGCCGGCGATGGGAGCGGCCTTCCTTTTGATCTTCGCCCGCACCGGCACGATGGTCATGCTGATGCCGGGGCTCGGCGAGCAGATGATTTCGGCGCGGCTGCGGCTGACCATCGCGCTGATGCTCGCTGCGGTGCTGTGGCCGCTGCATCGCGGCGATTATCACATCGAGCCCGGCGCGCTCGCCCCCGCGATCGTGATGCTGATCGAGGAGATCATCATCGGCGCGGTGCTCGGAATGACGGCGCGGCTCACCATCTCGGCGCTGGAAGTGGCGGGCTCGGTCATCGCCCAGCAGCTGGGCTTAGGCTTCGTCACCGCGGTCGATCCGACTCAGGGCGAGCAAGGCGTCATTCTCGGCACCTTCTTCACCATGCTCGGCATCACATTGTTCTTCGCCACCAACATGCATTATCTCGTCATTGCCGCGCTCAACGACAGCTACACGCTGTTCGCGCCCGGCCAGGTGCCGGCCACCGGCGACGTGGCGGCGTTGATGACGAAAACGGTTTCCGGCGCGTTCCGGATCGGCATCCAGCTCTCGGCGCCGTTTCTGGCGTTCGGGCTTCTGTTCAATCTCGGTCTCGGCGTGCTGTCGCGGCTGATGCCGCAGATGCAGGTGTTCTTCATCGCGCTGCCGCTGTCGATCCTGATCGGCTTTCTGTTCCTCTTGCTGGTGATCGGCGGGATGATGGGACTGTTTCTCGATTATGCCGGCGGCGTGATGGCGCAGCTCGCGCCCCACGCTTAACCTCGACGGCAGCGCGCGATGGCCGACGAACGCGACGATACCGAGCATACCGAAGACCCGACACCGCGCCGGCTCGAAGAAGCGATCCGGCGCGGCGACGTGGTCAAGAGTGTCGAAGTCTCCACCTGGTTCACCATCGGCGGCGGCGCGCTGATGCTGATGGTGTTCGGAGGCCCCATGGCGGCCAACCTGGAGGCGACGTTTCGCGGCGTCTTGATGCACGCCGGCGATATTCCGACCGACGCGTGGGCGCTCGATAATCTCGCCAGGGTCCTGGCCATGCGCGTGCTGGCGGCGCTTGGCATCCCGATACTGTTGCTCGCGCTCGCCGCGCTTCTTGGCAACGCCATCCAGCATCGCATTCTGTTCTCGTTCGATCCGGTCATGCCGCAATTGTCCCGGATTTCGCCCGGCGCCGGCCTGCGCCGCCTGTTTTCCCGGCAGGCGCTCGCCAATTTCGCCAAGGGCCTCGCCAAGCTGGCGCTGTTCGGAACGGTGATCGGCGCGCTGTTATGGCCGCAACGCCAGCGCATCGTCAGCCTGGTCGCCGTAGACCCGACCCTGATCCTGCCGTTTACGCAGGCGCTCGCCATGAAAATGCTGGGCACGGTGGTGGCGATCCTCGGCATGGTCGCGGCGGCCGATTACCTGTTTCAATACCGGCAGTGGTTCGAACGGCATAAAATGTCGGTGCGGGAGATGAAGGAGGAGTATCGCCAGAGCGAGGGCGATCCCGCCGTCAAGGGCAAGATCCGGCAGCTGCGCGCCGCCCGCGCGCGCAAGCGCATGATGGCCCAGGTCCCGAAAGCCTCGGTGGTCATCACCAACCCGACGCACTTTGCGGTCGCGCTGCAATACGAGCGCGGCATGAATGCGCCACTGTGCGTCGCCAAAGGCGCCGATCTGATCGCCCGCAAGATCCGCGAAGTGGCGGAAGCCCACGATATTCCAATCGTCGAGAATCCGCCTTTGGCGCGGGCGTTGCACGGCACCGTGGAGATCGATCAGGAAATTCCGCAGGAGCACTACCGCGCGGTTGCCGAAATCATCGGTTATGTGATGCGGCTGCGCCGCGCCGTGCCGCGGGGGGCTTAAGCGTGATCGATTGGCGGTCTAACGGTTTGGTGGGGCATGATGTTTTCGGAAAGCCGGTGTTTAGCCCGGATCAAGTCCGCGGCGGGCGTTTTCCGGATCGCGCCCTAACCGTGTAGATTTGTTCCGATCCGTCGCGCGATTCGAGCGTGGAAGGCTGAAAGCGGGGCATGACACAGCAGGCCAAGATCGAACGGGCCGTAACCGAGCCGGCCGTGATCCTCCCGAAGTCGGACGCCGCGGAAAAATCCGCGGCGTCGATCGGCAAATCGGCGGCCGGCATAAGTGTGCGTCCATCGATCGATCGCAGCGCCAACGGCGGTCACGGCGGCAGCATCGTGCTCGTGCTTCTGGTCGCGGCCTTCCTGGTCGCCTCGGCGACCGCCATGGCATTCCTCGGCACTGCCAATGCCGAGCCTTATATTCTCGTGTTCCTCGCCGCACTCGCCACCGTCGGGGTGTTTTCGCTGTTCGCTCTGGCCGCGGGCTTGTTGCAGGTCTCCGGCGCGCCGGCCGCAAATCCGCTGGTCAAGACGATCGTCGACGGGGCCGCCGACGGCATCGTCGTCACCGATCACGACGGCCACATCGTCTATGCCAACGCCGCCTATCTCGATCTCATCGACGCCACCGACGCCAACGACATGCGCCCGGTCGAGCGCGCCTTCATCGGCGACGCCGACGCCTCGGAGGCGATCTACCGGCTGCTCAAGGCCGCGCGCGAGGGCAGGCGGCTCGAGGAAGAAGTGCGGATCGGCGGCCTGCACGGCCGGCCGGCGCGCTGGCTGCGATTCAAGATTCGTCCGCTTGGCGCCAGCCGGCACGACTCGCGATTGACGGTCTGGGCGCTCGCCGACGTGACGGCCGAGCGCGGCCGCCAGGAGAACGTGTTCCAGGTGCTGCAGCATTCGATCGACTATCTCGATCACGCGCCGGCCGGCTTCTTCTCGGTCGACGACAAGGGCGATGTCGTTTATCTCAACGCGACGCTCGCCAATTGGCTCGACCAGGATCTGGCGCAGGTCGGCTCGGGCGGCCTGAAGCTTAACGATCTTATCGCCGGCGACGGCGCGGCGCTGATCACGACGCTGCGCGGCTCGCCGGGCGACGTTAAGACCGAAGTGCTCGATCTCGATCTGCGTACCCGGTCGGGGCGGACGCTGCCGGTGCGGGTGTATCACAAGCTCGCTTTCGGCTCCGATGGCACGGCCGGCGCCTCGCGCTCGCTGGTGCTCAATCGGGCCCGCGATGACGGCACCGATCCGCTGCGCGCGGCGGAAATCCGCTTCATGCGGTTTTTTCACACCACCCCGATGGCGATTGCCACCATCGACCGCCAGGGCGGCGTGGTGCGCACCAATCCGCTGTTCGCCAAGCTGTTTCATGTCGCGCGCGGCGGCGACGGCCGCGGCGAGTCCGAAGACCGCTCCATCCTTTCGATCGTCGCCGAACGCGATCGCGACACGCTCGGCGCCGCCATTCGCCAGGCGGCGCTGGGCAAGAGCGACATCGCTCCGGTCGACGCCGCGCTCGCCGTCGACGGCGATCGGTTCGGCCGCTTTTACGTCACCGCGGTCGAGGAAGAGGAACGCGATCAGGAAACGGCCATCGTCTACATGCTGGAGACGACGGAGCAGCGCGAGCTCGAGAACAAGGTCACGCAACAGCAGAAGATGGAGCTGGTCGGCCAACTCGCCGGCGGCATCGCCCACGACTTCAACAACGTGTTGTCGGCGATCATGATGGCAACCGACTTTTTGCTCAACGCGCACAAACCGACCGATCCGTCTTTCGCCGACATCATGCAGATCAAGCAGAACGCCAACCGCGCCGCGAGCCTGGTGCGCCATCTGCTGGCGTTTTCGCGCAAGCAGACGCTGCGCCCGCAGGTGCACGATCTCGGCGAAGTGCTGAGCGACCTCACCATGCTGCTGCGCCGGCTGATCGGCGAGAAGGTGACGCTGGAGGTGGTGCACGGCCGCGATCTTTGGCCGGTCAAGGCCGATATTTCGCAATTCGAGCAGGTGATTGTCAATCTTGCGGTCAACGCCCGCGACGCCATGCCCAACGGCGGCCGCCTCAAGGTGCGCACCGCCAACGTGCCGGCGGCGGAATGCGCGCGCTTTCGCGCCAAGGGCATGCCGGCCGCCGACTATGTGCTGGTCGAGGTCGCCGATACCGGCACCGGCATTCCGGCCAAGATCGTCGACAAGATTTTCGAACCGTTCTTCTCGACCAAGGAGGTGGGCAAGGGCACCGGCCTCGGGCTCTCCACCGTCTACGGCATCATCAAGCAGACCGGCGGCTTCGTTTACGTCGAAACCGCCGAGAACAAGGGCGCCACATTCCGCATTTTTTTGCCGCGGCATGTTGCGACGGCGCAGGAGATCGCAGTCGAGCAGGCCGAGACCGAGGCAATGGCTGCGGCCTCGTCGGGTCCCGGCGCGCATGCGGCCGCCACCGACCTCACCGGGCAGGGGACGATCCTGCTGGTGGAGGACGAGGACGGATTGCGGCAGCTCAATGCCCGCGGCCTGACATCGCGCGGCTACACGGTGCTCGAAGCAGCCAACGGCGTCGAAGCCATCGAGGTCTTGGAACGGCACCAAGGCGACATCGACTTGGTGGTTTCCGACGTTGTCATGCCGGAAATGGATGGGCCGACGCTGTTGCGCGAATTGCGCAGCCGCAATCCGGCCCTGAAAATCATCTTCGTGTCCGGTTACGCCGAGGACGCGTTCCAGAAGCACCTGCCCGCCGACGGGCAATTCGCCTTCCTGGCCAAGCCGTTTACGCTCAAGCAGCTGGTCAACGAGGTGAAAGAGACGTTGGCGGCATAAGCTTCCGCGCGTCGGCATCGCGGGGATTAATCTCACGATTTGATGGCGTTATTTTCCGATAAAGCGACATTTCTCGATAAATCCATCTCGCGGCCAATCCTGTGACGCAGCTCTCCTCTGCGGCATGCGCGCGTGCGACGCTTTGCGCAGGCCGGGTTCTCTTTCCGTGGGCGTAGATAATTGGCAGCGCCGTCCGAAAGCGGCAGGGGGCCGGCGTCGCTGCTCGCACGGCATGTCTCAGAGAAGGTTCCTTTGGAGCGATTTTTCCTCGGTAGGGCGCAGATGCCGGCACGATGGCTGCCGTCGCTGGCAACGCTTGTCGCGCTGACACTGGGGCTGTTGCTCTGGGCCGAGGACGCCGATGCGCGGCGTATCGGCGACGGTCTGAGCTTGGCCGGCGCCGGCGCCACCGCCGTCTTCGTCATCAATAGTATGACCAGCGGCGACCTCGCCGATTTTGACGAGCCGTTCGTTCCCACCGCCGTGCAGCAGAGCTATCCGGGTGGGACGCTCGGCGAATTTTTCAATCGCGGCGACCTGATCGGCGCGTTTGCCGCGGGCTTCCTCGGCGCCGGGCTTATCGGCCTCTTGTTCGGCCACGGCGTGATCATGGAATTGAATAGCGTTGCGTCGGTGCTTGGGCTGCTGTTCCAGCTTGCACTGATCGTCATGCTTGGCCGGTTGATCCGGACCTGGTGGCGCGATGACGAGGCGGTCCCCGGCGCCGACATGTCGCCACGGGAGCTGGCCGACGCTTATGGCAGGCCGCGCCACGAGGCGCTGCCCGATTTCGATGAAGCGCCGAGTCTGGAAATGACGGCCGATCAGCCCGCCGACGATGGGCTCGGACATCCGAAATAATTGCCGGTCTTTAAGCGTTCGACTTTGCGCGCTCCGGCCGCCTAACAAAGCCGGCGTCCCTACGATTGCGGGTCCGGACCGTCATGGCATGACTGCGGGCCGGCTTGGTGCGGCAGCAGGTTCGGCACATCGCATTTCGAGCAGCCGGCGAGCGCAAGGCCGAAGCCGGTTAGCGCCAGCAAGAGCAGGACGAACCGCGATCCACGCCGGCTCGCGTGACGCGCGACTCGCAACGCGAAATGTGACAGGCTACGCGACATCGGGGCACCCTCGCTCCGCGGGACGATAATACCACTCGGCCGCACGATGATGTAGCAGATGATAAAGCAATGGGGTTACGAATGAGCAAATTACTGGCGATTGCCGCAGCCCTCGCCGGAGTGTTTTATTCGACGGCCGACGCTTCGTCAGCCGTCTCGCGTACCTATAGCGCGGACTTTTATCTTTCGGGCTGCAAGGACTATCTCGCCGGCAAATCCGATTTCTTCAGCGGGCGGTGCGTGGGTGCGGTCGAAGTGCTCGACGCGCTTAATCTGGATACCAAGATGTTTTGCCCCCCGGAGGCTGCCAGCACTCTGCAGCGGGTGCAGGCGATCGTCGCTTATATCGAGGGTCATCCGCAGCGTAAGGACGAGGATTTCAGGCTTCTCGCCAACGAAGCCATGGTCAAGACGTGGCCGTGCAAGAAATAAGACGTCTGTCGCAGCGATAAAGAATAATAATGTTAGAGTTGGGGATACTAGGCTGAGGAAACACCATGAAAAAACACGTAGTAGCGGCGTTATTGTTGATTGCGGCCGGTGCCATGAGCGCGGCTGCCAACGCGGCAGGGGCGGACAGTTATCCGGATCGGCCGGTCAAGCTCATCGTCGGCTTCCAGCCGGGCGGCCCGACCGATCTGTTCGCGCGCCTGATCGCGCAAAAGCTCAGCGAGGAGAGCGGCAAGAATTTCTTCATTGAGAACGTGCCCGGCGCCGGCGGCGATGTCGGAGCGGGACGGGCGGCGCAAGCGGCGCCGGACGGTTACACGCTGCTGGTCACCGGCGGTAATCTGACCAACAATCCATTTCTCTATAATCACGTGCCCTACGATCCGCTCAAGAGCTTCGACGCTGTGACGCTCGGCTCCTCGACCCCAGTGGTGCTGGCGATCAATCCCTCGGTGCCGGCCCATTCGGTCAAGGAGCTGGTGGAACTCATTCGCGCGACGCCGGGCAAATTCAGCTTCGCGTCGCCGGGCACCGGCACGCCGCCGCAGCTCGTCGGCTCGCTGTTCACCCAGGCGCTCAAGCTCGATCTCGTGCATGTGCCGTTCGACGGCGGCGGTGTCGCGGTCGAGGCGACAGTGGGGGGCCACACCCAGCTCTCTTTCGGCGCTCTGGCGCCGGCGCTGCCGCTCATCAAGTCCGGTCAGCTGCGCGCGCTGGCGGTCACTGGGAAGGAACGGGCGCCGTCGTTGCCCGACGTTCCCACCATGGCGGAAGCGGGTTTCCCCGAAGTGGTCGGCGCGACCTGGACCGCGGTGGTGGCGCCGGCCGGCACGCCGAAAGACATCATCGCCAAGCTCAACGGCATGATCGTCAAAGGCCTGGCTGCGCCGGACGTCAAAGCGAAATTGGCGTCGATGGCCTATGTCGGTATCGGCAATTCGCCGGAACAATGCACGCAATTCTTCAAGGACGAGATGGCGACCTGGAGCAAGGTCATCAAGGACGCCGGGCTGCATGCGGAGTGAACACGGTCGCACATACAGCGGTAATCGCCGCAGTATTCGCCGCAGTATTCGCCCCAGTATTTGGCGCAGTATTCGGCGCGGTTTTTCATTAGACTTGTGATCGCCGGCGGCTCGCGGGACGAGCCGGCCGGCCACGCAATAGGGAGAGAAGCGTCATGGACATTAAAGTGTGCGGTTCGGTGCCGTCGCGGCGGGGGCCGCCCGATAGTTTCACCGGCGTGGTCTGGCAGGAGCCGATCATCGAGGCGCCGGCGCCGGCGCTGCTCCGCTCAGGCCTGGTGCGGTTCGAGCCGGGCGCGCGGACCCACTGGCACACCCATCCGCTCGGCCAGACGCTCTTCGTCGTGTCCGGTTGCGGCCGCGTGCAGACCTGGGGCGGCCCGGTGCGCGAAATCAAAGGCGGCGACGTCGTGTGGATTCCGCCGAGCGAAAAGCATTGGCACGGCGCCGCACCGACGACGAATATGGTGCACGTCGCCATGCAGGAAGCGCTCGACGGCAAGCACGTGACCTGGATGGAGCCGGTGACCGACGAGCAATACAAGGCGGCGTAGGACCTCCTTCGCTCATTCCCGCGCAAGCGGGAATCCAAAGAGTGCAGACGTCGATTGTGAGCTGGGTTCCCGCTTCCGCGGGGACGAGGGGTAAGGAAAGCTGGGCCGATCGAGGCTAATATGCGCTACGAGCTTTATTACTGGCCGAGCATTCAGGGCCGCGGCGAATTCGTCCGGCTCGCTTTGGAGGAAGCCGGCGCCGATTACGTCGATGTCGCGCGCGGTGGCAAGCGCGGCATGGCGAAAATGACGGCGTTGTTGGACGGCAAAGGCATCGCGCATCCGCCTTATGCGCCGCCGTTCCTCAAGGCCGGCAAGTTCGTCGTGGCGCAGACCGCGGAGATTTTATTCTTTCTCGGTCCGCGGTTGAAGCTGGCGCCGCGTGACGAGGCGGAGCGGCTGTGGGCGCATCAATTGCAGCTCACGATTTCCGATCTGGTGGTGCGCATCCACGACACCCATCACCCGGTGTCGGGGTGGCTCTATTTCGAGGAGCAGCGGGCCTCCGCCAAGCGCCGCACCAAGGATTTCTGGCGCTACCAGGTGCCGAAGATGATGGGCTATTTCGAGCGCGTGCTGCAGCAGAACGGCGGCCGCTATGCGGTCGGCCGTTCGCTCAGCTACGTCGACTTGTCGCTGTTCCAGATCGTCGAAGGTCTGCGCTATGCCTTTCCCAAGCGGATGAAGCGCTACGAGAAGAAAATTCCCGGGCTGGTCTCGCTGCGCGACCGGGTGGCGGCGCGCCCGCGGATCAAAGCCTATCTCGCGTCGAAGCGGCGCATTCCGTTTTCGCAATGGGGCATCTACCGGTATTTCAAGGAATTGGACGCCTAAGCCGCGGCGCCTGCTTCGCCGATGGCAATATCGCGCCGGCCGGGCTAAGTAGGGGCCGAAGCGAGCGTCCGAGCCAACGACCAAGTAAAGCCGGGGAGGGCCGAACAGGACCATGTCGGGGTATCTCGAGAATTTCGATCTCACGCAGGGCATCAATATCCTGCGCCTGATCTGCGGGCTGTTCTTCATCCCTCACATCTACGCCAAATTCTTCGTTCCGGAGGCGCTCGGCTTCTTCAAGGCGGCGAAGTTCAATCCGCCGGCCGTGTGGATGTACACCGCCTGCATCATCGAGACGATTTTGGCCGCCGGCTTGATCTTTGCCATCCTGCCGTTCTACGCGGGCGTTCTGGCCTGCATCCATCTTCTGATTGCCGCCGCGGCGGTGTGGAAGGTGACGAACTGCAAATGGCTGTGGAATATCGGCGGCTTTGAATATTGCGTGTTCTGGGCGATCTGCTGCCTGATCGTGGCGATGCATTATTCCGCCGAGTCCATGTCGTTTCTGCCGTTCAAATAGCCAAAGCGGCGTCAGGGAGTATTGGCAATGATCAGAGCGGCCATCGTCGGGCTCGGCTGGTGGGGCAAAACGGTCGTCGAATCGGCGGAAAATTCCGACACGATCCGTTTCGTCGCCGGCACGACGCGCACCGTTACGGCGGACACCGAAGCCTTTGCCAAGAAGCAAGGCTTCAAGCTCGAAGCCAATTACGACGCAATCCTCGCCGATAAGTCCGTCGACGCGGTGGTGCTGGCGACCCCGCACTCGATGCACGGCAAGCAAGTCGTGGCCGCGGCGGCCGCCGGCAAACACGTATTCTGCGAGAAGCCGTTCACACTGACCAAGCGCGAGGCCGAAGACGCGGTGGCCGCCGTGCAGAAGGCCGGCGTGACGCTTGGTCTGGGCTATAATCGGCGGCTTCACCCTGAAATCGTCAAGCTGCGCGAGATGATCCGCACCGGCGAGCTCGGCATCATCTTGCATGTCGAAGCGACCATGACTTTTCCCAATGTGCTATTTATCAATCCCGGCCATTGGCGCGCCGACCCGCACGAGACGCCCGCCGGCGGGCTGATGCCGATGGGCGTGCATGCCGTGGACGGCATGATCGACCTATGCGGGCCGATCGACCACGTGTTTGCGCAAAGCTTCCGCCGCGCCGCGCCGATCGACGCCGACGACACCACCTCGATCCTGTTCCGCATGAAAGAGGGCATGTCGGGCTATCTCGGCACCATGACCACCACGGGACCGGGCTTCTCCTTCCAGGTGTTCGGATCGAAGGGCTGGCTGCGGCTTGAAGGCGTCACCCATGTCGCCGGCGCGTCCTCGGAGGAACGCCGTACGAATCTGTTCGGCACCTGCAAATTCCAGCCGATCAAGGGCGAGGCCAAGACCTGGCAGGCGGCGAAGCTTGACGTCTCGCGCGCCGCGCTCGAAGCCTTTGCCAAAGCGGCGCAGGGTGGACAGGCTTATCCCATTCCCTACGACCAGATGATCCACGGCGTCGCCGTGACCGAAGCGATCGTGCGCGCCGCAAAATCGGAGACGGTCGAGAAGGTTCATTGAAAGTGAATCGACACGTTCCCCGGACGCGGTGCAGCGCGCAAGCGGTGCACCGCTGATCCGGGGTCTTAACAAGCTCGGTGCTTCGATGCGCCGAGCGCGCGACGATCCCGGGTCTGCAGCGCATCACCATAGCGCGCAAGACGCGCGTAAACGCGCTAATGGTGCTGCGCTGCGCCCGGGAAAAGCGCAGGACAAAACAGGACAGTCACTATGGATCTCGGCAACGGCCTCGGCCATTTGACCTATTCGACGCTGGTGCATCCGGCCGACAATTGGGAGCAGCTCTATAATTCGCTCACCACCTATCTGCCGAAGGTGAAAGCGCGGATCGCCGGCAATAAGGCGTTCGGCGTCTGCATCCGGCTCTCGGCAAGCTCGGCGGAAACGCTCGCCAACAGCCCGGCCGAACGCGCCAAGCTGAAAAAGTTTCTCGACGACAACGATATGTACATCTACACCGCCAACGCCTTCGTCTACGGCCATTTCAAGGGCGAGAAGGTGAAGGAGCAGGTCTACGAGCCGGATTGGCGCGGCGAGGAACGCACCCAATACACCATCAATGTCGCCAATGTGCTGGCCGACGTCTGCCCGGCCGGCATCGCGCCGTCGATCCAAAGCGCGCCACTCGGCTTCAAGCCGCGGGTGACCGGCAACGACGTGATCGACAGCTATACCGACCACGTGCTGCGCGTGGTCGCCCATCTCATCGCGCTCGAGGACAAGACCGGCCGCTGCGTGCAGCTCGCGCTCGAGCCGGAGCCCTATTGCTTTCTCGAAACCACCGACGAGACCATCGCATATTTTCGCGATCGGCTCTATTGCGGCGCGGCGGTCGAAAAGCTCGCCAAGCTGGCGCATGTGCCCATCTCCGAGGCCAATGAGGCATTGCGGCGCCATGTCGGCATCGTCTACGACATCTGTCATCAGGCGGTCGAATACGAGAATATCGCGGAGTCCTGTCAGAAGCTCATCGACGGCGGCGTGCCGATCTTCAAATTCCAGGAAGCCGCGGCCCTGCATATCCCGGAAGTCACGCAGGACGTCGCCAATACGCTCAAGCGCTATGCCAAGACGATTTATCTGACGCAGACGATTCAGAAGAAAGACGGCAAGCTCACGAAATTCCTCAACGTCGACGACGCCATCGCCGAATTCGAGAAAGACCCGGGGCCGCGCGAATGGCGCACCCACATCCACGTGCCGGTGTTTCTCGACGATCTCGGGGCGTTCCGCACCACGCGCTTTGCCATCGAGGACGGCTTGCGCTTCCACAAGCAAAAGCCCTTATCGCGCCATCTCGAAGTCGAGACCTATACCTGGGACGTGCTGCCGGAGAACCTCAAGAAGGGCGACATCGTCGATAATTTGTGCCGCGAGCTCGAATGGGTGCGCGGGCAATTGGTTTGACGCGGTAGGGCGGGTTAGCCGAAGGCGTAACCCGCCGCCTGCCGACATTGGCGGATTACGCTTCGCTAATCCGCCCTACGGGTTAAGAGGAGTTGCGTCATGAAAGTCGGATTCATCGGGCTCGGCCGCATGGGCACGGCCATGGCGCGGCGGCTGATCGAGGGCAAGCATGAGGTCGGCGTCTACAATCGCAATGCGGAGAAGCGGAAGCCGCTGACCGACGCCGGCGCCAAGCCGCTCGATTCGATCAAGGCGGCAGCGAATTACGGCGAAGCGGTTTTCACCATGCTCGCCGACGATGCGGCGGTGAGCGAAGTGGTCGGAAGGCCGGACGGTCTTTTGACGTCGTTGCCCAAGGGCGGCATTCACATCTGCGCCGGCACCCACAGCGTCGCCTGCATCACCAGCCTGAAAAAGCTCCACGGCGATGCCGGTCAAATCCTGCTGCACACCCCGATGCTGGGGCGGCCTGAGGTGGTGTCTTCGGGCCACGCCGGCATGGTGCCGGGCGGACCACAGGAGACCGTCGAGCGATGCCGGCCGCTGTTCGCGGCCATCGCCCGGCGCACCTTCGAGGCGGGCCCCGATCCGGTCGCGGCGGCCGCTATCAAGATCGCCAATAATTTCGTGCTCGGCTGCGCCATCGAGGCGATGGGCGAGGGTTTCGCGCTGACGCGCAAATATAGTGTCCTGCCGGACGTCTTTCTTGACGTGATGACCGACGGCCTGTTCGCCTGCTCGGCCTATAAAATCTACGGCAAGCTGATTGCCGAACAGCGCTATCTGCCGGCCGGCCAGCGCGCCATTTTGGGCTTGAAGGATGCTAATCTCGCGCTCGAGGCCGGCGGCGCGGTCGGTGTGCCATTGCCGTCGGGAAATGTCTGGCGCGACCGTTTGGTCGGCGCCGTCGCTCACGGCGAGGCCGAGAACGACTGGGCGGTGATGGCGAAGGACCAGGCGCGGGCCAGCGGGCTCGATTGATGCCGACGGGTCAAGTGAGGCCTTAATCCAACTAAAATTGCGCTGTGCCTTGAGTCACAGCGGTTTTCCGGCCTGCCGCCTATGTTGTTCGGGCGACGGGGAGTCGGAGATGCGCCATGACCAGCTTCTTCTCACTCGGATTTGCACGTTTGCCGGACTTGCTTGCCGGACAGCTTTCACGCTGGAAGCACGGACATTCCGGTCCTTGCCTGGAGGACCTCAACGACAGGACGCTCGCCGATATCGGCTTGGCCGAGCCGCTGCGGCGCGATCTTGATGCGGTGAAGCCGTTCTGGATGCCGTGAAGCGAGGGTTTCTGGCTAGGCCGCGTCGCGCAGGCCGGCCAGCGCTTCCTTCATAATGCGCGCACTTTTCGCCAGCGCCATGCGTTCTTCGTCGGATAGCTCCGGCTGCAAAACCTCGATGACACCGCCGGCGCCGACCACGCTCGGTAGCGACAGCGTCACGCCGAATTCCTTTTGCAGGCTGCCGATCGGGATCACCGCACGCTCGTCGCGTAAAATCATCTCGGCGATCCGCACCGACACGATGCCGATGCCGTATTGGCTGGCGTCGTGGCCTTCGATGATGGTGATGTTGGCGTAACGAACGTCTTTTTCGAGCTTTTCGCGTAACTCGTGCAGCGTCTCGCCGCGCTTTTTTAGAAGCACCGTGAGCGGGACGCCGGCAATGCGCGCCGACGACCACAAAAAGACCTGGGAGGTGCCGTGGTCGCCGATCACCTGCGCTTCGACCGAGCCGGCATCGACGCCGAAATGGCGGGCCAAATGGACCTTGAAGCGCAGCGAGTCGAGGAAAGTGCCGGCACTCAACACTTGGGCTTGTACTTTGGACTGATCTTGCCCCTGATGTTTGCCGATGTTGGCCGCCTCGCGCGCAACATCGGCCAGCGGATCGGGCGGATCGGTGACGACGAGCAGCACCGCCTCCGGCGCGGCGCGCACGATGCGCGGCACAATATCGCGATAGATTTCGGCGTTCTTGTCGAGCAGCCGCAAGCGGCCTTTGGGATCGCTGCGATCGGTGGCGCCGCCGGTCTTCTCGTTGACGCCGGAGGTGATCATCACCACGCCGGCGCCGCGCAGCGCGTCATAGTCGCCGTCGGTGATGTCGACCTTGGGGCCGAGCGGGGTGCCATAGCGGATATCGGTCGCCACCGCTTCGGCGGTTTTGCGCGTGCGGTTGACCAACACTATGTCGCGCGCGCTGCCGCGATTGACCGCGGCCATGGCGCAGGCGGCACCAACCGCTCCGGTTCCAACGATGCCGATTTTCATGGTGCTTCAACCCGATCGTGCGAGCAGCGTTCCATTTACCCGCCTTCGCACCCTGCTATGGTAGGCATGCCAATTCAAGCTGCCCCCAACTCACATAATATGCCTCCGGAACACGGCATGGACATTCTGCGCGATACCGATTTCGACTTTCTCGGACCGAAGATCACGGGAAAGGTGCGCGATATCTACGATCTGGGCGACCGGCTCATTTTAATTACGACCGACCGGCATTCGTCGTTCGACCGGATCATCGCCCGCGTGCCCTGGAAAGGCCAGGTGCTCAATCAAATCAGCGCCTATTGGTTCGATGCGACCAAGGATATCGTGCCGAACGCCATGCTGGCGGTGCCCGATCCGAACGTGACGATCGCGCGCAAGTGCCGGCTGGTGCCGATCGAGGCGGTGGTGCGCGGCTATCTGACCGGTGTGACCGATACCGCGATCTGGACCCGCTACGGCAAAGGCCAGCGCGATTTCGGCGGAATGACACTGTCGGACGGCATGCGGAAAAACCAGCGCTTGCCGCAACCGATCTTTGACCCGACCACCAAAGAGGCGGCGCACGACCGCACGCTGTCACCGGAGGAGATGATCGCCGGAGGTTTCGTCAGCAAGGAGCAATTCGCCCGCATCAGGCAGACGGCGCTGCAGCTGTTTGCGCGCGGGCAGGACGTCGCGGCGCAGCGCGGCCTGGCGCTGGTCGACACTAAATACGAGTTCGGTATCGATGCCGGCGGCGGCTTGGTTTTGATCGACGAAATTCACACGCCGGATTCGTCGCGCTATTGGCAGCTCGATTCCTATGACAAGCGCTTTGCTGCCGGCGAGGAGCCGGACTATTTCGACAAGGAGTTCTTGCGGCTGTGGTTTCGCGAGCATTGCGATCCCTATGCCGACAAGGCGCTGCCCGATGCGCCGGCCGCGCTTGTCGAGGAATTGTCGCGCCGCTACGTGCGCATGTATGAGCAGATCACGTGCACAAAATTCGAGCCCGGGGCGACGCCGATCCTGCCGCGAATCGAACGGAATTTGCGGGGCATGCGGCCGTAGAGCGGATTCCGATCGAACGGTATTGCGTTACGACTCGGCCAATGACCGCTCGCCTAATCAATCTCCATTTCAAACCGCAGCGCTGATTCCTTTTCGGTCATCGTGCCAATTTCGTCGCCATGCCGTGGCGAATTGCGGCAATTTTTCTTCAATGGCACGCGTTTTGCTAAACAGTCGGCGATGACACGCCGATTTGGCGATTGCGTCCGTGCAATGAATTATAAGTGATCGCCCGCATGGCGGGGATCGTGACGCGGCGTCAAATCTTCGACGCAAACGCCGCGTAGAGAGTTGGGCGATCGGAATAGTTGGGCTGCGAATCGGCAGCGGTGTCGTCTCCGGTCGCAATCAAAAATCAAGGGATGAAATCGCCCGTAAACGTTCAACAGTTACGGGAGATGACCATGTCCACTCAGTCGGTTACGTCGCGTTCGCCGGTATTGCGTGAAAATGTGCTGCTCGAGCCGCGACAGATCGGTTCGTTGGTAGGGCGGCTGATCGAGACGCTTCGCGAATGGCGGCGGCGCACCCAGTCGCGGCGCGAGCTCGCAATGCTGTCGGAGCTCGATCGCAAGGACCTCTGTTATCCGGAGCGCATCCAGGCCGAAATCGCCAAACCGTTCTGGCGCGCATGATGGCGCCGGCCGAAAGGACCATCCCATGATACTGACAGTGGTGGCGGCGATCTGGCGTGCCAAACGCGATTCGTCGTTCGAGGCCGTGTGCCTGTTTTCCTTGCTTGGCCTGACGCTGACGTTTGCTGCTATGCGCTAGAGCCTAATCGGCTTTGATGGAATCAAAACCGGCTCTAGCTTTTTGGTTGCGCATGATCCCTCGGGTCGAGCCCGAGGGCATGCTTTTCCGAAAACCGGTGTCTTCTTTTCGGGATCATGCTCTAAAGCGCAGACGGCCAATCACTTGAGCGAGAATCGGATCGGCACGGTCAGGTCGAGCTTGGCTTCGGCCATGGTCGCCGGAAACGGCGGCAAAGGCTGCGCGCGCTCGATAATTGCCATCACCTCGTCGTCGAGTGCGGGATGGCCGGAGGAGCGCACGATTCGGTGTTCCAGCACGTGGCCGGTGCGATCGACGGTGAAACCCAAGAGCACCACGCCTTCTTCGCCGCGCTCCTGCGCGGCGCTCGGATAGCGTTTGTATTGTTCGAGATGGCGGACGAGCGTCGTCTGCCAGGCCGGCGCGATATGCGGCGCGCCGCCCTTGGAACGCGCCGGCATCGGCGGCGTCGGCGGCTTTTGCTCCTCGACCTTCGGCGGCGGAGGTGGAGCTTCGGGCTCCGCGACAGCCTCGGGCGGCGGCGGAGGCGGTGGCTTCTCGATCGGAGGCGGCGGCGGTTGCTGCTGTTCCGGCGTCGGAGCGACTTCCGGCTGGTCGATGGTGTCGTCGGTCGGCGAAAAATCCACCGCTATCGGGGTCGTGTCGTCGCCGATCACGTCCGGTTTGTGAACATAGACGTAAGCGGCAATCGCCGCCAAATGCACCCCGAGCACCACCGCCGCGGCGAACGCCCAGCGGCGCAGATCGCGCGCATCCTCATCCTCGAACCAGGTGAACGAGGCAACGTTCATTTCGCCTCGCGCGATTCCATGCCGACCAGCGCGATCTTGAGATAGCCGGCGTCGCGCAGCGCATTCATCAGCTCCATGACGTCGCCATAAGGCACGGCGCGATCGCCGCGCACGAATATGCGCTGCTCCTTGTCGCCGCTGGTGGCCGCCGCTATGGCGGCCGGCAGCGCGTCGCGCGTCACGGTATTGTCGCCGACCGCGAGGCTGCCGTCGGATTTGACCGTGACATAAACCGGCTTCGGCGGCCGCTGGTTCTGCGGCGCCGAAGCCGACGGCAGATCGACCGGCACATCGACGGTCGCCAGCGGCGCCGCCACCATGAAGATGATGAGCAGCACCAGCATCACGTCGATAAACGGCGTGACGTTGATGTCATGCACCTCGGTGAGTTCGTCGGTGCCGTGATCGAGGCGGATGGCCACGGGGCTACTCCGCGGCTTGGGCGGCTTGGATCGGCGTCTTGGCGCGGTCGAGATCGCGGCTGACGAGCCGCATCAGTTGCGCCGAGGCGTCGCCGAGATAGGCGCGGTAATGCGCGGTCTGGCGCGCCAGCACGTTGTAGATCATCACCGCCGGAATGGCGGCGACCAGGCCGAACGCGGTGGCCAGCAAGGCTTGCGCAATGCCCGGCGCGACCACCGCGAGGTTGGTGGTGTGGGCGTTGGAAATGCCGATGAAGCTGTTCATGATGCCCCACACGGTGCCGAACAGGCCGACGAAGGGCGCGGTCGAGCCGATGGTCGCCAGCACGCCGGTGCCGCGCGAGATTTTTCGGCTCACCGCCATTTCGATGCGCTCAAGCTGCAGCGCGATGCGCTCCTTCAGGCCTTCGGCGCGCAGCGTCGCCGATAGCCGGATTTCCTGGGCTGACGCCTGCATCATTTGCGACACCGGGCTGTTGCCGTCGTGCAACTGCTCGTGGGCCTGGGCAAATGTCGTCGCGCCGCTGAGCGCGCGGATATCGCGCCGCACCGCGCGCCGCGCGCTGTTCAGTTCCAGCGTCTTGGCAAGCCACACCGTCCAGGTGACCAGGGAAGCGAAGGCAAGCCCGATGATTACCGCCTTCACGATAATGTCGGCGTTTTCGAACATGCCCCAGGGCGAAAGGTCTTCCGGCAAGTCGGCGGCGCTCACCATGTGCTGGCCGGCCGCGGGTTCGGCGGCTGCGGCGGGCGGCGCGGCAGGCTCTGCGGTGGGGGCGGCGGCGGGAGCCATCGCGCCGGACGGCGCTGGCGCTGGGCTAGCCGCGCTGGGCGGGCTCATCGCCGGTGTGGCCGAGGAGGGTGTCGACGGCGCGGTGGGCGCGGCCTGAGTCATCGGCGAGGCGGGCGCGGTCGCCGGGCTTGCGGAGGCCGGAGCGGATGGCGCGGCTGCCGCATCGGGCGGCGGCGCCGGGGTGGCCGAATTGCCTTGCGCGAATGCGGCAGGCGCCAGCGACAATGTGGCCAGCACCACCAGGGTTATCAGCGCTCCACCGGCGCCCGCCCAGAGGCGCGGGCTTATTGTGGGAAAGCGAACTCTGCCGGTCATTGGATGTGTCACTTTATCATGTCCCATTTTCGCCACCGCGATCGCCGCCGGCGGCCCCACGCCAGTCCCGCAGTCTTAATTTGGAATAAGGAAAAAAAGCCGCGTTGCCGGTATCTTCCATCGCCAATTCGGGCACGGGCACTGAGCTAGCGTAACGAGCACCGAAAAGCACGGGATTTTTGTTCCGAGACTGGCTGCCGGCGTCGGCTTGGCCGTTCCGTCCGGCGCATTTAGCGTAGCGGCCGGCCAAGGTCCACGCCCGCCATTGGCACAATAATGTGTCACGATGCGGGCGGCATCCCGGCTGTCCGGCTCGCAGGCGGCGGCCGTTGCCAAAGCGTACTGCCGCTTCCGGTTGGGACGTGCCGACGCGCGATGCCATGATATGCCTCATATCTTCTTTTTGATGCCGACGAAGAAGCCGCGGCGCGGGCCGTATTGCGCGGCGAACACGCCGATGCCGCTGCCGCTTCTGATCTGATAGATGGTATCGAAGATGTTCACGACGTCGAAACGCACCGTGAGCGGCTTGCCGTCGGGCATGGCGAAGTCGTGGGACAGGCCGACATTGAACTGCGCATAGGGCGATTCAACGCCGATATTGGCATCGCCGGTGCGCAGCCCCGATCCATAGATCATATCGGTCGAGACCGTGGTGCCGTTCCACAAATATGACAGTCCGGCCGAACCGGTGACGAATTGATTATGGTCGGTGTAGATCCAGTGGCTGTCGATATATTGCAGCTCGGTGAGACCGCCGAGATCGGCGAGCGGCGTGACGTTGTCGAACAGATATTGATTGGAAACCACCTGCGTCGCTTTCTCCTGTCCTACGGCAAGATTTCCGTAAGCCTGGAAATTGCCGCTGCGATATTTGGCCGAGAACTCGACGCCTTCGTTGATGCCCTTGGCGTAATTAAAGGCGCTTAAAACCAGCGCCTGGCCGAAATTGCCATTGTCCAGAAGATCCGTAGCGATCTTGTAGTAGGCGTCGATGCCGAGATCGAGAGTGGTGCAGTCCTTGCCCGCGGCGTCATAGCAGCCGAACGGGATTTTCTGATCGACGCCGGCATCGAAATAATGCGAGCGCTCCGGCAGCACCGGGCTGGTGCCGCCGCTCGGCGGCGCGCCGGTGGTGCCGTTGAACAGCGCAATGTCTGCAGGCGCTGCTTCGACCAGAACCGGCGGCGTGAAATAGCGCGCATAGCCGGCATGGAAGGTCGTGTCCTTGGATGGCTTATAGGTGAAGCTGATGCGCGGGCTTAGTTGATTGGCGTCGACGTATTCCCACATCTGGTCGAAGCGCAGACCCGCATTCATCGTCAATTGATTGGTGATCTTCCACTCGTCCTGTACATAGACGCCGGCCAGCCAGCCGAGCCTGTCGGAGTCGTCGGTAATCGATTGGAGCGGCAAAGGCGCCGCCGTCGACTGGACGATCGAGGTGTTATCGACCCAAGTCTGTTCGGCGCTGAGGGTAAAACCGGCACGCAGCGTATGAGCGGCATCGATCACATAGGAGCCGTCGCCCTGAAAGCCGTTCGTATACATTTCCCGGCTAATGTCGGAGGCGATGCCGTTCAACAACAGATCGCCCGTCGGATCGGGGATGAAATGCAGATCGTCGTAACGCGTGAAATAGGACAGTTGTCCGTCAAATCCGTTGATCGAACGCTGTAACGCCAGCACGCCGAATTGGGTATCCTCGTCCTGTCGCTCGTTAAGGAGGGCGGAATTGAAGGTGGCCGCGCCGAACACCGGAGGCGCGATGGCCATCGACAAAGGTGCATTGGGTACGTTCGGAATCTGGAAGCTCGAGGTCGACGTGCCCGCGATCAAGCTCAAGCGCGTATAGGGATCGAGGAAGGTCGAGGCGTAAGCGAAGCCTTTTTCCTGCTGCGAGAAATCGTGAATGGCGTTCAGTGTCGGCAGCGGATTTTCGATGCCTTCACTCGTTTGCAGATATTGGCCGGTGACGAAATATTGCAGGCCGCCAATGCAGGCGGCGCCCGCCGCCGTTTTCGTTCCGTCGGATACGGTCGCTGGACAAATAGTGCCGCCGTAATCGAAGCTCGGCTGGATGGTGCCGCGACTGCCGCCGTAATAGCCGATGCTGCCGGAATTGTTGAAAATGTCGTTCCGTGTCGTGATGTCGAGCAGGCCGGTGGTGCGCAGCCCATACTCCGCCGGCAGTGCGCCGGTGACGAGCGAAATGCTCCCGATCAGGTCGGTGTCGAGAAAGCTGGAAAAGCCGGTGACGCCGTCGGGCAACATGACGCCGTTGATACGGAATTGCACATTGGCGTGATCGTTGCGGATATGGAACAGGCCGCTCGCCGCGGAGTCCTGCGACACGCCGGGCGCCTGCAAGATGACGCGCTCGACCGGCTGATTGCCGCCGAGCGGCATGGCGGCAATGGCATCGCGGCTCAGCGTGTCCGAGGTGGTGCCGATGGTGGTATAAAGGCTATCGCGCGCCGCATCGAGGCCGTTATTCTGCTCGACGAGCCGTTCGGCAGGCGTCAGCGGCGGCACGGTGGGTGATACATGCCGGGCGACCGTGCGCGCCGGCGGCCGCTTGATGATCGGCGCCCGCACATCGATCTCAGGGAGTGCGGTGCCGCCGCCGCCACTGGGCGGCGGCGGCGCAGAAAGAGCGGACGGTGGCGGAACGGCTGGCGCTGCCGCGGCAGGCGGGGAAGGGATCGGCGGTTGTATTGCGGTCGGTGGCGCCGAAACGGGCGGCGCCTGTTCTGGAAGAGGTTGCTGTTGCGCCGCTTGCGCCGGTGCTGGCGGACTTGGTGCAGGCTGATCCTGGGCACGGGCGATCGGCGCAGCAGCGAGCAGCGCAAGCAATGCGCCACTCCCGATACACCGCGCGCGCCACGCCCGGTAGACACAAATCGACATAAGGACTCCGCCAAGCAATGCTGCAGGGAAAGACCCGGCTCACTGGCGGCCGTGCCGATACGGCGAATGCAAAGACTATAACGCAAGAAATCAGTGCACTGCCGCGCTTTATCTTGGCGGCGCCGCTGCCAAAAGCCAGCAGCCCGCAAGATTTGCGACAACCGCCTTTGTCAGGCGGCTGCCGGGGGCGCCCGCGAACGGAAGGCAAGCCGGAGCGGCGGAGAGATGCCGTGGGAGACGGTGACGGAATGTTTTATCCGGTAAAATCCCTCCGGCACCGGCAGCGGCGGCGGCGCGGAGACGAACGAAGTCGAAACCAGAAAGATCGAGGCGCAGATCGGGCAATAGCCGTCATCGGTGTTCGGTGCCGGCGCATGCTGTGATGTCTTGGCGAAGACCGCGATCCGGTGCGCGCCGCCGAGCGCCAGATGGTCGCCGATCACGGCGCCGTCGAGATCGACATGGCCGAACGAAATGGCGATCTGCAGCAAAAGCGCTGCAAGCGCGAAATAGGCGCCACGCCGCTTATGGCGGTGAACCCAACCCATGCGGCGATGCTAATGTTATAATATTACATTTGGCAAGAGGATTTGTTCGTGCGGCGTCTGCCGCTTTTCTTGGCGTCTTTCTCGACGCTTTTTCGCGGTCTTGTTCGGCGCGATCGGACGCCGTCAGGCATTGGCGCCGTGGATGGCGTCGATCACGGCTGCCGTCACCTCGGCCGTCTTGGCGTTACCGCCGAGATCGGGGGTATGAAAGCGGTTGTCGGCGGTCACGCGCTCGATCGCCGTCATCAGCCGCTCGCCTGCGGCCGGCTCGCCCAGATGCTCGAGCATCATCACCGCCGACCAGAACGTGCCGACCGGGTTGGCAATGCCCTTGCCCATGATGTCGAAGGCCGAACCATGAATCGGCTCGAACATCGAGGGGAAGGTGCGTTCGGGATTCAGATTCGCCGTCGGTGCGATGCCAAGTGAGCCGGCCAGGGCCGCGGCGAGGTCGGAGAGAATGTCGGCGTGCAGGTTCGTCGCCACGACGGTATCGATGGATTGCGGCCGCATCACCATGCGCATCGTCATGGCGTCGACCAGCATCTTGTCCCAGGTGACATCCTTGAACTCGGAAGCGATCTCGGCCGCGATCTCGTCCCACATCACCATGGCGTGGCGTTGCGCGTTCGATTTGGTCACGACGGTGAGGAGCTTTCGCGGCCGCGACCTGGCGAGCCGAAAGGCAAAGCGCATGATGCGCTCGACGCCGGCGCGGGTGAACATCGCGACGTCGGTGGCCGCCTCCAGGGTCGAACCCTGATGCACGCGCCCGCCGACGCCGGCATATTCGCCCTCCGAATTCTCCCGCACGATCACCCAGTCCAGTTCTTTTTGCTGCACGTTGCGCAACGGGCTGACGATGCCGGGGAGAATTCGTGTCGGACGGACGTTGGCGTATTGGTCGAACGGCTGGCAAATCGCCAGCCGCAGCCCCCACAAGGTGATGTGGTCGGGAATGTCGGGGTGGCCGGCCGAGCCGAACAGGATCGCGTCGTGGTGCCGGATTTGGGCGCGGCCGTCATCCGGCATCATGCGGCCGTGCTTCTTGTAGTATTCGCCGCCCCAGTCGAAGACGTCGACCTTGAATTGGAATTCACCTTGGCGCTTGGCGAGCGCATGCAGCACGTCGACACCGGCCGCCACGACTTCCGCGCCGATCCCGTCGCCGGGAATGGCCGCGATCTTATAGGTCTTCATCCACAGTCTCCGCGATGCGGTGAATGGTAAATCGCCGCGCGCCGCCGCCGGCTCAATGTCCGGCGCGCATACGCGCGAGCAGCTCGGCGGTGGGATAGGAATCGGCCGGCAAGCCGTATTTCTGCTGCATCGCTTTGACCGCCTGCCGCGTTTTCAAGCCGAGAAAGCCGTCGATGGCGCCGACGTCGTAACCGTCATGTGCCAGCATCATCTGCAGGGCTTTGACGTCGGCGAAAGGAAGTGCCGGCGGCGGATTGCCGCGATGCAGCGGGGCTGCGCCGGCGATGCGGGTGGCAAGATAGGCCGCGGTCGTCGAATAAATGAGCGAGTTGTTCCACTGCAGATAAACCTGGAAGTTTTGATAGACGAGAAAGGCCGGACCGAACCGCCCCATCGGCAACAACAACGACGCCGGCAGATTGTCCGCTGGCAGCGGCCGGCCGTCGGCGAGCGTCACGCCGTAGCTCGCCCATTTCGATCGCGGCAGCTGGATATCGAGATCGGCCTGCTGCCACGGCAAATTGGCAGGCACGCGCACCTCGGTGAGCCACGGCTCGCCGCGCTTCCAGCCCAGCCCAAGGAGATAATTCGCCGTCGAGGCGAGCACGTCCGGCACGCTGCGCAGGAGATTGCGCTTGCCATCGCCGTCTTCGTCGACGCCGTATTTGTAATATTCCGACGGCATCATCTGCGTCTGGCCGAGTTCGCCGGCCCATGACCCGATCATCTCGGCGGGCGTGAGGTCGCCGTGCTGAATAAGCCGCAGCGCGTCGAGCAGTTGGGCGCGAAAGCGGTCGGCGCGGCGGCAGTCATAGGCGAGCGAGACCAGTGAGGGCAGGGAATGGTAATTGCCCATATTGGCGCCGAAGTCGCTTTCCAGGCCCCAGAAGGCGACGATCACCGGCGCCGGCACGCCGTAGCGCGCTTCGATGCGGCTGAACTCCGGCTGATATTTCTTGATCAGCGCCTGGCCGCGCTGGATGCGATAGGCCGCCGCCATGCGGTCGGAGAATTCCAAAAAAGTTTGCGTAAAGACGCGCTGGCCGCGATCGATATAGACGATGCGCTGGTCGTAAGTGAGATAGGGAGCCGCCGCGGCGATTGTTTGTTGCGAAATGCCTTGCGCCATGGCTTCGCGTTCGAAATCGGCGAGCCACTGATTGAACGGCCCGGACGTGCGGCAAGGCGCGGCGGCTTGCGCGGCGGTAGCGGCGAGAAGCACGACGCAGAGGGCGGCCGCACGGATCATTTTGCGGCGGTGCATTGCAAATACCAATCCAGAATCTCGTCGCCGGTCCAATACACCACGCCGTCGAAGCGGCGGGTGTAGTCGTAGATCGCTTCGAGATATTTGATGCGGTGCGGCTGGCCGCTGAGATAAGGATGGATGGCGAGCGAAACTATCTTGGCGCGCTGTTCGCTTTCGGCATAGAGCCGGTCGAACTGATCGACCGCGCGCTTGAACAAATAGTCGGCCTCGTGGTGGGCCACCGCCATCATCGGGATGTCGTTGAGCTCCATGGTGTACGGCAGCGTCACCAGCGGGCCATTGGCGGTGCGGATCGTGGTCGGCTCGTCGTCATAGACCCAATCGCCGATATATTTGATGCCGGCCGCCGCAAGCAGGTCCGGCGTTTCCAGCGTCTGCGTCAGGCCGGGGCCGAGCCAGCCGACCGGCCGCTTGCCGGTGAATCGCTCGACGACATCGAGCGAGCGCTTGATCATCGCCTTCTGGTTCGGCTCTTTGTGAATTGGGCCCTGCTCGTAGGAGTGGCCCATGAATTCCCAGCCGTCGGTCTTTGCTTCTTGCGCGACGCGGGCATAGTCCTCGCATACCCGCGCGTTGATCGCGAGCGTGGGGCGGATTTTCTGGCGTTTGAACAGGTCGAAGAAGCGCCACACGCCGACCCGCATGCCGTATTCGTGCCAGCTCCAATTCGGCACGTCGGGAATCTGCGTGACCCCGGTCGGCGGGGCCAAGACCTGCCGCGCCATCGGCTTGCCGATGTCCCAGACTTCGAGATTGACGATCGACCAGAACACGATGCGGGCGCCGCCTGGAAGCCGAAGCGGCGGCCGATCGACGATCGCCGAGAAATCCGCCCGCTGCCGCGGCAACAAGGCTTTTGCACGCAACTTGGGCTGTGCAGGCAACTTGGGCGTTGCGCGCGATTTCAGTTTTGCGCTTTTCGCCATCCTCTCTTGGTCTCCATCCCTCGAATCACGCGCCCCTTGTCGCGGGACGCAATATGACGAACTGCATAGCCGAACTGGCGGCAAACCATAAGTCGGCCTATGGATTTAGGCCAAGTTTGTCCTACCTTGTGGCCATTGAGGTGAGGCGATCACTTCCGCGTTAGGGGGTTTGGATGGGCATTGCAGTCGGCGGTGGATCGATCATCTTTGGAACCAACCGGCCCGCGACCTGATTATTCTTACGGTCTGAAATTCCTCTGTTAATCCCGCCTCTTGCGGACATCGACAATGCCAATTTCGGTTGCTTCTACGCGCATTAGGCCCGCTGAAAGGGCCGGGCCGGCTGCCGAAGGCGCCGCAGCCCTGCCTTCGACTTTGCCCGACCCGCGCGGGGTGTGGCTGCAGCGCTTTCGCGAGGTGCGGGCCGAGACAGAACGCCGCGCCGGCTTTTTGTCGCCGGAGGACCAGGTCGTCCAATCGATGCCGGATGCGAGTCCGACCAAATGGCATCGGGCTCATGTCACCTGGTTCTTCGAGCAATTTCTCCTCAAATCCTATGCCAAAAGCTACCATCCGTTCGACGAGCGCTTCGCTTACCTCTACAACTCCTATTACGTTTCCGCCGGACCGCGCGCGGCGCGGCCGCAACGGGGCCTGGTCACCCGGCCAAGCGCGGCGGAGGTCACCGCCTATCGCGCCCATGTCGACACCGCGGTCTCGGCGCTGATCGAAACCGCCGACAATTTCGGCGAGATCGTTCCGATTCTCGAAATCGGACTGAACCATGAGCAGCAGCACCAGGAGCTCTTGCTCACCGATATCCTGCACGCTTTCTCGCTCAACGAGACGCATCCCGCCTACGATCCGGATTGGTTGTGGCCGCACACGAGTTCCGAAGAGGCGGCGGGTGCGACGCTGTCCGGCATCGATACGATCGGTCACGACGGCAACGGCTTTTGTTTCGACAATGAACTGCCCGCGCATCAGGTGCTGCTGACGCCTGTAAAATTGGCCTCGCGGCTTGTCAGCAATCGCGACTGGCTCGATTTCATGGCTGATGGCGGCTACACGACGCCGGCCTTGTGGCTGTCGGACGGCTGGGCGACGGTCGAGGCGCAAGGCTGGAACGCGCCCGGCTATTGGCGCAATGCCGACGGCGCGTGGTTTACGATGACGCTCGGCGGCTTGCGCCGCCTCGATCCGCACCGGCCGGTGTGTCACGTCAGCTATTACGAGGCCGACGCGTTCGCGCGCTGGGCCGGCAAGGATCTGCCGACCGAGGCCGAATGGGAAGTGGCGGCGCGACGCGGCGTGCTGGCGGACGCTTTCGGCGTCGTCTGGCAATGGACGCGCAGCGCCTATTCGCCCTATCCTGGCTACCGGGCAGTTCCCGGTGCACTCGGCGAATATAACGGCAAGTTCATGGTCAGCCAGATGGTCTTACGCGGCTCGTCGCTGGCGACGCCGTCCGGTCATTCGCGCGTGACCTATCGCAATTTTTTCTATCCGTCCGCCCGCTGGCAGTTTTCCGGATTGCGGCTCGCGGCCTATCAACACTGAGAAAATTACATGGCAAGCGCCACTCAGACCGCGCTGCGCGCGGTGTCACCTGTCGAAATCCCCGAACCGTTCGCCGCGGATGTCCTGGTCGGGCTGTCTGACAAGCCGAAACATCTGCCGCCGAAATATTTCTACGACGCGACGGGGTCGGCGCTGTTCGAGCGCATCACCCAGTTGCCGGAATATTATCCGACCCGCTGCGAACTGGCGCTGTTGCGCGAGCATGCGCCGGCAATCGCGTCGCTGTTTCCGCCGAACTGTGCATTGATCGAGTTCGGCGCCGGCGCCAGCAAGAAAGCGCGTATTTTGTTCGGCGCCGCGGCCACGATCGAGTCTTATGTTCCGGTCGACATTTCCGGGGATTTCCTGCAGCAGGAAGCAGCCGCCCTGCGGCGCGATTTTCCAAGGCTCGCCGTACACCCGGTGGTCGCCGATTTCACGCAAAGCTTCGCCGTTCCGTCGCAGATCGCCTTGCTGCCGCGGGTCGGTTTTTTCCCCGGCTCGACCATCGGCAATTTCGAGCCGCACGAGGCGGCGAAATTCTTGCGCCATGCCGGGGCCATCCTCGGTTTCGGTGCGGCGCTGGTGGTCGGCGTCGATCTCGTCAAGGACACCAAGACCCTCTGTCGGGCCTATAACGATTCCGAGGGGGTGACGGCGCGCTTTAATCTCAACCTCCTGGCGCGCATCAACCGCGAGCTTGGTGCCAATTTCGACCTGACCGCGTTCGAACATCACGCCTGCTATAGCGCCAAGCACAGCAGGATCGAGATGCATCTCGCCAGCACCAGGCGGCAGAAGGTCAAAGTCAACGGCAAGGCGATCGGTTTCCGCGCCGGCGAAACCATCCACACCGAAAACAGCTACAAATATACGGTGGAGTCGTTTCAAGCGCTGGCTCACGGCAGCGGCTGGACCCCGCTCCAGGTCTGGAGCGATGGCCAGTTCAGCGTGCACGCGTTTCGACTGACCGACGAAAAATGACGGAAGGCGGGCGGAGCCTGCTATTATCCGCCAACTCTTCTCCGTTGTCCGCAGTCTGAATTATGCCGATATGCGAAGCCGATCCGTGGCGCCTGCAATATTTCACGCATGTCGACACCGCGGCCGATATTCCGACCGAGGACAGCGACGCTTGGCAATGGTATCCGGCGCACCGGTTCGTCTATGACAAGCTGAAGCTGGCGCTATCGCAAAATCTCGAGGCCGCGCCGCATGGTGTAGCGCCGCCGCGCTATCCGGTGTTCTCCAAGCCGATGGTCAATCTGCGCGGCATGGGCGTTGGCTCCCGGGTGCTGACCTCGCAAGCCGATTACCTGGAGCACTACGCGCCGGGCCATTTCTGGATGACATTGCTCGAAGGCCGGCATGTGTCCTCCGACGTTGCCGTGGTCGACGGCGCGCCGTGCTGGTGGCGGCATGTCACCGGCAAGCCGGCCGGCGAGGGGACCTTCGATTATTGGATCGTGCACGCCGAGCCCGACCCCGGCATCGAAACCCGCTGCGGCGCCTGGATAAAGAAAAATCTCGCCGGCTATACCGGCATGCTCAATCTCGAAACCATCGGCGAAACCATCATCGAAGCGCATTTGCGCTTTTCCGACCAGTGGCCCGATCTCTATGGTCCCGGCTGGGTCGACGCAGTGGTCACCCTTTACGAAACCGGCGAATGGGATTTCGCCGACGACGACCGCTGCGAAGGCTACAGCGTCGTGCTGTTTGTGCCCTACGGGCGGCGCTACCGTCATCCCCCGCAAGCGCTGGTCGAGGACGTCAGAGCCATCCCCGGCATTGCCAGCGTTCAGATCACATTTCACGAAGATCGGCCGCCCGAACTGCACGCCATGCCGCCGGGCGGCTTTCGCGTCGCCATCGTCAACGGCTTCGATCTGCGCGCGGCGTTGGCGGGACGGGAACGGCTGAAAGACTTTTTCTCCAACCCTCCCGCTCCTGGGCAGCGTCAAGTATAGTTGCCGCCCCAGGACTTAATCTCGTTCACGACAGGCCCCCCATGGTGTCGCGTTGCTTCGCCGCGTTGTTGTTGCTCTGCGCCGCGGTCGTCCCCGCTTTGGCCCAGGAGCAGCAGGTCCGGATCGGGATCGGCTTCGGGCTGGCGTTCCTGCCGCTCTACATCTGCGAAGACCTCAAGCTGATCGAGCAACAGGCGAAGGCGGCGCATCTCGACGTCAAAGCGAGTTTTCCGCGGCTGATGGGAGCGGCGCAGGCGCAGGCCGAGCTCGCGTCCGGCGCCATCGACATCGCTCCGTTCGGCACCGCGCCGCTTCTTGCCGCATGGGACAAGGGCAATGGCACGCCGCAGCAAATTCTCGCCGTTTCCGGGCTCACATCATTGCCGCTGGTGTTGCTCAGCGACCATGCGGATGCGCACAGCATCGCCGATCTCAAGCCGAGCGACCGCATCGCCATGCCGACCTTGACCTCGCCGCAAATGCAACTTCTGGAAATGGCGTCGGAGAAGGTATTCGGGCACTACGATCACCTGCGCGGCCAGGTGGTGGCAATGTCGCATGCCGACGCCGTCGACGCGCTGGGGGGCGGCGAGCCGGGGGAAAAAATCGCGGCCTATTTCTCCTCGCCGCCTTACACCGAGCTCGCGCTGCGCGATGCCAACGTGCATGCGATTCTTCAATCCACCGACGTGATGAACGGTAAATTCTCCTTTCTCATGCTCGGCGCGACCAAAGCGACTATCGCGCGACAGCCGGAAATCCCCGGCATAGTCGCCGGCGCGATCGACCAGGCGGCGCGCCTCATCCGCGACGATCCGCGCCGCGCGGCGCAAATCTTTCTCACCCACGAGCCGTCCGGTACGCTCAATGGTGCAACGGCGGCGGCAGTGATCGGCGACATCAAGGATGAATTCGGCAGCGCCGTTTTTGGCGTGCAGACCATGGCCGAGTTTTTAAGCCGGCATGGCGAACTGAAAGTGCCGCCCAAAACTTGGAAAGACGTTGTTGCGCCAGCGCTAACGAATTCATCGAGCAGTTAAGAGGTCGACTATGACAAATGTCATCGGCATTTGCGGCAGCCTGCGTAAGGGTTCGTACAATCGGATGGTGCTCAACCTGTTGCCCGGCTGGGCGCCGGCGGGCATGACCATCACCGAGGCGCCGCCGTTCACCGAATTCCCGCTTTATAACGCCGACATTCAGAATTCGACGGGCTTTCCCGCCCCGGTGCAAAAACTCGCCGAAGCGGTGCGCGCCGCCGATGGGGTCATGTTCGTCTCCCCGGAATACAATTTCTCCATCCCCGGCGGCTTGAAGAACGCCATCGACTGGGTTTCGCGGGTGCCGAACCAGCCATTCGTCGGTAAACCGATCGCGATCATCTCGGCGACAGGCGGCATGCTCGGTGGCGGCCGCATGCAATACGATCTGCGCCGCTGCATGATCTTTCTCGACGCCCTGACCATGAACAAGCCGGAAGTGTTCATCGGCGGCGCCGCGCAGAAATTCGACGACAAGACCGGACAGCTCAAAGACGAAGGGGCGATAGGTTTTATCAAGCAGCAGCTTGCCGCCTTCGCCAAGTTCATCGCGGATCACGGCGGCAAGAAGTAAGTCTCAAAGAGCACATAAATAGGGAGGATATCATGGGGCGTCTTGACGGCCGGGTCGCGATCTTGACCGGCGGCGCCAAGGGGATCGGCCGGCATTACGCCGGCGCGCTGGCCGCGCAGGGCGCGCGGCTGATGATCGCCGACGTTGCCGACGGCAAAGACGTCGCCGCTGAGATCGCGCGGCAGCACGGCGCCAATTCGGTGGAAAGCACCGTCAGCGACGTGTCCGACGAGGGCGCGGTCAAGGCGCTGGTCGGAAAAACCATGGAGCGCTTCGGCAAGATCGATATTCTGGTCAACAACGCCGCGCTGTTCGCGCCGCTGCGGGAGCAGAAAGTCACCGACATCGACGTCGAATTGTGGGACCGGGTGATGGCGGTCAATATCCGCGGCGTATTCTTGATGACCAAGCACGTGGCCCCGCACATGATCGCGCAGAAATACGGCAAAATCATCAATATCAGCTCGGGCACTGTCGCCCGCGGCATTCCGCTGTTCGCGCATTACGTGACCTCGAAGGGCGCGGTAACGGCGTTTACGCGCGCCACCTCGCGCGAGCTTGGCGAGCACAATATCTGCGTCAACAATCTGGCGCCGGGCTTTACCTTGAGCGACACCGTCATCGAGGAAAACCCGCAGCACCTCGAGCACTCGCGGCAGCCCTCGATTCTGCGCCGCGCGCTCAAGCGCGATGAATATCCGCAAGATCTGCTCGGCGCGCTGGTGTTCCTCGCTTCGGCCGACAGCGATTTCATCACCGGCCAGACCATCGCGGTCGACGGCGGCGCCACCAACAATTAAGGCCAACGCGGGGTCGCTTCAGCGCATGGGAAGCCGGTCGAGCAGCGTCTGCGCGGCTTTTGTGGCCGCGGCGAAACCGGCTTGCTGCGAAGCCTTTGTGGCGAAGCAGCGCAGGAATTCCGCGTCGGCCTCGGCGCTGAGCGCTTCGGCTTTGTCTTGGGCCGCTTGCGCCGTTTTGTCATCCGCTCCAGCGTCGTTCGCCTCCGCGGCCGCTTTGCCGGCCAGATCGCGATGAATGGCGTCGCAGGCCGGTATCGGCCCCACGGCGCGGAAGTCCTTGGTGGTGGCGACAAACACGCGGCCGCCTTGTTCGGCCGTGACGAAAATCTCATCCGCCTTGGACGGAAGATCGCTTTGCGTCCGCGCTGCCAGCGTGGCGTAGCTAAACGCGGCGTTCGCCGGCTGGCGGATTGGGATATCGGCGAAGCGCACGATTGCGGCGTCGGTCAGCACCGCTTGCGTATAGAAGTCGCTATCGCGCACGGCGGCGCTCGGCTCCTGCGGCAGAGGAGGGGAGTCCTTGCCCCACCAATCTTTGTGTTCGGCGAGCCAGTCCTGGAATAGGCCGTCGGTGGTCACGATGATTCGGGTCTTGGCGTCGATGCCGCCATAGATCATGCCGTCGAGCAGGCCGAAATCCTCATCGCCCTCGATCAGCGTATCGACATTGAGCGCGCCTTGGTCGTGCATGCCTTTGATCGCGACCGGACCGACGATGGCGCGCATCTGCCGCTCAAGTGCGGCACGGGCCTCTTTGTCGAGAGCGAGGATTTTATCATCGAGGCTGTCCGTGGGGCCGTGTGGCGCGGCATCCGAGGCGGCTTTGATCTTGGCGATTGTCGCATTGCGCGCGGCAATATAGGCCTGCTCGGTCGATGTCGCGGCAGCGGCTGCCGCGACATCGACGGCCACGACGACAAAAGGTAAAAGGCAAGCTAAGAGGGGGGCGGCCGCGTAGCGCTGCATGCCGTTTAGTCGCGGGCGGAGCGGCCGATGTTCATGCTTTCGTGGCTTGCCGCATAGCTGCCCCGCCTTTTGCTTGCCGCGACGCTATTTCCGCAACCCGCGGCTTTGATTATATTCCGTTCAAATTCCGGCTATTCGCAGTTCAGGAGGACGCCATGGTGGTCGCCACCCAAGAGAAAACCAAAGAGCAAACGGCCAACCCAAAACACAATATCGAGGCGATGCGGGAGGCGTTCTACGAGCGGATTGCCAAAAAGGACATGGCGCCGTTGTGGAAGGTGATGCGATCGATGGTCACCAAGGAACCGGTATCGCGCTGCCAGCCGCATGTCTGGCACTTCGACGACGTCAAAGCGCTGGTCATGGAATCAGGCGGCCTGATCACCGCCGAGGAAGCCGAACGCCGGGTGCTGATTCTGGAAAACCCCGCCCTGCACGGCGAGTCCAAGGTCACCAATTCACTGTTTGCCGGAATCCAGATGATCATGCCCGGCGAGGTCGCTCCAGCGCACCGTCATGCGGCTTCGGCGATCCGCTTCGTGCTCGACGGCGAGGGCGCCTATACCGCGGTCGAGGGCGAGCAGGCCTTCATGGCGCCGGGCGATTTCGTCATCACCGCCAACTGGGCGCCGCACGACCATGGCAATCCGTCGAAGAAGCCGATGCTGTGGCTCGACGTTCTTGACGTTCCCGCGGTCAACTTCTTCGAGGCGTCGTTCTCCGAACACTTCGACGATGCCATGCAGAAGACGACGCGGCAGGACGGCGATTCAGTCAGCTTCTATGGTTCCGGCGTGCTGCCCGATGGAACGCCGAGCACGAACCGGACGCCTATCATCAACTACACTTATGCCCGTACGCGGCCGATCATTGCCCGCATGGCTGCGGCCGGTGACATCGACAAACGTCATGGCGCCCGCGTGCGCTACGCCAATCCGGTGACCGGCGGACCGGTGCTGCCGACGATGAGCGCCAATCTGGCGCTGCTGCCGAAAGGCTTCGACGGCGAGCCGTACCGCGCGACCGACGGCACCATCTTCGTCTGCGCCGAAGGCCAAGGCACCACCACGGTCGACGGCAAGGTGATGGAATGGGGTCCGCAGGACGTCTTCGTGGTGCCATCATGGAAGCGCTACGCCCATCACGCGGCCAAGGAGTCGGTTCTGTTCTCGATTTCCGACCGCCCGGCGCAGGAAGCGCTCGGCATCTGGCGCGAGGGCGAGTGACGACCGCCGGGCGCGTGCGAACTCAAGGACGCGCGTTTCTCAAACCGCACGCAAACGAGTCGTGGCGGCAGCGCGCCGCCACGATCTTGTCTCGACGATGGGGCTGATCAGCGGCGCCTAGGCGGCTGCGGATCGGCTCGATTTAGCCTGGATGAACGACAGCAGATCGGCGTTGATCGTTTCCGCCTGCGTGGTCGGCATGCCGTGCGGGAAATCCTTGTAGGTCTTCAGCGTTCCGTTCTTGAGCAGTTTCGCCGACATCGGACCGGACGCGACATAGGGGACGATCTGGTCGTCCTCGCTGTGCATCACCAGCACTGGCACGGTGATTTTCTTGAGGTCTTCGGTGAAGTCGGTCTGCGAGAAGGCGACGATGCCGTCGTAATGCGCCTTGGCGCCGCCCATCATGCCCTGCCGCCACCAGTTCGCGATGATGGCCTCCGACGGCTTCGCACCCGGCCGGTTGTAGCCATAGAAGGGGCCCTCCGGAAGCGCGCGATAAAATTGCGAACGATTGGCCGCAAGCTGCGCCTGCAGTCCGTCAAATACGTCTTTGGGCAGGCCGTTGGGATTGGCCGCCGTCTTTACCATCAGTGGCGGCACCGCGCTGATGATTGCTGCCATCGCCACCCGGTCTTCGCCATGCCGTCCGAGATAATGCACCACCTCGCCGCCGCCGGTAGAATGGCCGACATGAATGGCGTTCTTCAGATCGAGATGCGCGGTCACCGCAGCAAGATCGTCGGCGTAATGATCCATGTCATGGCCGTCGGCGGTTTGGCTCGAGCGGCCGTGGCCGCGCCGGTCATGGGCGATGACGCGATAACCGCGATTGAGAAAGAACAACATCTGGTTGTCCCAGTCGTCGGCTGAGAGCGGCCAGCCGTGGCTGAACACCATGGGCTGACCCTTACCCCAATCCTTGTAATAAATCTGAACGCTGTCTTTGGTCGTGATCATTGACATTGTCGTCTATCCTCTGTTGCCGCCGTAATTTCCAAGCGTTGTGCGCTTTGTTCACGGCGAACCACTACACCTGATGCCCGCGAAAGCGGCCACCTGCGACAGCTATCGATGTCATTCCCGTATCGCGCCTACCGATGGCACCGGGGATGCGTCAAAAACGGCGGAGACTTCGGTCCATCTCCGTCTGCGGGCACCTCCCAGGCAAGTCACGACTTGCCTTGTCGTGAAACTTGGGGCGCCGTAGGTAAAACACAATGGGGCTCGATGTATGAACGCGGAGCACAGTCTTACCGCCCAACCGGGTTGGATGGCAGGGCGGATCGGAATACTTACAACCGTGGCGCGTCGCGCAACAAACGCGGAGTTTTTCTAATGAAGTGGCTCTTGCCGGCGGCGTTACTGCTCGCCGCGTCCGTTCATGCGGCGCAGGCCAAAGACCTGGACTGCATCAGCACGACGTTCAACGCGCTGTCACCCAACGACAAGGTGTGCGTCAGCGTGTTTGAAGACCCGAAAGTGCCCGGCGTCGTGTGTCACATTTCACAGGCGCGAAAGGGCGGCTGGGGCCAGCCATTGGGGCTGAACGAAGATCCTTCCAATTTTTCGGTCTCGTGCAGACAAAACGGCCCGATCAACGTCGACCTGTCGAAGCTTGAGGATAAAGAAGAGGTGTTCAGTCAGAAGACGAGCATTTTCTTCAAGACGACCCGCATTTATCGCCTGGTGGACATTCCCCACACCACGATCGTCTATCTCGCGATCAGCACCAAGATCGTCAACGGCTCGCCGGCGAATGCGATCAGCACCGTTCCGATCATGCCGTGGCCGCACTGATCCGCGCGGTCCGATCGTGCTCTAAAATCTCCGCCGATATTCCGCCGGCGTGGTGCCGACTTGACGGCCGAAAGCGCGGCGCAAGCGTTCTTCCTGCTGAAAACCGCAGGCCGCCGCGATTTGCTTGATCGGCATATCGGTTTCTTCCAGGTGCCTGCGAACCGCCTCGATGCGGATTTTCTCGACCATCCGTGCCGGCGTCACACCCATTGTCGCGGTATAAATTCGTGCGAAATTGCGCGGGCTCATGCCGGCCTGTTCGGCAAGCCGCTCGACCCGCAAATCGGCGCCGACATGCTCGGCGATCCAGTCGTGCAGCGGCGCAAAATGGTTCGGCGCGTTGCCGGTCGCGGCGGCGGCTTGCGCCTCGAGCGCGGCGGAAAACTGCGATTGGCCGCCGGGGCGGTTGAGAAAGACAACGAGGTGGCGCGCCACCGCCATCGCGAGTTTGCGCCCAAGGTCTTCCTGGATCAGCGCCAAGCTGAGATCGATGCCGGCGGTGACGCCGGCGGATGTCCAGATGCGCCCGTCATGCAGATAGATCGGGTCGGGATCGACCTTGATCTCCGGGTATTCCCGCTGAAGACGGTCGCAGAACTTCCAGTGCGTGGTGGCGGTACGCCCGCAGAGCGCGCCGGCTTCGGCTAAAAGGAATGCGCCGGTACAGACCGAGGCGGTCCGGCGCGCGGCGAGGATTTGGCGGCCAATCCATGCCATGCAGCTTTTATCTTTCGCCGCGTCGTGGACGCCCGGGCCACCGGGCAGGATCAACGTATCGATTCTGCCAGCGCCGGCCGCCTTGGCCATCGGCTGGGTGAGGAGCGGTAAACCCGACGAGGACCGGATGGCGCCGCCGCCGCGGGACACCACCGCGATGCGGTACGGTGCGTTTTCGCCCGGCGGCCCGCGCGTGCCGCAGATCAGCTCGTTGGCGGTAGCGAAGGCTTGAACCGGCCCGGCCACGTCGAGGAGTTGCACATCCTCAAAGGCAAGCACCACGATCAGTCGCTCGGTTAGCTTCGATCTCGGCATGCTGCGGCCTGGGCAGGGTTGGCAGAAAATAACAGGTACAATGACATTGCTGCCATGGTCTGTCACGGGCCAAATTGGGCCGCTAGGATTTGGACTAATTCGACCGGGAGCGCGTCCATGAGCGAGACAACACCTTTGCAGATCGGCCTTCTGATCTTTCCCGACATGACCCAGCTCGATTTCACCGGGCCTTACGAGGTCTTTGCGCGGTTGCCCGATACGACCGTGCATATCGTCGCCAAAGCCTCGGGGCCGGTGCGCACCGATCGAGGGTTGGTGCTCGTTCCCACTGTCACTTGCGCGGCTTGTCCGCCGCTCGATGTCATCGTGGTTCCCGGCGGCCCGGGCCAGCAGGCTTTGATGGACGACCAAGAGGTGCTCGGCTTCTTGCGCACGCAGGCCCAAACAGCCCGCTACGTGACCTCGGTTTGCACCGGCGCGCTGGTGCTCGGCGCCGCCGGACTTTTAACCGGCCACCGCGCCACGACCCACTGGCTCAGCCTGCCGCTCCTCGAAATGTTCGACGCCGTGCCGGTGGACGAGCGCGTCGTGATCGACCGCAACCGGGTGACCGGCGGCGGCGTCACCGCCGGCATCGACTTCGGGCTCCGGCTTGCAGCCGAGTTGCGGGGCGAGGCCATTGCGCAGCAGATCCAGTTGCAGATGGAATATTGCCCGGCGCCGCCATTCGATGCCGGTTCGCCGGCAACGGCGCCCAAAGACATTGTCGATAAGGCGCGGCGCGCCGCCGAGCCGTTCCAACGGGAGCGGTTGGAAACGTGCAGGCGGGTCGCGGCGCGACTCCATGCTGCCGCGTGACGGGGAATGCGATGCTCGAACTGCGCCCAAGCTGCGAATGCTGCGACAAGGCTCTGCCGCCCGCTGCCGCCGACGCGATGATCTGCACCTTCGAATGCACGTTCTGCCGCGACTGCGTCGACAACCGGCTCAACGGCGTCTGCCCGAATTGCGGCGGTAATTTCTCGCCGCGCCCGATCCGGCCCGCAGCCGAACTCATCAACCATCCACCGTCGACGCAGCGCGTCTTCAATCCAGCGGGCTGCGCCGGTACGGTCCGCGCCTGACCGACATGGCCGCGAGGGATCAGGTCTCGAGTGCGTCCATCAGCCGGCCGAGATGAGCCGGCACGGCGGCCTCGTCGCCGAGTTTGTCTTTGAGCCGTTTCAGGCAACCCCACAGCACCGCCTGGTTGCTGTTGACCACCGGTTTGCCCAGCGCCTGCTCGATCGCCGCCACCGCTTCGATCTGGGTGGTGTTAGTGCAGCTTAAGAACACCCCGTCGGCTTCCGGCGTGTCGTTTTCCAGCGCCAGTTCGAGCCAGCGCTGCGGCGTCACCGTCTCGAAATCGGCCGGGGTTTTGCATTTGAGTGCCACGTCGCTCACCACGGTGAAGCCGGCCGCGGCGAGGTAATCGATGATGCTTTGGTTCGACATATAAGGGCTGAGCAGGATGAGCTTCTTGAGCCCGAGCGCTCGCATGGCGTCATTGACCAGACTCGACGTCGACAGCGCCTCGATGCCGGTGGTGCGCCGGATGAGCTCGATGATGCGCGCCTCGCCGTCGGCGCCTTCCTTCATCGAGGTATGGGTGCAGTGAAAGACGATGAGGTCGGGAGCGGCATCGGCCAGCGTGCCGGCGGCGTGCGCGATCTCGTCGGTCAGTTCGGCGACGGTCCGGTTGGGTTGCCCGGCGACCCGGCCGCGGGCGACCAGAATATCGAGACCGTCCGGGGCGTAATGATTGAATTGCCGCTCGGTCATCCGGTTTACCGACGGGATGATCAGACCGATCCGCGCCCGGGGCTGCGGCAGTTCGGCGATTTGGCGATCCGTCTCGGCAATGGCGTCCATGTCTTCCTCTGCCCGCATGTCTTCCTCTGCCCGCATGTCTTCCTCCGCTCGGCGGCTTGCTGAGTTACTCTATCAAGGTCCCGGAGGCTGCGCGATTGTCTTGCACCGCGGTTCCGCCGCAGTAAGATTAAAGCGGGGCGCGAATTTTGGGGGATTCCATGCGCGTGATGTCGTTTGTGAAGATCGCTTTGCTGGCTGGCGCGGTGGCGCTGCCGTCGTTGGCTTCGGCCAAGATGATGAAGGCGCCGCCCGGGTCGTGCGCCGTCGACAAAAAGCATTTTGCCGCCGCCAATACGATCTGTTCTTACAATTGCAATCCGCAGACGAAGTGGTGCAGTCAGCAGCTGTGCGTGAACGGAACATTCACCGCCATGCTGCCTTGCTATACCGGCTTCTGCACCGCCAAGTGCGGCGGCTAGCGCAAAACTGCGGCGGCTCGCCTAATCCATCAAACGGCGCGAATTTCACCCGTCCCGCGAGCGCAGCGGCGGGTCTTGCCGCGTCCGCACCAAGGGCGTAACCGGATCGCATGGACGCACCGGCGCGAAAATCCAAGCTGATCAAGGGGGCAACCGGCGACTGGGAAGTGGTCGTCGGCCTGGAAGTCCACGCCCAGGTCGCCTCGCAGGCCAAGCTGTTTTCCGGAGCTTCGGCCGCCTTTGGCGGTGAGGCCAACAGCCATGTCTCGCTGGTCGATGCGGCGATGCCGGGCATGCTGCCGGTGATCAACGCAGAATGCGTACGGCAGGCGGTGCGCACCGGGCTCGGGCTCAAGGCCAGGATCAATCTGCGATCGGTGTTCGACCGCAAAAACTATTTCTATCCCGACCTGCCGCAGGGCTACCAGATCAGCCAGTACAAGCAGCCGATCGTCGGCGAGGGCGAGGTGACCGTCGACATGCCGGACGGCGACGCCGTGCGAGTGGGTATCGAGCGACTGCACCTCGAGCAGGACGCCGGCAAGCTCTTGCACGAGCAGAATCCCACCATGTCGCTGGTCGATCTCAATCGTTCGGGCGTGGCGCTGATGGAGATCGTGACCAAGCCCGATCTGCGCTCGGCCGACGAGGCCAAGGCCTTCATCGCCAAGCTTCGCAGCGTGCTGCGCTACCTCGGCACCTGCGACGGCGACATGGAGAAGGGCAATCTGCGCGCCGACGTCAATGTTTCGGTGCGCAAGCCCGGCACGGCGTTCGGCACGCGCTGCGAGATCAAGAACGTCAACTCGATCCGCTTCATCGGCCAGGCGATCGAGCACGAGGCGCGCCGGCAGATCGACCTCATCGAGGACGGCGGCACGATCGAGCAGGAAACCCGCCTGTTCGATCCCGACAGGGGCGAGACGCGCTCGATGCGCTCCAAGGAGGAGGCGCACGACTATCGTTATTTCCCCGATCCGGACCTGCTGCCGCTGGAACTGTCGCCGTCGCTTGTCGCCGAGCTGCAGAAAGGCCTGCCGGAACTGCCGGACGAGAAGCGGTCGCGTTTCATGCACGATTATGCCCTGTCCGCCTATGACGCCGACGTGCTGGTGGCCGAGCGCGACATGGCGGATTATTTCGAGTCGGTAGTGAGAGGCGGCGCGTCGCGCCGGGACCCGAAACTTGCCGCCAATTGGGTGATCAACGACCTGTTCGGCCGGCTCAACAAGCAGGCGATGGAGATTGCATCTTCGCCGGTCTCGGCGGCACAGCTCGGCGCCATCCTCGACCTGATGGCCGACGGAACCATCTCCGGCAAGATCGCCAAGGACCTGTTCGAGATCGTCTGGGCCGATGGCGGCGATCCGCGGACGATCGTCGAGCAGCGCGGGCTCAAGCAGGTGACCGATCTCTCCGCGATCGAAAAGATCGTCGACGACATCGTCGCCAACAACCCGGACAAGGTGGCCGACGCGAAGGCGAACCCGAAAGCCATCGGCTGGTTCGTCGGTCAGGTGATGAAAGCGTCGGGCGGCAAGGCCAATCCGGCCGCCGTCAACGATCTGCTCAAGAAGAAGCTCGGCCTCTGAGCGCGGCGTTCGGCGCCGTGATCCAAAGCGCGCGACGCACCGCAAATCGAGAACGAAATCGAAAACCGCACGCGTCGCGACGTCGCCAGGAAAGTCGCCAAGGACGTCGCCAGTGACGTCGCCAAGAACGTCACCATGTCCTCTTCCGGCCGCGCCAGCCGTTGTTCAGCGAATCGTTTGCGCACCGATTCGTGCGTTTTGCGTGTCGACGAGACCGAAAATCCGTCCGTAAAGCGGGTCGGTGCATAATTTTTTTCACAAGGCGACAAGGCGTCGCGTGGGCCGTTGGCGCGACGCGTTTCAGGTCCGCGGAGGTTAAGGAATTGCGCTTAGCTTTCGTCGAAACAAAATTTTCAGTGCGCAAGTAATGCCTATTTTATCGGCATTTGTGCACTATGCGTAAAATTGTTTGTTTGCGTCTGCGCGGCAGAAAGTTTTCGGCGTTGCGTCATGCCGGCGTGCCAAACGCAGCGCAAGCGTCAACGCGGGCGGCGGCGTTTACACACAAAATTAAGCGGAGTCACTGTTATTTTTTTTCCTGTGTAGTAATCGGGATGTAGTGCGGATCGATTCGCGACTGCACTGCACCGATACCGCCATCCACTCAAGCTAGGAGGGCAGCAATGGCGAAGAAGAGAAAAGCGAAAGCTAAGGCGAAGAAAACAGCAAAGCGTCGGAAGAAGAAGTAGCCGACGCTGAAACGGTCTTCGGCTTCATTGAGCTGAAGGTCGCGTCACACGGACCGGCCGGCGTCGAAGGCGGATCGAGGATCTGGCGGAGGCGGGCCGGTACCGGTGAACAGCAGGGGGCGTCGGCGGGACGGAGGTGCAAGCTTTGCCAAGCGCTTCTAATCGGGCGCAACAGCAAAGACGAGCGATGGGAAGCCTGACCTCGCGTTGGACGAAAGCCCAGCGAACTTGCCCTTCAGCCATCCCGCCGACGCCCTCGGTGTGTTGGCTATCCTCCCGAACCTTTCGTCGGCGTCGTGGGTCACTCCCCGGCGCCGTTTTTTGTTTGTCACGACATGAAGCGCGCAAGCAAGCTTAGCCCTCCCAGAAAATCCGCCGTGCCGGGCCGTCACCGGGAAAAGCCGATCGAGCTGTTCTACTGGCCGACCCCGAACGGCTGGAAGATTTCGATCATGCTCGAAGAATGCGGCCTGCCGTATGTCGTACGCCCGATCGACATTTCCAAAGGCGAGCAATTCGCGCCGGACTTTTTGGCGGTTTCCCCGAACAATCGCATCCCGGCGATCACCGATCCGCACGGTCCGGGCGGCCGGCCGATCTCGGTGTTCGAGTCCGGCGCCATCCTGCAATATCTCGGCCGCAAGACCGGCAGATTTTATCCGGCCGAGGAGCGCGCGCGCGTCGCAGTCGAGGAATGGCTGTATTGGCAGGTCGGCGGCCTTGGACCGATGGCCGGGCAGGCGGTGCATTTCCGCCGGTACGCGCCACAGGAGATTTTCTATGCCATCGCCCGCTATACCGACGAGGTCAATCGCCTCTACGGCGTCATGAATAAACGGCTTGCGGAGCGCGAATTTCTAGCCGGACGCTATTCGATCGCCGACATGGCATGCGTCGGGTGGGTGCGGCTCGCGGAGCGGGCGGGCCAGAAACTCGAAGAGTTTCCGCATCTCAAGCGCTGGTTCGAAGCGATCCGCGCGCGGCCGGCGGTCAAACGCGCCTTCGACATCCGCGTCGAGGCGGCGTCCGCCGTCGACATGCGCGAGGCGAAAGTGCGCGCCGTGCTGTTCGGCCAGCGCGCGCGGTGACGCGAATTATTTTGCCTGGGTCCGATTTTTTGCCCGGGTCCGATTATTTTGCCCGGGTCCAAGTCTGCGATTTGCATAGCACCGCCATCACACAGCCTTTGAGATCGGCGGTGTTGTCGCCGGTCATGGTGAACGATCCGGAATAAATCTTGCCGTCGGATGCGTTGTAGACGTTGCCGCTCCACGCATTGGGTCCGCTCGGCTTCATGCCGAGCACGATCGGCGTGCCGATCAAGGGCCGGCTCTGTTTCGCGGCGTCGGCATTGTGCTTGTCGAGTTTCGGCTTGCCGGTCGCCGGATCGGTCGGTTCCTTGAGCCACACCAGATTACCGCACAGCGCGCCGCCGCAATTGGTGATGCGGACCTGGCTGTCGTTGTCGGCGGTATACCAGGTGCCAAGCGGGCTCGCGGCCGAAGCCGGCAGGATGCTGGCCCCGCCGATAAATCCGATTGTCGCCAGCCAAAACAAGGCCGTCGCCCTGCGATAGGTTCTCATAGCAACCTCAATGCTCGTTGTCCGGAAGGTGGCGACCATAGTCGAGGCGGCAGGCTTCGCCAAGCGGTTTGACTAACGAAGCGTTGCCAAAAAATACGCGGATGGCGCCGCGCAATTCAGAATCGATTCATCGCATTGCTTAAACCACCGTTCAAATTTTCTGAGGATTATCCCGTATCGGCTGGGGCAAAGAGCCGGCGAAAGCGGCTCGCTCGACAGGGACAGAACAGGGGACTGCGTGATGGCTCGTTATGAACTTCTCGACAGCGATGCGGCGCCGCTCGGCCAAGGCCCGGCCGCCTCCGACATGCTGTTCGAACTCGGCATGATGTATTCAGTCGGCCGCGACGCGCCGGTGGATCTCGTTGCCGCGCACAAATGGTTCAACCTCGCGGCGATGAAAGGCAATATCGACGCGATCCGGCTGCGGCGCGAAATCGCCAGTCAAATGTCGGACGTCGAAATCGCCTCGGCGCAGCGCGCGGCGCGCAACTGGCTGCGCGGCAACGCCGTTGAGCCGGCGCCAGCCATCGCGGCGTGACGGCAATCGGGGCCGGCACGCTCTATTGGGCTGCCGGTTTGGGTGTCGGCACAGGCGGCTTGCGGACCTGGAACTGATACATTCCGCGGAATGTATTGGGCACTTCGGTTTCGAAGGCGTGCCAGCAATCAAGATCGCCAAGCCGTCCTGGAAAGCGTGCGACGAATTTTTGCAAAACGGCAGGTTCCAGGCTGAAGCCGCCGAAATGCAAATCGTTTGCCGCCAAAAACGATTTGATTTGCGGCAGCGTTATTCGGATCTCCTGCACGTGAAAGAGCAGGTCGCGGCATTCGCTGGTCGTGTAAAAATCGTGGGACCCGGTTAGAGACTTCAATAAAGGGTCGTCGGACGCGATAATGTCTTGCCGGCAGCGCCTGATGTCGTCCGCCGTCGGCCGATAGCCGCGCAGGGCGATCAAGTCTCGCGCTGCGACGACGTTGCGCCGCGCCAGGTCGCTGTATAAGCCGACATGCATGGCTCCGCCGGGCCGCAGCAGTGACAACAATACGCGCCAGCCCTGCCACGGGTCGGCCATATGATGCAGCACACCCGAGCAGTCGATGAAATCGAAGGTCCGGTCGATTGAACCAAGCTTCGTGATGTCGGCCTGGGCGAATTCGACATTGCGGAGCATGAAACTCCTTGCCATCCGTTTGGCATAGCTCAGGCTCGCGAGGCTCAGATCTACGGCGAGAACGCGCGACTGGGTACATTCCCGCGCAAATTCAGTGGTGGAGAGACCCGTTCCGCAGCCGGCGATCAGGACATCGCCCGGCTGGTCCGGAGCGGCCGCGCTGCCGTGGGCGCGCGGGCGAGCGCGGGGGATGGCCCAGCGCGGGTAGGGGTTCTCCTCGTATTGTCGACGCACTGCGCGGGAGACTTCATCATCGATGCCGGTCAGCGCCGGCATGGCCGCTGCAAGCCGCCGTTCTTCCAACGGCTCGCTGATTTGTTGCTCAATGACGGCCGCGACAGGTTGCGGCCACGCCCGCTCGCGCAGGCGCTCCGCTGCCGGCAGTGCGAAAAGCGGACCATAAGCGCCGACGACGAGCGGCCAGAGCGGCGGAATCGTCGTGCCGGCTGAGATCCTTTCGCTCAGTGCCGATTGCAGGCCGTGCACCTCCTCCGCCTCGCTCTCCAGCACCGGGTAGACGTATTCATTGATGAAACATTGCCGCGTCACGGCGGCGAGGAATTCCAGTTCGCGCCCGCCGACCATATCTTCGCTGCGCGCTCGTGCCAGCATCGTGAAGCGCACATTCGTCAGCAATCGCTCGAGCCCGACGTCCATGATCGGATCGCATTCCAACAGACGACAGAAAAGCTCGTCGGCGAATGGACGGCCCGAGCTTGATGCGCCGAACAATTCCGCTGCGGCGAGCCGTGCGGGCCACGCGGCTTCGGCGCGCCGGACCCACTCGCTCACGGCGCGATCGCATTTGACAAGGGAGACGCTGGCCCGCGTCAGTTCGCGCGGTTTCGCCCAGCCTTCGACCAGTGCGCGAACCACGAATTGGCGTATGCGCGCGTCGACCTCGCCTCTGAATTGGATGGATTTGACCCATTCGGCAAAGAGCGCCTGGCCTTGCGGCGTTGGCTGAATCTCGAGCGCACGGGCGAGCATATGGACCGCCGGCTCCATGCGTCCCGCGATCATGTAGGCCTGGGCGAGATTGCCGTACGCCTCGAACAGGCCGGGATTGAGTGACAGAGCGCGCTCGAGGTGCGCGATGGCCTCGCCGATTCTGCCCTGCGCCATCAAAACCGCGCCCATCCGGCTTTGCGCCTGGGCATGATCGGGAACAAGCGCGAGAAAGCGGCCATAGGCGCGCTCGGCTTCCGCAAACGCGCCGGCGCCGTGGTGCGCGACGGCCTCAGCGAACAGTTTCGCGGCGTTGCCGTCGGGCGCGCCTGTCGCGGGTTCGAATCTGCCTCCGGACCGCCCCGGGGATCGGCTTGGCTTGCGGTTCATGGGCGGGGGATACCGTACACGTTAGACAGTGCGCGAAGGCTCGCCCGCATGAAGCAGGGTGGCGGAGAGGAAGGGATTCGAACCCTTGATACGGCTTTGGACCGTATAACGGTTTAGCAAACCGCCGCCTTCAGCCACTCGGCCACCTCTCCGTTTGCGAATGACCCCTATTTTACGGGCTATGCTTGGTCAAGCTTCGCGGTCGTCACGATCGCGGCAAGCTTAGGCTACCACAAAAATCGGCTGAAGTTTGAGCCCCGCGCACCACGCGATTTTTGGACTCCGGCGTTCGTAATCTTCCAAGGTAGCTGCCTGCTTTGCTCGGCCTTCTCATAATGTGCGGGCACGCGATAAGCTTGCAATTGATCGGGCGACTGGACGGATCGGCGGGAACCGGAAATGAGGCGATGTAAATCCGCGGCGGTTTTGCTCGTGATGGTCTTGGCTTCGGCGCAGCTTGCTTGGGCGCAATCGAGCTTACTCGATCGTGCCGTGAAAGCGGCACCGGGCCAAATCATGCGCGTCGGTATCTATACTGACATTCGCCCCGATTGCACCTCCGGTCCGCTGCCGGCAATCCGGCTCGCGCGCCCGCCGGCGCACGGCACCGTCAGCGTCAAGCGCGGCATGCTCAAAGCCACCAATATCAAACAGTGCCTGGCGATCGACGTGCCGGCCTTTGTCGCGTTTTACCGCGCCGCGGCCGATTTCAGCGGCGCCGACGAATTCGAGCTGGAAATCACGTTTACCGGCGGGCGCAAGCAAATTCAGCGCTTTCAAGTGAGCGCGGCAGGCGCTGCAAGCGGCCAAGGAAAAGACCAAACAAACGGTCAAGGAATCTGACGAGAGTCGCTTCGGGCAGAGCGCGGGATCGCATGGAAATCATCTCATGCGATTCGCGGGGTGTGAGCGCAAGCGCGCGTGACATCGATATAATGACGGCTCCGGCAAATTTGTCCGCGAAAGCGGGCGTGATCGAGGTCCGGCACCGCCTCTAAAGGCAATGTGCATATCGGTCCGGCGGCTGGAGAATCGATAGTGTCAAGGCGATAGCGCGGCGCGGCTTGGTGGCGTTGCTTATTTCGTCGCTTTCGAACCGCGTGCCTCCCAACCGGGGGGAGAACTTACCGTGAAGGGGCGGCCGGACGGTTGTGTGAGCCAGCCGGGCGTGTTTTGTAAGCCATTGATCCAGTGAACGAAATCAATAAAGAGCGCGCTCGGTGGCGAACCTGAATTGCCGCTTAACAAGCCATCACCGGCTGCGTGTTTTTTACGCAACACCCTTTGGAAATCGGTCAAACCAGCCTGTGCGTAGGCCAGTTCCTCGTTGCGCCTTGGAACCCGTCGGCTAAGGTAACCATGCGACGGAGGGGGGAACCCCAAGTCGACTCGCTCGGTGTTTTCGGGAAGTGGAAAGACCGGGCGGTTTTGGGGACTAAGGGGACCTTCTTGGGGTGCGTGTCACCCGGCGGAAAGAACCCTCCCACGGCAAACAATTGGAGGTTCAAAATGAAGATGGTGAAAAGCCTCCTCCTCGGCTCCGCGGCCGGTCTGGTTGCGGTTACTGCGGGGCAGGCAGCTGATCTTCCCGTTAAGGCCAAGCCGGTCGAATACGTGAAGGTCTGCAGCCTCTACGGGG
>DATAWA010000258.1:0-9183 GCA_036267435.1 Xanthobacteraceae bacterium | reverse complement strand
CGACAGAAGATATCCGGCTTTCGGTCGTTTCGATCGAAAAGATCGAGAGCCGCGGCGAGCGCATTACTCAGGTCGAGCTGCAAGGCGAATCGCAAGGCGAATTGAACGGTATCACCTCGGCCGCGTCGAACGTGATTGCCGCGCCGATCGCGCGCAAACTTGAAGCGGGCGAGTAGCGGCGCATGGCGGCGACGCCGCAGGCGCATCCTTCGCTGACCGAAACGCTTGCCGTCTATCTCAAGCGGCGCGTGCTGATCGTTCTGTTCCTCGGGTTTTCCTCCGGTCTGCCGCTCGCTTTGTCGGGTTCGACGCTACTCGTCTGGATGACGGAAGCGAAGGTCGATCTGCGCACCATCGGCCTGTTTGCGCTGGTCGGCACGCCCTACACCATCAAATTTCTGTGGGCACCGCTGATCGACGCGCTCGATGTGCCGCTGTTGTCGCGGCGCTTCGGCCGCCGCCGCGGCTGGCTGCTGCTGTCGCAATTGCTGCTGATCGCGGCGATCCTTTTCCTCGGCATTTGCGATCCGTCGGTGTCGCCGTTCATGGTCGCGATCGGCGCGCTCCTGGTCGCCACCGCCTCGGCGACACAGGACATCATCATCGATGCGTTCCGGGTGGAAAGCCTGGACGAGAGCGAGCAAGCGGCAGGCATGGCGTCCTATGTCGCCGCGTATCGCATCGGCATGCTGGTCTCGACCGCCGGCGCTTTGTTCCTGGTCACCGGCTTTCAGCACTTCGGCTTGCAACATCAGCCGGCCTGGCAGGCGAGCTATGTCACCATGGCCGCTCTGGTCGTTATCGGCATCATCACCACGCTGGCGGCCACGGAGCCGGAAAGATCCGTCGGCGCCGAAGCGGAACATGAGGGAGAAATTGCCGCCGGCGCCAGCCCGCTGACGCGCGTCTTTACCGCCGCATTCGGCGCCTTCGCGGAATTTCTATCCCGCGATCTCGCCTTCGCGGTGCTGGCTTTCGTCGTGCTGTTCAAATTTACCGACGCGCTGTCCGGTGCCATGACTGGGCCATTCGTGATCGACCTCGGCTTCTCGCGCAATGAATACGCCGCCATCATCAAAGGCGTGGGCTTGGCGGCGACGCTGATCGGCGGCTTCGCCGGCGGCTTTCTCGCCCGCGCCCTTTCGCTGCCGGCGAGCTTGTGGCTCGGCGGCGTGCTGCAGGGTGTCTCCAACCTCGCCTTTTCCTGGCAGGCTGTCGTCGGGCTGAACGCCGGGTGGCTTACTTTCGCCATCGTCGCCGAGAATTTTACCAGTGCTATCGGCACGGTGATTTTCGTCGCTTATCTGTCGGCGCTGTGCCGCAATCCGCTGCACACCGCGACACAATACGCGCTCCTCACCGCGCTCGCGGCCTTCGGCCGCACTTACTTGTCGTCGGGGGCCGGCTTTATCGCCGCGGCGACCGGCTGGCCCTGGTTCTTCGTCATCTGCGCGGTGTCGGGCGTACCGGCGCTTATCCTGCTTGCCTGGCTGCAGCACCGCGGCCATTTCGACACGCTGCTGCCGCTTAAGCCTTGAATCGGGTCATGCCTGCGGAACGGGCAAACGCGGCCAGATGCGGCCACCTTGATCATGCCGTTGCATCATGTTGCGAAAACGGGCGCGCTCGCAAAAAAGTCTTTTTGTAAGGATCAGATCGCTATAATCGCGGTGTCACCCTTGCGTTCCTCGAACCCGGCCGTTCCGCCGTCGCAGTCCCGATGACCCCCATCATCGTCAAGCTTTTTGCGGCGGCGCTCGCATTGAGCGAAGTCACGACTGCCCCGCAGGCGGTCAAGACGCATTTCGATCCGGTGCAGGACCAAGACGCGGTGGTGCAAATCCTGCGCAGTGGCTGCGATCACATGAAGCAGGCGTTCGACATCGAATCCATCAATCTCGACGACCTGATCTCGACCGCGCTCGACGACCCCAAGGCGGCCGGCGCGAACATTCCGGCGTTCCATGGATTGAATTTCGGCGACCTCAATACCGCCTATCATCAGTTCTGCAAAAACGAGCCGATCACCACGCCGGTGGTCGATCTCGGCCCGGTCATCGATTTCTTCAACAACGCCGCCGGCGATCTGCCGGACCCCGCGACGCTGAAGGACCGCAAACTGCCGAGCCTCAGCACGGTGCTCGACGGCAGCGGCAAGAATTTCGCCGACGTGTTCCAGCCCGGCAATCGCCGCATCTGGATTGCGCTCGATAGCGTGCCCGATCAGGTGCAAAAGGCTTTCATCGGCGCCGAGGATCGCCGCTTCTATCAGCACCACGGCGTCGACGAGCGCGGCATCATCCGCGCTTTCATCGGCGATCTGGCCGACCCCGGCCGGCCGCAAGGCGGTTCCACCATCACGCAGCAGGTCGTGAAGAATCTGTTGGTCGGGGAAGATGTCACCTACGAACGCAAAATCCGCGAAATGATCGTGGCCTCGCGGCTCGAAAATACCCTGAGCAAAACCCAAATCCTCGAACTGTACTTGAATTCCGCCTATTTCGGCCGCGCCTCCTGGGGCATCGAGATGGCCGCGCGCAGCTATTTCGGCAAATCGGCGAAAGACTTGACGCTGGGCGAAGGCGCAATGCTGGCGGGGCTGCTGAAAGGACCGAACTACTATAATCCCGACCGCCATCCCGACCGCGCCAAGGACCGCCTCACTTACGTGCTCGACCGTATGCAAGAGGACAGCGTCATTACTGCGGATCAGAAGAATAAGGCGCTGGCGTCGCCGCCGAAGCTGATCGCATTCTCGCTGCCGCACCGCGACAGCGGCTTTCACTTTGTCGATTTCCTCGGCCGCGAAGCCAAGGCCGACGGCGTCAACAGCCTGACCGCCGAGCCCTATGTGGTGCATTCGACCATCGACGCGCAATTGCAGCACGACACCGAGGCGGCCCTGCAGGAGGGCTTGGCGCATTACGAAATGTCGACCGGCCGTGCGGTGTTTCGCGGGCCCGAGGCGAATATCGCCGACGCCGTCAACAAGCTCGAAGTGGACAACAAGGTAGGCACGCCGGCGTGGCAGCAGGCGCTGCAGGCGGTGCGGCTGCCGCTTTACGACGTGCATTGGACGCCGGCCGTGGTGTTGGAGAAGGGCGGCAAAACCGGCGATGGCGCGGTGCGGGTCGGGCTGCCGGATGGCCGCATCGTGCCGCTGGCGGCTTGGTCGGTCGCCATTAAACGAAGCCTCGGTCTCTATGACGTCGTCTACGTCAATGTCGTCGAGCCGAGACACGCCGCGGCCAAGATCAAAAACAGCAGGGACAGCAAGACCAAGAGCCGCGATTTGTCCGGTGGCGCGCTGGCGCAGTTGCGCGTGCAGCCGACCGTGCAGGGTGCCGCGCTGGTGCTGGAGAACAAGACCGGGCGCATCCTCGCCATGGCCGGCAGCTTTTCTTATCCGCTGAGCCAGCTCAATCGCACCGCGCAGACGCAGCGTCAGCCCGGTTCAGCCATGAAACCGGTCACCTATCTGACGGCACTGCAGCGCGGTCTGCAGCCGAACACATTGGTGCTCAACGATCCGATCACCTTTCCGCCGATCGGCGCCGCCACCAATGGGCGCGATGTCATCAGCCGCGAATTCGGCGACAACGCGCGCGAAGAGGACTATTGGTCGCCGCGCAATGACGATTACAGCCAAGGCGGCGTTCTGACACTGCGGCGCGGCCTGGAAAGTTCCGTCAACCTGGTCACCGCGCACCTGCTCGACGGCGGCATCGACGCGCAGCCGGAAAAAAGCCTCGACGACATTTGCGCCACCGCCATCGCGGTTAAAATTTATTCGGAATGCGTACGCTACTACCCGTTCATTCTCGGCGCGCAGCCGGTGAAGATGATCAATCTCGCGGCGTTCTATGCGGCCATCGCCAACGAAGGCGCGCTGCCGCAGCCGCACGGAATCGATTCCATCGCGCTCGACGGCCACACCGTCTATCAATATCCAGACGCGCCGCTGCCGCGCATCGGCGCGGCCGACCCGGCTGCATTCTATCAGCTCAAGACCATATTGCAGGGCGTGGTCGCGCGCGGCACAGCACGGGCGATCGCGTCGCTGTCGCCCTATGTCGCCGGCAAGACTGGCACCACCGAAGACGCCGTCGACGGCTGGTTCATCGGCTTCACCAACGACGTTACCGTGGCGGTGTGGGTGGGCTACGACAACGCCAACGGCAAGCGCCGCTCGCTCGGACCGAGCGAAGACGGCGCGCGGGTCGCGCTGCCGATTTTCGAGCCGATCATCCAGGCGGTCTGGGCGGACGGCGTGGCGCCAAAAACGCCACTGGCCGGCCCCTCGCTGGCGGCGCGCCGCGACCTCGTCGATATTCCGATCGACTATCTGTCCGGCAATCGGATGAACGGCGGCAATTTCGTCGAGCACTTCAGGCGCAGCGCCGACGGGCAGATCGCAGACACACAATATCAGCTGGTGTCGCAGGAAGACGCCTACGCCGATCAGAGCGGCGAATCCAACCCGTTCTGGGGCGGCGCCTCCGACAATAGCGGGCGATCTTACTATCCCAATCAAGGCTGGCAGCAATTGCCGCCGCAACCGCCGCCGCAACCGTCACGTGGCTTGTTCGGGCTGTTCCGGCCGTGGAGCGACCAACCGCCGAGCCGCAATTTCTTCTGGGGCGGCCGCTGAATGGCCGGGGCAGATCCGGCAGAAGTGGCAGACCGGTTTGAGACATCCCAACAGCACTTGCCAACAGAACTTGCCGACAGAACGTCCCAAAGGACGTGCTAGGACAACCCGGCCAAGCGGTTTGACGATTCGGTTCGTTGAGAGACAGCGGCGAAAAGAAGTTTGAAATGTCGATGCGGAACGCCATCGCGCCTTTGCTGCTGTTTACCGGCCCCATCGCAGTTGTCATGGCCGGCTTGTGCTCCGCCTCGCCGGCCGCGGAGCAGGATTTTCAGATCGCCGAGGTGAAGGCTGCGCGTGACGTGGGCGTTGCCGACATCAAAGCCGGCGTCATCTATTTCAGCGACCGTACCAGTCCGGGAGCCGTCGACAGCGAAACCGCGTTGAGCAAGTTCGGCGACTGGGCGGACAAGCACCCCAACGAGAACAAATTCCTGGCGTTGTTTCCCGGCTATACCGAACCGACCGTCAGTAAGACGACCAGCGGCGGCGACACGGAAAAAAACGCCAAGGTCACCGAGAAGCTTTACATGTACGTGGCGCAGGCGCGCTTCGTTCTCGACCGGGCGCCGGCGTCGGTCGACCTGTCGCATTACGTTACCCTGGCGTTTTTGGACAAGATCGATCCGTCTATCCAGCACAAGCTGATCGCCCCCGGCGATGTGAGCCCCTTGAAGGATGAGGCCGGCACCGGCAACGACAATCCCGACCGCAAATGGTGCGCCGGGCAAACGACCGCGATCTGCATCCAGTCGCGCTATAAGTTCGAAGGCAAGATTCCGATGGGCATCATGCTGGTGAACAAGCTGCGCGACGGCGTCAAAAAAGTCACCGATCACATCGATTTCCAGAGCGAGCTCGTTGCGCTCGCGCCGGCCGATGTCGATCAAACGGGCTTGCAGCAGCTGACCAAGCTCGATACCCCGGTTACCGGTGCGCTTGAGCAGAATATTTTCTACGTCAACGAGATCATGAAATTCGGCAAGTTCTTTGCCGTATTCCAGGCGCATCCGACCGATCCCGATAAAACCGTGGTCACCGCCTTCATGGCGCTGGCGATCAAGGCGCGCGTGCTCGACGAGAAGCGTGGCTTCGAGAATGTGCCGGTGCTGCGCAACCTGGTGCCGGCGCAAGTCCTGATGGGCCAGTCGTCGTTCAATTCCGGCAGTTCGATCAGCGCCGGCCTGCCCAAATATGTGCGCAACGAGATCAAGACCGTCGCCAGCCTACTGGCGCAAGATAAAGCCGCGAATTAGCGCGCATTGATCCCCGCCGCTGCGCGAGGCATTGTGGCCGGCGATGGACAACACGGTACAGAAGGCCGCTCTGGTCACCGGCGCGGCGCGTGGCATCGGGCTTGCGACCGCGAAGCGATTCCTCGCCGACGGCTGGCGGGTGGCGCTGCTCGACATCGACAAAGAGACGCTCGATCGCAGCCATGACGCGCTCGCCGCGGCGAACGGTGCCGAGGCCGTCATCGCGCTTTGCTGCGATGTTGCCGACGCGGCGGGCGTTGCCAATGCCGTTGGCACGGTGGCGCAAAAGTTCGGCCGGCTGGATGCGCTGGTCAACAATGCCGGCATCGCGATCTTCAAGCCGATCCTCGACGTCAGCTATGAGGATTGGTCGCGGGTACTGGCGGTCAATCTCACCGGCCCGTTTTTGTGCGCGCAGGCCGCCGCGCCGCTGATGCGCGATTGCGGCGGCGGCGCCATCGTCAACATTACCTCGATCTCAGGCCTGCGCGCCTCGACCTTGCGCGCCGCCTACGGCACCAGCAAAGCCGGGCTGGCGCATCTGACCCAGCAGCAGGCGATCGAGCTCGCTTCGCTCGGCATTCGGGTCAACGCCGTGGCGCCGGGCCCCGTCGATACCGCGATGGCCAAGGCGGTGCACACCCCGGAAATCCGCGCCGCCTATCACGACGCCATTCCGCTCAACCGTTACGGCTTGGAGCAGGAGCTTGCCGAAGCGATCTTCTTTCTGTGCAGCGACCGCGCGAGCTACATTACCGGCCAGACATTGGCTGTCGACGGCGGCTTCCAGGCCGCCGGAATAGGGCTGCCGGCGTTGCGCGAGGACGGACGCAATACCTGACGCGGCGTCACGCGGCGGCGCGGGCCTTGTCGCCGCGGGAGAGCGAGGCGATCGTCTCATCGGTCGACTGCACGTCGCCGAACAGGCCGTAAAAGATCGACAAGGCGGCGTTGTGCTCCTCGTCATTGTGGGTGGCCATGCCGTCCGAGACCATCACCACCTTGAAATTGAGCATCATGGCGTCGCGCGCGCTGCTTTCGCAGCAGACATTGGTGGCAGTGCCGGTGACCAGGATCGTGTCGATGTCGCGGTCGCGCAGCAGAACCTCGATATTGGACGAGCCCTGGATGAAGGCGCTGTAGCGCGTCTTCGTCACCTGCGCGTCCTCCGGCCGGATATCGTTGGCATGCCAATAGGCGTAGCCGTCGCCGTCGATATCCATCGCCGCATAGCGAGCCTCGCACCGATCCGGCGTGTGCAGATGGTCGTGATAATTCGACCAGCTGTCCCGGGTGTCGCGCGTGCCGTTGCGGACCCAAATAACGAGACCGCCGCGGCGGCGCAGCTCGGCCGCCAGCCGATTGATGTTCGGCACGATGTCCCGCGACGCCGGCACCTCGCCTTGATGGCCGGGTTTGCAGAAATAATTCTGCATGTCGATCACCACCAGGGCGGCTTTGCGCGGATCGATCGCGTCGAAGGGGTGCGCTTTGCCGGTGCGGGCAGTCATGCGCGCGCGGGCGGCGTCGGAAAGGACGATCTTGTGCATCGCTGTTTCCTCGATTAGTCGTCTTGCCGAAGACTTGCTTGTGCCAAGCTTGGCATAAAACCCGATCCCGAGCGAGGACGGAAGGGACCATATGCCGGCCAGTTGGGAGTTTTGGATCGATCGCGGCGGCACGTTCACCGACGTGATCGGAAGGCGGCCGGACGGCACGCTGGTCACTCAAAAGCTTCTTTCGGAAAATCCCGAAGCCTATCGCGACGCCGCGGTCGCCGGCATTCGTCAGCTCCTCGGACTTGCCGCCGAAGCGGCCATCCCCAGCGAGCGGATCGCGGCCGTGAAAATGGGCACCACGGTCGCCACCAACGCGCTGTTGGAGCGCAAGGGCGAGCGCACGCTTCTGCTCATCACCAAGGGCTTCCGCGACGCCTTGCGCATCGGCTACCAGGCGCGGCCGAAAATCTTTGCCAAGCACATTATCAAGCCGGACATGCTGTACGAGCGCGTCGTCGAGGTCGACGAGCGGGTGCGTGCCGATGGCACGGTGGAACGGCCGCTCGATCTTGCCGGAGTGCGCGCCGAGCTCGAGCGCGCCTTGGCCGACGGCATCGGCGCGGTCGCCGTCGTGCTGGTGCACGCCTACCGCCACAGCGACCACGAAAAGCAGGTCGTGGCGCTGGCGCGCGAAATCGGCTTTCCGCAGGTGTCCGCCAGCCACGAAGTTTCGCCGCTGATCAAGCTTGTCGGCCGCGGCGACACCACGGTGGTCGACAGCTATTTGTCGCCGATCCTGCAGCGTTACGTGAATCAGGTCGCCGGCGATCTGCATTCCGTTCCCTCCCCACAAGCGGGAGGGGACAAAACCCGGCTGATGTTCATGATGTCGTCCGGCGGACTGACCGCGGCCGAGCTGTTCCGCGGCAAGGACGCCATCCTGTCCGGCCCCGCCGGCGGCGTCGTCGGCATGGCCGAGACTGGGCGCTCCGCCGGCTTTCAGGAACTGATCGGTTTCGACATGGGCGGCACCTCCACCGACGTGTCGCATTTCGCCGGCACCTATGAGCGGGCCTTCGAGACCGAGGTGGCCGGCGTGCGCATGCGCGCGCCGATGATGCTGATCCATACCGTCGCTGCCGGCGGCGGCTCGATCCTGCATTTCGACGGTGCGCGCTTTCGTGTCGGCCCGGATTCCGCGGGCGCCAATCCCGGGCCGAAATGCTACCGCCGCGGCGGCCCGCTGGCGGTCACCGACGCCAATGTCATGGTCGGCAAGCTCATCCCCGACTTTTTCCCGAGGATTTTCGGTCGCGCACAGAACTTGCCGCTCGATGCCGACGCCGTGCGCTCGGCGTTTGCCGCCATGGCGAAAAAGATCGGCGACGGGCGGTCAGCCGAACAGGTCGCCGACGGTTTCATCAAGATCGCGGTCGAGAACATGGCGAATGCGATCAAGAAGATTTCCGTGCAGCGCGGCTATGACGTGACCCGTTATGCGCTCAATTGTTTCGGCGGCGCCGGCGGTCAGCACGCTTGCCTGGTCGCCGACGCGCTCGGCATGGAGAGCGTGCTGATCCATCCGCTCTCCTCGCTGTTGTCCGCCTACGGCATGGGCCTCGCCGACATCCGCAGCGTGCGCCAGCAGGCGATCGAGGAGCCGTTCGGAGGCAAAGTGCACGCGACGTTGAAGGGCGTCGCCCTGCGTCTGGCGCGTGAGACCAGGGGCGAAGTCGCCGGCCAAGGCGTTCCTGCCGCCAAGATCGCCGCCCATGTG
>DATAWA010000257.1:0-22143 GCA_036267435.1 Xanthobacteraceae bacterium | reverse complement strand
GCCCTATCGTTTCCGGTGGCTGCTTCTAGAGCATGATCCCGAAAAGTGGAACCCGGTTTTCGGAAAAGATCATGCTGAAACGAAAGCCTGACCGTGACCCGATTTCTTTGATCGAAATCAGGGTCTAGGTGCTGCGGGCGGGTTGGACAAGCCCGGCGCCTGGCGCCGTAGCGGCGGCTTGCCGCGCGCCGCGCAATTGCCATCGAACGCCTCGCGGGCGCGCGCGATCTTGCCCTGATTGCGGATTGCCCAGGCGCCAAGCGCCGAAACCGGCTCCAGAAGATCGCGCCCCAGCGCGGTGAGCGCATAATCCACCCGCGGCGGAACGGTCGGATAGACGGTGCGGGTAATCAAGCCGTCGCGCTCAAGCCCGCGCAGCGTCAGTGTCAGCATGCGCTGCGAAATGCCGCCGATGGCGCGGCGCAGTTCGTTAAATCGCTGCGGCTCGGCGCCGAGCCGGCTGACGATCAGAACCGACCATTTGTCGCCAATGCGTGCCAGCACGTCGCTGACAGCGCGGCAATCGCCAGGCAAGTGCGTGTGTCTAGGTTTCACCGATGTGCCCTCTTGTGCGGCTCGGCCACGGTCACTTATCTAGCCCTAGTTACGAATTCTAACCAAGGACTGCAACCATGGCTCTGCCGCAAGTCGCCGTCATCGTCGGCTCCAACCGCCGCGAATCGATCAACCGCAAATTCGCCCAGGCGCTGATCAAACTCGGCGCCGGCAAATTCGATGGCACAATCGTCCGGATCGACGATCTGCCGCTCTACAATCAAGACACCGAAGGCAACCTTCCTCCGGAGGTCGCGCGCTACAAAAGCGAGATCGCCAAGGCTGACGGCGTGTTGTTCGTCACGCCCGAGCATAATCGCTCGGTGCCGACGGTACTGAAGAACGCCATCGACTGGGGTGCGCGGCCGTTCGGCACCAGCGTGTGGCCCGGCAAGCCGGGATTCATCACCGGCACGTCGCCCGGCGCGATCGGGACCGCCTTGGTGCAGGCCAATCTGCGCACCGTGATGCTCGGCCTCGGCATGACGCTTCTTGGCGGTGAATCCTACGTGCAGTTCAAGCCGAACCTGTTCGACGATCAGGGCAATGTCGGCGACGAGACGACGCAGAAATTCCTGCAAGGCTTCGTCGACAGGTTCGCGACCCTGGTGACGAAGCTCAAAGCGTAGGGGCGGGTTCCGGCCCAACGAAACGCATCCACATGAAGCGGCGAGTGCTGCCTAAGCGGCTGCTAATGACTATACCTCGTTGTACGAGTTTTATATTTACTCCGAATTAGTTCTAGAATTCTGTCGCAAGTGGGCGTGACCATAAAGCCGGGCTTTGTGGTTATGACTATCTCGCTCTTTGAAACGCGTGCCTGCTCAACGACCCCGGCGGGGAATTGAGTCACTACGTCTCTTAGTGTTTCCCCACTCACCGCGACGTCAGAAGGAAATTCAAGCGTTATCGTCGTTGCAAATTTCATTGCAGTATAAAAATCGTCGCTGTCGTCCATAACAGAAGGTCGCCCATCGATCGATTGGTGATTCTCAATTCGATCCAATCGATATTCAATCCCCCTTAACTGTTCCAAAAATACTTTTTCCGAAGGCGACGCATCCTCCGCCAGTTTTATCTGCCCGCGCGCTCGAGTGATGGGGTTATCGACTTTATAGTCACTTGAGAAAGTTGCTTCGACAGCGCGCTTAAGGTCATCTCTAGCTTTCCTCAGGTCGGATGGACGAACCCGAGAGAACTTTATCGCGCGATAGAGGCTTATATCGAAAGGAATTTCGTCATCGGCTAACTGCATATGGATAATCGGCCTCTGATGCATGTGCCGAATCCCAATCTCGTAAAAGGCATTTGGGTTTAATTTGCTCAAATCCGCAATGACCAAATCGGCCTCGAACAGGTGCTGTATTATCTGTGCGTCAATCATGCCTGGCTGAGATATTTTATCCGATCGAATCACCTCAAAGTCTGGGAGAGTCGCAAAAACAGGTTCGATAATCTCCTCAAGCAGCCAATCAGCGTGAACTCGTGCGTCGCTGTCGGCGGCGCCGATCGGTCCTATAACAAAACACTGTCTCCGTTTCTTCGAGTTTTCCATCATCGTTACATCCCCTCAGGCCCGCGGGTAATGGCGACAACTCCGGTGCGCGACACTTCGACGAGGCCGACCGGCAGCATCAGATTGACGAAGCTTTCGATCTTTTCCGAAGCGCCGGTGATTTCGAACACGAAGCTTTCGGTAGTGGCGTCGATGACCCGGGCGCGGAATGCATCGGCGAGGCGGAGTGCCTCCATGCGCTGATCGCCGGTGCCACGCACCTTGACCATGGCGAGCTCGCGCTGGATTGCCGGGTTCGCGGTGGTCAGGTCGATCACCCGGTGGACCGGGACCTGGCGGTCGAGCTGGTTCTTGATCTGCTCAAGCACCATCGGCGTGCCGCGGGTGACGACGGTGATGCGGGAAAGATGCTTCTCGTGCTCGGTTTCCGACACCGTGAGCGAGTCGATGTTGTAGCCGCGGCCGGAAAATAGCCCGATCACGCGCGCGAGCACGCCTGGCTCGTTGTCGACCAGGATACAGAGGGTGCGGGTCTCGACCTGCTCGGTCGTGGTCTGCGCCGGATAATGGCTTGTCGTTGTCGTACTCACGGCTTTGCTCCTAAACCAGCATCTTGCCTTCTTGCGTCACCGCATCCTCGACGCGGGTCGCGGCGTCGCCGAGCAGCATCTCGTTATGGGCGCGGCCGGACGGGATCATCGGGAAGCAGTTTTCCGCCGGATCGACCATGCAGTCGAAGATGACGGGCTTCTTGATCTCGATCATCTCCCGGATTTTGTCGTCGAGCTCGCCCGGATGCGCGCAGCGGATGCCGTGCGCATGATAGGCTTCGGCGAGCTTGACGAAATCCGGCAGCGCCTCGCTGTAGGAATGCGAATAGCGGCCGCCGTGCAGCAGTTCCTGCCATTGCCGCACCATCCCCATGTACTGGTTGTTGAGGATGAAGATCTTGATCGGCAGGTCGTACTGCACTGCCGTCGACATTTCCTGCATCGTCATCAGCACCGAGGCTTCGCCGGCGATGTCGACGACCAGCGAATTCGGATGCGCGAGCTGCACGCCGACCGAGGCCGGCAGTCCATAGCCCATGGTGCCGAGCCCGCCCGACGTCATCCAGCGGTTGGGCTCCTGGAACCGGTAGAACTGCGCCGCCCACATCTGGTGCTGGCCGACTTCGGTGGTGATGTAGGTGTCGCGGTCCTTGGTCAATTCGTACAGCCGCTGGATGGCGTATTGCGGCTTGATGATCTCATTGGAGTTGCGATAGGCCAGCGAGTTTTTCGCCTGCCATTTGCCGATCTGGCCCCACCAGGCATCGAGCGCCTTGTTGTCCGGCTTGGCGGGCACGGCGCGCCAGCCGCGCAACATCTCATCGAGCACATGCGCGCAATCGCCGATGATCGGCAGATCGACCTTGACGTTCTTGTTGATCGACGACGGATCGATATCGATATGGATCTTTTTCGAGCCGGGCGAGAAGGCGTCGAGCCGGCCGGTGATGCGGTCGTCGAAGCGCGCGCCGACGCAGATCATCAGGTCGCAGTCGTGCATCGCCCAGTTCGCTTCCCAGGTGCCGTGCATGCCGAGCATGCCGAGCCATTGCGGATCGGCGGCCGGGAAGGCGCCGAGCCCCATCAGCGTCGAGGTGATCGGGAAGCCGGTGAGTTTGACCAGTTCGCGCAAGCGGTCGCTGGCGGCGCGTCCGGAATTGATGACCCCGCCGCCGGTATAGAACAGCGGCCGCTTGGCCGCCGCCATCATCTCGACCGCTTCCCGGATCCTGGCCGGATCGCCTTGCAGCTTCGGCCGGTAGCCTTTGTGCTGGAATTCCTTGGGCTTGGCATAGCTGCCCGTGGCGAACTGGATGTCCTTGGGCACGTCGACCACCACCGGCCCCGGCCGGCCGCTCGAGGCGATATGAAACGCCTCATGCAGTGCGCGCGGTAGATCGGCGATGGTTTTGACGAGATAATTATATTTGGTGCACGGCCTGGTAATGCCGACGGTATCGCATTCCTGGAACGCGTCATTGCCGATGAGATGGGTCGGCACCTGGCCGGTGATGACGACGAGCGGTATGGAGTCGCAGAGCGCATCGGTCAGACCGGTGACCGCATTGGTGGCGCCGGGTCCGGATGTGACCAGCACGGTGCCGACTTTGCCGGTCGAGCGGGCATAGCCTTCGGCGGCATGCACCGCGCCCTGCTCGTGGCGCACCAGGATGTGGCGGACTTTGTCCTGCTGAAACAGCGCGTCATAGATCGGAAGCACCGCCCCGCCGGGGTAGCCGAAAATATGCTCAACGCCCTGATCGGCCAGCGCCGCGATCAACATTTCCGCTCCGGTCATCTCAGTCATTGTTCGCTCCGCTCATTCGATTTCGTTCTGCCGATTTCGGGCCACAAGGGCCGGGGATAAGCCCGCGAAATAAAAAAGGGCCTCGAAGGGCCCCTTTGTCGCGCACCGCCACGTCTCGCAGGTGGATTTATCCACCCCCGGCGGTGCGCTTGGTTACGAGGATCAGCGAGGCTATCGGACGCAAGGCTTCGGCCCTTTGCTTGAACGCGGCGTTTATAGGCATTGTGGCCGCGCCGGTCAAGCCGAATGGGGCGACAATGCGGCTTTGCCGCCGCGGCCAAACTTCAAACTCGCGTTTGAAATCGAAACCACGGGCCAAACCGCAATTCTTAACCATCGTTAAGCGTCACAGCTTGGCCCCGAATTCGGGCGGGCAGAGCCTTTTTATTTCCCATCCCTGTTGCTGAATTGGCGCACGGGGTCAGCGTTCTCAAATCTCGACGCGCGCGCTGCCGGTTTACTCCACTGGAGGGGACATGGTTGCAGGACATCGGGCTAACAGGCTTGGGGCTTGCCGGCATCTGCGCCGCATCGCCGTTACGTTTGTTGTCGCGCTGGTTCTGGGCACGGCGATCTCGGCGCCACCGGCGGCCGCGCAGCGCGTGGCGCCGGCGCTCAGCTCCACCGATGCGATCCTCAAATGGATCAATTCCTACCGGCATAAGCCGGATCCGGAGAGCCTGCCGGTCGTCGTGCATGCGCTGAGCACGATGCAGGCCTTCAAGGATGCCGAGAGCTCCGGGCCCTATATCGGCTTCATTGCCGGCGTGCTCGGCGCCAATCCGCGCCGCGCCGAAAACCTGATCATGAAAATGCTTTCGATTGATCCGGCCGACCATTGGGTGCTGGTGCGCGCGATCGCCTATTCCGGTCTGCCGAACTGGAAAGATGTGCTTGCCACCTTCGTCGACCGCATGCCGACGCGCCGCGAGATGATCAACCAATATCTCGACGGCAAACTGCCGACGCTGCAAGAGATCGACTTTAAGCCGGCGAAACCGGGCATGCTCGAGAAGATCAAGGTCGACCTGCGCATCGGCGATAAGCCGAAAAAAATCGTGGCGCTGCAGCCGACGCCCGAATTGATCGACGTATTATGGGGCTATTATCTCGCCACCGGCGGGACTGCGCCGATCGACAGCGTCATCAAGCTTTTGCCTTTGTCCAACGATCACGACAATGTCGACAATCTCACCACCGGCAGCGCGGCGAAATTCACCCTGGCGAGCAATGCGGTGCGCGACACCGATTTGCTCGCCATGCTGCAAGCGGCGGAGAAAAAGCAGCCGGACGACATCAAGCCGGTGCTGCATGACGTCATCGAAACCGCCGAGACGGTCGACACCGTGCACATGCGCCAGGAATCGCTGGCTGCGATCGCGGAGCTAAAAGAGAAGGGACCCTCTTCGAAGCGCGAGCTCTCCGGCTGGGGGCAGGTCGGCCAGGGCGCGCTGTCGATGGGCTGCGTGGTCGCGGCGGCAACCGGGCAGATCGAGCTTGGTATCCCCTGCGTCATCGGTGGCGCCGCCTACACCGCCGGGCTGCAATACGCGACGCATTAGACGCTGGCGTTAGACTTCCCAAGCGACGGAAGAGAACTCAGACTCATTTGGATGGCGTATTCCGCCGTTTCTCATCGCGGTTCAATCAAGCAATCGAGCGTGATCGGGAATTTGCGCACGCGAATGCCGGTGGCGTGCCACACGGCATTGGCGACCGCGCCGGCCGTGCCGGTGATCCCGATCTCGCCCACGCCTTTGATGCCGAGCGCGTTGACGTGAGGATCGTGCTCCTCGACCAGGATGGTTTCGAGCGACGGCACGTCGGCGTTCACCGGAATGTGGTACTCAGCGAAATTGGCGTTCATCGGCCGGCCGGAACGCGGATCGAAGACGGCCTGCTCGTGCAGCGCAAACGACACGCCCCAGGTCATGCCGCCATAGTATTGGCTCTGCACCATGCGCGGATTGACGATCCGTCCGGCAGCGAAGGCGCCGACCAGACGCGTCGCGCGCATCTGGCCGAGATCGGGATCGACCTTGACCTCGGCAAATACGGCGCCGTGAGCATACATGCCGTAGTCCGATTGCCCATGGCCTTCCATCGGGTTCGGGTTGCCGCCGGTGCCGCGGCCTTCGATCTGCGCGAGTCCGGCGCGGCCGAGAATGTCGGCATAGCTCTCGCTGCGGTTCGGATCGTCGCGCCGGGTCAGGCGGCCGCCGCTCGCGATGACGCCGGCATTGCCGGCGCCGTAAAGCGGGGAGCGCTGGTCGTTGGTCGCAACATCGGCGAGCCGCGCGATCACATCGGCGCCGGCATTATGGATGGCCGTCCCCGCGGTCGCGGTGTGCGATGAGCCGCCGGCAATGCCGGCGTCGGGCAAATCGGAACTGCCGGAGCGGAACTCGAGCCGATCGAGATCGAGTCCAAGTCCGTCGGCTGCGATCTGGGCGAGCGCCGTCCAGGCGCCTTGACCCATATCGTGCGCGCCGATCTCCATGATGCCGCTGCCGTCGCGGCGCAACACCGCCTTGGCGTGCGCCGCAAACATGACCGCCGGAAAGGTCGCCGTGCCCATGCCCCAGCCGACCAGCAAACCGTCGGCATCGCGCATCTGCCGCGGCATGAGCGGCCGGGCATCCCAGCCGAATCGCGCGGCGCCCTGCCGATAACATTCGCGCAAGGCTTTCGAGGAAAACGGCTTGCCGGAGATCGGCTCGACATCAGCATAGTTCTTGAGACGGAACGCCAGAGGGTCCATGCCGCAGGCTTGCGCCATTTCGTCGATGGCGCTTTCGAGCGCGACCGAGCCCGGCGCTTCGCCAGGTGCGCGCATGAACAGCGGCGTGCCGATATCGGCCCGAACCCCCTCATGTGAGGTCGAGATAGCCTTACTCGCATAAAGGATGTGCGAAATATTGGAAGCCGGCTCGAAGAAATCGTCGAATGTGCTCGACACGGTCTTGGTGCGGTGATCGAGCGCGGTCAGTGCGCCGTCGCCGTCGGTGCCGAGACGCAAGGTTTGCCGCGTCGCCGCGCGGTGTCCCACCGGACCGAACATCTGCTCGCGGCGCAACACGAGTTTGACCGGCCGGCCCACGGCGCGCGCGGCGATGGCGCCGAGAACCTGCGGACCCGACAGCAGGCCCTTGCAGCCGAAGCCGCCGCCGAGGAACGGGCTGCGAATATGAATCTTCTCCGGCGCCATGCCGAAAATCCCGGCCAGCCGGCCTTGCGCCATCGCCAGGCCCTGGCTCGGCGTATCGATCGAGAGCGCGTCGCCTTCCCATGCGGCGACAATCGCGTGCGGCTCCATGGGATTGTGATATTGCGCCGGGGTCTCGTAGGTCTGGGTCAGCGTGCGTTGCGCCGCGGCAAGCCCGGCAGCGACATCGCCGCGATGCGCCTCGGCCGGAAAGCCGGGGCCGACAACTTCCAGATTGAAAGTATCGCCGGCATCGAGACCGATCCGGGCCGGCTCCGCCTCGCAGCGCGGCGCCAGCAGGCTTGCGCCTTCGGTCGCGGCTTCGAGCGTTTCGGCGATGACGACCGCGATGGGCTGACCGGCATAACGGACCCGATCGTTTTGCAAAAGATCGAGCCGGAACATGAACGGATTGGATTTCTCGTCCGGATCCTGCGCCAGCGCCGGCCGGTTTGCCGGCGTGATCACTTCGACCACGCCCGGATGAGCTTTGGCCGCGGCGATATCGAGAGCGGCGACACGGCCGCGTGCGATACTCGCGGTCGCGAGCACCGCATAGAGCATGCCGTCAGGATGCTGGTCGGCGGCAAATTTGGCAGCGCCAGTCACTTTGAGCGCGCCGTCGCGGCGCGTCAGCGGTTGGCCGATACTCGACCCGTGGCGGATGTGAATCGGCGTTTGTGGGAGCGCAATCTCAGCCATGGGCGGGGACTCCGGAAACGGCGGCAAAGGGTGAGCCGGCCAGCGCCGGCATTCGCTCGGGCGTGCCCGCGGCGGCGAGCGCCAGCGCCCGCGCCGCCACGCGGCGTGCAAGCTCGATTTTGAAGGCATTGTCGCCGGACGGCGTGGCATCGGCGAGCGCGGCCATGGCCGCGCGCGCAAACAACGCCGTATCGGGCCGCGCGCCGATCAAGATCCGTTCTGCTTCACGCGCCCGCCACGGCTTCAAGGCGACGCCGCCCAGGGCGATACGCGCCGCTGCGATGACGCCTTGGTCGATTTTCAGGGCCGCTGCCGCCGACACAATGGCGAAAGCATAGGAGGTCCGGTCGCGAACTTTCAGATAGCGGCCGTGGACGGCGAAACCCGCGGCCTCGGCGGGAAGGCGCACGGCGACGATCATCTCGCCGGGGTCAAGCACGGTCTCCCGGTCCGGCCGATCGCCCGGCAGGCGGTACAGCGCTTCGAGCGGGATTTCCCGCCGGCCCGTTTTGCCTTCGATCTCGATGACGGCATCGAGCGCGACCAGAGCGACACAGAAATCGGATGGATGGGTCGCGATGCAGCTGTCGCTCCAGCCGAGTATGGCGTGGAGCCTGTTGTCGCCGCCGCGGGCGTCGCAGCCCGCGCCGGGTTCACGTTTGTTGCAGGCGCTCGCTGGATCGTAAAAATAGGCGCATCGCGTCCGCTGCAAAAGATTGCCGCCGACGGTCGCCGCGTTGCGCAGCTGCGCCGAGGCGCCCGACAACAGAGCTTCGGCAACGACCGGAAAACGCCGCGCGAAATTGCGGTCGTGAGCGAGATCGGCATTGCGGACCAGCGCACCGATGCGCACGCCGCCGCCGGCGAGATGTTCGATCCGATCGAGATCGGGAAGATGCGTAATATCGACGAGCCGATCGGGCTTGGTCACATTGCCCTTCATCAGATCGAGAAGATTTGTGCCGGCGGCGAGATAGGCGGCGCCGGGTTGCGCGGCCGCCGACACGGCCTCGCGAACGGTTGTCGGCCTGATGTAATCGAAGTTTTTCATGCGACCTCCTTGCGGTTCGCCGCATCGAGTGTCTTTTGCGCTTCGAGGACCGCTTCGGTGATTCCCCGATAAGCGCCGCAGCGGCAGAGATTGCCGCTCATCGCCTCGCGCACTCGCTCCGGATCGTCGCCGGCCTGTCCCTCGTGAATGAGGCCGATGGCGCTCATGATCTGGCCCGGGGTGCAGAAGCCGCATTGCAGGCCGTCATGCGCGATAAATGCTTCCTGCACTGGATGGAGCCGGTCGCCTTGCGCCACACCTTCGATCGTCAGGATATCGGCGCCGTCGTGGCTGACGGCGAGCGCGAGGCAGGAATTGATCCGCCGCCCTTCGACGATGACCGTGCAGGCGCCACACTGGCCGCGGTCGCAGCCCTTCTTGGCTCCTGTCAGATTGAGCCGCTCGCGCAGCAGGTCCAGAAGTGTGACGCGCGGGTCGTCGAGTTCGATGGTTCGCGTGACACCGTTGATGGTCAGTGTGGTCGATAGGCCCATGTCGTGCTCCATATGAGCGGTCGAGGAACGATCTCCGCCCATCGGCGGAAATCCGGCGATCCCGCAACGCCCGCCCGCCGGGCCTTGCCCCGCGATTGGTGGCCGTGGCGGCCTTGAAAGTGCTATGGGTCACCGTCGCCGAATGGAGATACGGAGGCAGCCTCCGTTTTTCAAGGCGCCTTGGGAGAAAACCTCGGTCGAACGGAAGCCGGACAAAAAGCGCTTGGATAAGAAGACCTTGGACAAAAGCGACCTGCGCAAGCCGCGCGCCGATGCGCTGCGGAACCGCGAGCGTCTGCTTGAGGCTGCAAGAACCGTGTTCAGCGCCGGCGGACCGGAGGCGAGCCTCGAAGCTGTTGCTGACGCCGCCGGGGTCGGCATCGGCACCCTTTACCGGCATTTTCCGACCCGCGAAGCCCTGTTCGAAGCCGTGTATCGCCGTGAGGTGCGGCAGTTGGCGGACCTCGCCGAGCGATTGAAGAAAAAAAGCCGGCCGCTCGAGGCGCTCCGTGAGTGGGTGCATTCGGTCGTCAAATTTGTTGCGACAAAAAAAGGCATGTCCACGGCGCTGGCGTTTGCCGTCGGCAAGGACTCGGACCTTGTTTCTTATTCGGCCGACCGGCTGACGCAGGCGGTCGGCTTGCTGCTGCATCAAGCCATCGCGGCCGGCGAGCTCCGCAGTGACATCAGTCCGGAAGACTTGCTGCGCGCGATCGTCGGCATGTGTTACGCCTATGACCAGCCCGGCTGGCAGAAGAACGTGGTTCGGCTCCTCGATATTTTCATCGATGGACTGCGCAGCCGACCCGCCAAGCGCGGTACGAAGACAAATCAAAAAAAGCGGCCTTGAGGGAGCTTGTTGAACGTTGTCAGCCGAAGTCGTTCCGGCGCGCCAGTATATCCAACTGCGCTTCCACCGCCGCCACCGCCGCGTGCTGCGTCACCCACTCGAACTGCGGCAACTGATTGCGGAACCAGGTCGCCTGCCGTTTGGTGTATTGGCGCGTTTCCAGCTTGGCGTGCGCAATGGCTTCCGCCAGCGTGACTTCGTCGTTGAGGTGACGGATCAGCCAAGGCACGCCGTGCGCCTTCATGGCCGGCAGTGAGGGATGGAGGTCGCGCGCCGCGAGCGCGCGGACTTCGTCCAAGGCGCCGGCCGCCATCATGGCGTCGAAGCGGCGATCGATTCGGCTGGCCAGTTCATCGCGCTCCGGCATCAGGAAAATTTTGACGGCACGCGCCAAATCGACCGGCGCTGGCTTGTTGTTCTCCTGCCAGTCGAGAATGGAGCGGCCGGTTGCCAGCACGACTTCGAGCGCGCGGGTGACGCGGGCGCGATCGTTCGGCTTCAGCCGTGCGGCGCCCTTGGGGTCGCGCGCCGTGAGCTCGGCATAGAGCACGGTGACGCCGTCGCGCGACAGCCGTCCGCGCACGTCATCGCGAATGTCGGCAGGCACGGGTGGCATTTTGGCAATGCCGCGCGTCAGCGCATTGAAGTAGAGCCCGGTGCCTCCGGCGATGATCGCAGTATCTTGTACTTTACCGACGTTGCCCGCCTGCGCCAGGGTTGCCGCCACGTCCTCGCACCAGCGGCCGACGGAGTAGTTTTCGGCGGCATCGACATGGCCGTAGAGCCGGTGCGGCAGCGCGGCTTCCTCCTCGGGCGTCGGCCGCGCGGTGATGATGCGCAAATCGCGATAGACCTGCATGGAATCGGCGTTGATGATCGTGCCGCCGTGCCGTTCGGCAAGCGCCAGCGCCAATGCCGACTTGCCGCTCGCCGTCGGGCCTGCAATGAGGATGATGCTCGGCACGTCGCAACCCATCCCTTTTTCCCGCATCGGATCGCACGGCATGTTCTACGTGGCAACGCTGATCTCCGCGCCGGAGCGCCCGGTGGTCACCGACGCCCTGGCACGGCAGGCCGCGCGCTATCTGCCGCACGGCCGGCCGGTCGATTGGCTCGAACCGGGGGTGGCGGTCGATATCGCGTTCCTGCTCGAAAATGTCGAGCCCGGTGAAGAGACACCGCTGCTGAAAGACCTGGCCGCCGACCTGCGCGACATTATCGGCGCCGAGCCCATCGATGTCGTGGTTCAGCCGCAGGATAACCGCCGCAAGAAGCTTTTGGTGGCCGATATGGATTCAACCATGATCGGCCAGGAATGTATTGACGAGCTTGCCGACTATGCCGGTGTCAAACGGGAGGTGGCGGACATCACCGCGCGCGCCATGCGCGGCGAGCTCGACTTCGCCCCGGCGCTGCGCGAGCGCGTGGCGCTGCTCAAGGGCCTGCCCGCCGCGATTATCGACACCGTGCTGGCCGAGCGCATCCGGCTCACCCCGGGCGGCCCGACGCTGGTCGCGACCATGCGCGCCCACGGCGCCTATAGCTGCGTGGTGTCCGGCGGCTTCACCGCGTTTACCGCGAGCCTCGCCGCTGCGATGGGCTTTGACGAGCAGCGCGCCAACACGCTCTTGGTCGATGCCAAGGGTCTTCTGACCGGGCAAGTCGCCGAACCGATCGTCGGCCGCGACGCCAAGCGCGACGCCTTGATCGAATTACGCGGGCGCCTGCGGCTCGATCCTGCGGATACGCTTGCGGTCGGCGACGGCGCCAACGATCTGCCGATGATCGCGGCCGCCGGTCTCGGCGTCGCCTTTCACGGCAAGCCGGTCCTGCGCCAGGCTGCCGCCGCCTGCATCGACCACGGCGACCTCACGGCGCTGCTTTACGCCCAAGGCTATCGGCGCGAGGAGTTTGTCAAGGCGAGCGAATAGCGAGTGGCGGACTCGCTATCCGCCCTATTGCAGGCTCAGCGCGACGAAGCGCGTCTCGCCGTTGCCGTTCGACACCAGCAGCACCGCCATCTTCTTGCCCTGCGATTTGAGCGTGTCGATCCGCTTTTGCATGTCGGCCGGGGTGGCGACGCTCTGGTACTGGACTTCGACAATGACGTCGCCCGGCGCCATCCGCTTGTCCGGATCGGCGGTCGCGACGCTCGGGTCGACGCCGGTGACGACGACGCCTTTGATGTCGTCCTTGATCTTGAACTTGTGCCGCAGATCGTCCGACATGCCGGCCAATTCGAGGCCCAACGTCTTCTGCACGACCGATTTGTCGGCCGGCGGGTTGTCCTTGTTGGCGTCGGCCTCGGCGACCTTGGTGTTGTCCTGCAGCCGTCCGACCGTGACCTTGTGGGTTTCCTGCTTGCCCTTGCGGATGATAACGACATCGACCGTCTTGCCGACCGGCGTGTCGGCGACGATGCGCGGCAGGTCGTGCATCTCTTTGATGTCGTGACCGTCGAAAGTGACGATGACGTCGCCGGGCTGGATGCCAGCGGGCTTGGCCGGGCCTTTGTCGTCGATGCCGGCAACCAGCGCGCCGCGCGGCGGGCTGACGCTCAGGCTCTCGGCGATGTCGTCGGTCACCTGCTGGATGCGCACGCCAAGCCAGCCGCGCCGCACCTCGCCGTATTGGCGCAATTGATTGATGACGTCGACCGCCGTGTCGGACGGCACGGCAAAACCGATGCCGATCGAGCCGCCGGACGGCGAGATGATCGCGGTGTTGATGCCGATGACTTCGCCGTCGAGATTGAACAATGGCCCGCCGGAATTGCCGCGATTGATGGCGGCGTCGGTCTGAATGTAGTTGTCGTAGGGCCCCGAATTGATGTCGCGATTGCGCGCCGAGACGATGCCGGCGGTGACCGTGCCGCCAAGGCTGAACGGATTGCCGATGGCGATGACCCATTCACCGAGCCGCAGCTTGTCGGAATCGCCGAACTTCACCGATTTGAGCGGCTTGTCGGCATGCACCCGTAACAGCGCCAGATCCGCCTTGGTGTCCTTGCCGACCAGATCGGCCTTGAGCTTGGTGCCGTCGTTGAGAATGACACTGATCTCGTCGGCATCTGCGATCACGTGATTGTTGGTGACGACGAGGCCGGACGGATCGATGATGAAGCCGGAGCCAAGCGAATTGATGCGTCGCGGCGTGTCATCCGAATTGTCGCCGCCCTGGCCGCCCTGGCCGCGGTGGTTCTTGAAGAATTGATCGAAGAATTTCTCCATCGGCGAGCCGGGCGGCAGGTCGGGCAGCTCTTCGGCGCGCGGATCGATCTTCTGTGACGTCGAGATATTGACCACGGCGTCGATCACCTGCTCGGCGACATCGGCAATGCCGTCCGGTCCCCGCGCCGCCGCCGGCTGCACCGGCAGCAATAGGAGGGCCGCCGCGAGCGCGGCTATCGCCGCCCCCTGCGCCCATTGCCGGGGAAGGCTGCCGGCTGGGATTTGGCCCGCCAAGTTCGTCAATATCGTCGGCACCACGTCGGCGCTCCTGGCATCTGTGACAGAGGATGAGTCCCTAGGGCGAGACTCGCCTGAAAGGTTGCTCCGGTCGCCTTCGGGACGCAAGGCCAAACCCCGCCTCGGCATTAGGGGTTTGATTGGGGCGGAATAGCGGCCCGGAATGGCTAGGACTAATTTCGTTGGAGCATGATCTTATCGGAAAACCGGTGCCCACTTTTCCGCATCATGCTCTACCCGCGCACCAGCCAGACAATAAGCACCCCGACCACCGCGGAGACGACGCCGGCGATGCGCAACGGCCCGTCCGGCATTTCGAGTACCGTCGCCATGGTTTGCTTGGCTCGGCCGGGGAACGCCGCGAGGAAAATACCTTCTAACGCGAAGAACAAGCCGAGCGCGGCGAGAAAATCCGACATCGGCGCGCGTTGCCTCACGCCATGCTATTTGGCGGCGGCGTTCGGCCGTGCCGCAGCACCCGCGCCCGGTTCGGCCGCGGCCGAGGGCGTTACGACAGGTGTGCCGTCAGTCAACGCCTTGCCTGATGGATCGCCGAAAAACCGGAAGAAATTGGTGTCCGGTCGCAGCACCAGGCGCGTGTTGCTCTGCTGCATGCTGCGTTGATAGGCCTCCATCGAACGGTAGAAGGCGAAAAAGCCGGGATCCTGGCTGTAGGCTTCGGCAAATATCTTGTTGGCGTCGGCGTCGCCTTGGCCGCGGATGATTTGCGACTGCGAATTGGCATCAGCCACCGTAACGGTCACGTCGCGGTCGGCTTTGGCACGGATCTCGGTCGCTTTTTGAGCGCCCTCGGCGCGGAATTGGGCGGCTTCGCGCTGCCGCTCGCTCTGCATGCGCTTATAAACGGCGAGGCTGTTCTGCTCCGGCAGATCGACCCGGCGGATGCGGACGTCGACGATGTGAATGCCGAACGGCTTGGCGTCGCGGTCGAGCTGATCGCGCATCTGCGCCATCAGATCCTCGCGGCGGTTGCGCACGGCGTCGGCCAGTGTCGCCGCGCCGAGCACGCGCCGCAGTGCCGAGTTCAACAGCACCGCAAGCTGCGACGTGGCGCCGTCCGGCCCGATGGTTTGATAGAATTTCAGCGGATCGACGATGCGGTAGCGCGCGAAGGCGTCGACCACGAGCCGTTCGCCGGCTTGCGCCGCGGCGGCGTCGCCGTTGTCCTGGCTCGAAGCAATGACTTCCTGCGCCGGCTGTTCGATGTTGAGAATGCGCTTGTCGATATAGATCACGCTGTCGATGAACGGCACTTTGACGTTGAGGCCGGGCTGGGTGATGACCCGGACCGGCTGGCCAAGCCGCACCACTAGCGCCTGTTTGGTCTGATAAACGGTGAAGAAGGTGCTGTAGGCGACGATCGCCGCAATCAGCAGGACGACGGCGGTGACGCCGCCAATAAGGCTCGGCTTCACTGATTGCCTCCTGACGGCGATGGCTCGGTTTGCGGCGCCGAAGGCTTCGCCGGCGGCAGATAGCTGAGCGGCAGATACGGCACCACGCCGGACGCGCCTTGCGTGCCGGTATCGATGATCGTCTTATCGGTATCGGCGAAGATGTGCTCCATCGTCTCCAGATAAATGCGCTGGCGCGTCACGTCCGGCGCGTTCTTGTATTGCTGATAGACCTGGGTGAAGCGCGATGCCTGGCCTTTGGAATTGGCGACCACTTGCGAGCGGTAGGCTTCGGCTTCCTGGATGATCTTGGCGGCGCGGCCGCGCGCCTCCGGCACCACCTGATTGGCGTAGGTTTGCGCCTCGTTCTGCAGCCGCTCCAGATCGGATCGCGCCGCCTGCACGTCGCGGAACGCGTCAAGGACCTGCATCGGCGGATCGACCTTCTGCAATTGCACCTGCGGCACGATGACCCCGGCGCCGTAGTCGTCGAGCGTCTTCTGCATCGACTGCTGCACCGCGGTCTCGATGTTCTGCCGTGCGCCGGTCAGGATCGCCTGGATGTTGGAGCGGCCGATCACTTCGCGCATGGCGCTTTCGGCGACCGCTTTTACGGTGGCTTCCGGGTTCTGGATGTTGAACAGATAATTGCCGATCTTGCTGGTATCGACCTTCCAGAACACCGAGAAATCGACATCGACGATATTCTCGTCGCCGGTCAGCATCAGGCTCTCTTCCGGGACGTCGCGCATGGTGGCGCCGCCGCGCATGTCGAAGCCGATATTGATCCGGTTGACCCGCAACGCCGGCGGCGTGAGCGCGGTCTCGATCGGATAGGGCAGGTGATAGTTCAGGCCGGGCTGCACTTCGCGGACGAACTTGCCGAAGCGCAGCACCACGCCGATCTCATCCGGCTCGACCTTGAAGAAGCCGGACATGCCCCACAGCGCCAAGAGGATCAGCGCAATCAGCGCGATGCCGCGGCCGCCGAGATTGCCGGGCAGGAGGCCGCGCAGCTTGTCCTGGCTGCGGCGCAGGAATTCCTCGAGGTCCGGCTGCTTCGGGCCCTGCGACTGCGGTCCCGAGCCCCAGGGTCCCCGCGATCCGGAACCCCATGGGCCGCCGGGCTGGTTGCTCCACGGCATTAAATTGTCTCCTGGGTGCGGGATCGCCCCCCGCCGGCTTGGTTGCGGCGGGTATAGGGAAATCCGCAGTTCCTTGCAACGCGCAGTTATGCCGCGCCCGCGGCGTCGTCGGCCCGTTCGTAGCTGACAAACGCAAATGCAACGTCATCGTCGGCCGCCGGCGCGTGCTCGCGGCGCCCGACTTCGCGCCAGGCTTGCGGGTCGATGGCCGGAAAACGGGTATCGCCGTCGACGGGCTTGTGCACTTCGGTGATGGCGAGCCGCGCCGCGAGCGGCAGTGCCTGGGCATAAATGTCGCCGCCGCCGGCGACGATGATCTCGCCGGTCCCGCGTCGCAACGCGTCGCCGCATGCGGCGGCGAGCGCGTAGTCGAGGCTCGGCGCAACGAGCACATTAGGCGCGCCGAAGCCGCGGTCGCGGCTGACCACGATCGTGGTGCGGCCTTTCAGCGGCTTGCCGATCGACAGATAAGTCTTGCGGCCCAACACCACCGGCTTGTTCATGGTGAGCGCGCGAAAATGCGCCATGTCGGATTTGAGCCGCCACGGCAGCGCATTGCCGCGGCCGATGATTCCGTTCTCGGCAACGGCGGCGAGGAGGACGATGTTTGGCACACCCTTGCCGATAGTTCGAAGTTACGCTGCGTAATGCGCTTTCCGCAACTTAGGCGCAATGTAGATCACGATGACGCTCTCAAAATAATGACCGCCGGTGAACGTTGTATCAAACTGTCGTCCAATATCCTCGGCACTACGAATGTAGGCGCCAATCGCGCGAGCTCGCGTGATCTGGTGGGCGTCTACGAATACATCAGAAAGAGAAAAAACTGAGCGAAACGGCTGCTCAATCATTATCGCTGATGTTGCATCAACTAGCTTGCGTTCATCGTCACTAGAGTTGGGAACTAGATAGACGATCCAGCGGTCTCTCTCCTGTGCCCACTCCCAATAAGCCGCCAGCAGTGGCGCGTGAGGGGCCAATAACCTTTTGGCCAATGTTTGGGAGGCCTCAAATTTGCGCTCTACCAGCGAGCGGTCAACCATTGAAACAATCCTCCTGCGTGACCATCCCCGGCGACGCCGTCTATCATAGACGACGCGTCATTCTTAGTCCAAACGCTGTAACGCGCTTGTTCCTTCCAGTTTTTGACGATCGACCACCTGCGATCAAGGTCAGCATCTCCACGCCTAGCCGCGTCCTATTCTGATTCCAAACCGGCAAGGCGAAGCAGTTCCGAAAGATCATGCGTGTAAACTCGGTTTACCAACGCTTTGTCGGGAATTTCGTCCCCGCGAAACTGCTTAGCAATTATCGCCTTGAGCGCACATTCGATGGCGTATCCAGTAAGGTAGTAAGCGCCCGAAGGCTGATTTTCGCCAAGCAGCACTTTAGCTTCGTCAAGCCGAAGCTGCGCTAATTGGCGGAAGACTGCTCTTTCGTTAGCCATCACACCGCCACGGCGGCCTTAATGTGCGGGTGCGGGTCGTACCCTTCGAGCGCGAAATCTTCGTAGCGCAGCGCGAACAAATCCTTGGCGTCGGGATTCATCCGCAGCGTCGGCAACGGCCGCGGCTGGCGCGTGAGCTGCAGCCGCGCCTGCTCGAGATGATTGAGATAAAGATGCGCGTCGCCGAAGCTGTGCACGAAAGTGCCGGGCTTCAACCCGGTCACCTGCGCAACCGCCACTGTCAGCAAGGCGTAGGAGGCGATATTGAACGGCACGCCGAGAAACACGTCGGCGGAGCGCTGATAGAGCTGGCACGACAACCGGCCCTCGGCGACGTAGAACTGAAACAGGCAGTGGCACGGCGACAGCGCCATTTTCGGCAGGTCGGCCGGATTCCAGGCGGTGACGATGATGCGCCGGGAATCCGGATCGCGCCGGATGGTGTCGACGGCCTGTTTGATCTGATCGATCGATGCGCCGTCCGGCGTCGGCCAGGACCGCCACTGCTTGCCGTAGACCGGACCGAGGTCGCCGTTGTCGTCGGCCCACTCGTTCCAGATGCTCACGCCATGGTCGTTGAGATATTTGACGTTGGTGTCGCCGGCCAAAAACCACAGCAATTCGTAGATGATCGATTTGACGTGCAGCTTCTTGGTGGTGACCAGCGGGAAGCCGCTTTGCAAGTCGAAGCGCATCTGATGGCCGAAGATCGAGCGCGTGCCAGTGCCGGTGCGGTCGCGTTTTTCCGCGCCTTCGGAGAGCACGCGTTCCATCAGGTCGAGATATTGGCGCATCGGGGGTTTCCTGCCGGGGCGACTCAGCTTTTCGAGTCTAGCGATAAATGAGAGCCGGATGAATGTGCCGCAAGACGATCACACCGCAACCATCGCGACCTCGCCCAGGTCTTCCACCGCAAACACCGCCCGCTGGCCCGCCGCAATCGAAACCGTCGGAATGAGGCTGCCAGTGATGACGACCATGCCGGCGGCAAGGCCGCGGCCGCGTTCGGCCAGCAGGTTGGCAAGCCAGGCGAGCGTCGCGTAAGGGTCTTCGGCGCACCCTTCGCCGACAATGTTGCCATCGATGGCAAGCCGGCCGGGAATGTTCACCAGGCTTTCGGCCGGAAGCGTTTTGGCCATGCCGAGCACCACGCCGCCGTTCCAGCAATTCTCGACGATCAATGACGCCGCTTCGGTCTTGGTGTAATCGGCATTGCGGTCTTCGATCAGCTCGAAGGCCGCCATGGCGCCCGCCACCGCCGGCGCGACGGTCCCGTGCGTCCACGGTGCGCCCGACGCCGGCAAGTCGGCGCCGAGCGTGAGCGCGATTTCGCTTTCGATGCGCAGGTTGACGAAATCCACGCACCGCACGCGGGCCGGCGAGGCATGGATAGTGCGGGCGAAAATCGCGCCGCCGCACGGATGCGTGATGCCCATCAATTGCTGCATCACCTTGGTCGTGGTGGCGATCTTGGCGCCGGCCACGGCGCCGTAGACCGGCTCGGCCAAGCGGTAATAGGCGTCCTGCGCGGCATAGGCTTCGGCGATCGACGCCGGGCGCAAGTCATCCGGCAGATTGCGATAGGGCAGGCGGCGCTGGCGTGCATCCCACAGCCATTGCGCCATGACGTTGATACGGGCGTTGTTGTCCATGATCGTTTCCCGGCTTCGAGCCCGGAGCATGAGAGAGGCACTGAGCGGGCGCAAGCCCCGCGCGTCGCTTACAGCAAGCCGCTCATGCCGATCACGGCCGCGATGGCGAACATCCACAGCGGATGCACGCGCACGAAATAGGCGACGAGCGCCGTGCCGAGCGTGATCGCGATCGACATCCAATTATAGCCCGCCGTCGCCGCGATAATGGCGGCGCTGGCGGCGGTGAGTCCGATCGTCACCGGCACCAGCGCGCGGCTCAAAACGGCGTGCCAGGTCTTGCCTTGAAAGCGATCGGACGCGCCGCCGACAAAAAAAGCGAACAGTGCCGGCGGCCCGCACATCGCCAGCGTCGTTATCAGCGCGCCAATGACGCCGGCGACGTGATAGCCGATCAGCGTGACGATGATAATGTTTGGACCCGGCGTCAGCTGCGCCAGCGCAAAGCTGTCGGCGAATTGCCGGTCGGTGAGCCACTGCTGAACATCGACGGCAAAGCGATGCATTTCCGGCACTGCGGAGTTGCCGCCGCCGACGGCGAACAAGGACAGCACGCCGAAAAAGCCGGCCAGCGTCAGCAATGTGCCGGTGCCGTGGCCGGAATTCATAGTCGCACCCATGCGAGTCCGATGCTCACCGGCACGATGACCGCCAAAACCAGCGGCAATGGCCACTGCGCGACGCCGATCGCGGCGAAGGTGGCGAACGCGATCAGCGGATGCGTCAAGGCGCTCCTTTGAAATAACGGCCGCGCCATCTTGGCGACCGTCGCAATCATCAATCCGGCCGCCGCCGAGGCGACGCCGGTCAGCGCCCGGCGCAGCACCGGCAGGTCGCCGTAATGCGCGTAGATGCCGGCAATGATCAGAACAAGACAGAGCGGCGGCCCCATTAGCCCAGCCGCCGCCACCGCGGCGCCACGGGCGCCGCGAAAGCGTGCACCGAGAATGACCGAAAAATTGAGAATATTGCCGCCGGGCAGAAACGAGCACAGGGCGTAAGTCTCGTTGAACTGTTCGGGGGTGAGCCATCGGCGCTCTTCGACCATCATGCGGCGCGACCAGGCCAGCACGCCGCCGAAGCCGGACAATGAAATCGTGGCAAAGGCGACGAAGATTTCGGTGAGAGTAGGCGGTTGTTGGGGCGCTGTCGCGGCGGCAGGCGAAGGCGAGGACGGCGGCTCCATGGAATCGGGAATCGGCGGCGAGTTCATGCCGTTCGTTTAGCGCCACCCAGCCGTCACGGCCATACGGTTTCACGCAGATAAGCGACGCCCGGCATGCCACTGCCGCTCATTCCCGCGAAAGCGGGAATCCAGACAACTTCCTCAATCTATGAGACAGCCAAAAGGGTCCCCGCTTTCCGAGCGGTCGAATAGTGCGCTATTCCAACAGCGAACCGATGAAGGCCGCGGCGCGCGCGTAAATTCCCGGCGCTTCGCTCTCGCGCGGGCCGCCGATGGCGAGTGTGAGCGCGCCGCCGTGCCGCGCCTGCTGCACGCGCAGCCACAGCGCGGCGCGGTGTTGCGGCCCAGCTTCTCCCAGGTCGACGAGGATAAGCGGTTTGCGGTAGCGATGCGCCAGTTCCTCTGCCAGCGCCGTTCCCGGCGAAACGGCCAACCCGCCAGTGTCCACCACGATCATACAGGCGTCGGCGTCGCGCATGTTCCATTCGGTGCGCTGCGCCGGATCGGCGAGGGGGGTCGCCTGAAGCGCCGGATAGCGGGCCAGCACACCCGGCGGCTCCGGAAAATCCTCGGCCCAGCCGCCCTTCGGACACCAGCCGCCGTAATCGATGCCGCGCTCGACCGCGACGTCGAGCACGGCCCGATCGACCCCGCTTTGACCTCCGGAGATAAGTTTCATGGCCAAATTCGGCTGTGGGTGTGGGTATGGTTTTCTGGCATCGGTTCCGCCGCTCTTTCTTCGGCAACCTTTAGGGTCTATATTCCCCGGTGCCGGCGCAAGCCGGCTATGGCGATAAACGGGCGTCGTAATAAACCTTTCGGACCCGGGGGCAGTACCCGGCGACTCCACCAATCCCAGGGGTCAGGGATCGGGAAGCAGGGATCAGGACGCGAAAGCGGCAGTAAATTTTTCCTGATGCCCGAAACCTGAAACCTGACCCCTGATCACGGGGTCGAACTAGGATCGACGAGGGCGTAAAGGGCGTGCTTTTGCTCGGCATGGTTCCGCCGTTATCGGGCCAATTCCATAGTTGCCAATGACAACTATGCTCCGGTTGCTCTGGCTGCGTAAGCAGTCCGAAAGACCGACTTAAAGCCCT
>DATAWA010000256.1:0-2714 GCA_036267435.1 Xanthobacteraceae bacterium | reverse complement strand
TTGATTGTGCCCAAAGGCAGCATGACCGCGGCACAACGAGCTATCATCGATCAAGTCCGCGACATAGCAAAGCGGAGTAACCGACCTGTCGATATCATCGTGACAGAATTTTAGGAGTTCGGCATGTTTTACAAATGTTATTTGAAAAAGGGAACGGTTTATCTGCCGACCACCGTAAACCAGGGAATTGCCGTTTACATGGATGTCGATCCAGTCACGGTAGTCCCGGTCGCGGATACGGATCACCTGCGGCGAGCCATGCTGAATACAATTCCCAAAGAAAACCCATTTCGGGCCCGAACAATCGAGGACGCGCGCAAGCCGCCGATCATATTGAAATATAGCGGCGACAAAAGCTGGTCGGCGTTCATGCGCGGCGCGGCATGCTGGTCGATCTATGAAAAGGAAGGAATCTTCGAGATTGAGCCATATCGCGTGCATCCAAAAGGCTATTGGGTGCCGGATCGCGATCAGTTCATCCAATTCCCGTCGGGAACCACGGTCGACGAGGTTATCGATCGCATGATCGCCATCTTGCAGGATTCGGCACAGCAGCGTCCTCTATAAGCGCCCTACCCTAAGCCTCGGCAGATCAGTCCGCCGGTTTGACGATTGCCAATAACCAAACAGAAAATAAGCGCGTAGGGTGGGTAAAATCGTCCGCTCCGCCTCAACGCGTGGGCACTGCGACGCACGATTTTGCCCACGCGGCTTTTCCTCACGACGCGGTGCCCACCCTACGGCGCCGTCAGTCCGCCGGTTTGCCGATCGCCTCGGCCACCGCCCGCCGCGCCAGCACGCTGACCAAATGCGCGCGGTATTCGGCGCTGCCGTGGATGTCGGAGTTCATGCCGTCGGCCGGGATGGTCAGGCCTTCCATCGATTTCGGCGCGAAACGCTTCTTCAGCGCCTCCTCGAACGACGGCACGCGGAACACGCCGTTCGAGCCGGCGCCGGTGACGGCGACGCGGATTTCACTGCCGCGTTTGGCCACGAACACGCCGACCAGCGCGAAGCGCGACGCCTGATTGCGAAATTTCTGATAGCCGGCCTTCTTCGGCAGCGGGAAGATCACCTTGGTGATGATCTCGGCCGGCTCAAGCACGGTCGAGAACATGCCGGTGAAGAAGTCGTCGGCTTTGACGCGGCGCTTGTTGGTGACGATGGTGGCGCCGAGCCCGAGGCAGGCCGCCGGATAATCCGCATTCGGATCGTTGTTGGCGATCGAGCCGCCGATGGTGCCGCGGTGGCGCACCGCAGGATCGCCGATCAGTCCGGCGAGATGCGCCAGCACCGGCGCGGCCTGCTGCACCACAGTCGAGGTGTTGACCTCGTTGTGCGTGGTCATGGCACCGATGGTCAGGTTGCGGCCGCTCTGCTCGATGCCGGTCAAGCCCTCGATCTTGGCCATGTCGACGATCTGTGGCGGCCCGGCCAGCCGCAGCTTCATCGTCGGCAGCAAAGTCTGGCCGCCGGCGAGCAATTTGGCGTCTTCGTTCTTACCGAGGAGGCCTGCGGCCTGCCGCACGGTTTGCGGGCGATGGAAGGTGAAAGCGTACATCGATATCCTCCGTTATGCCGCGTGCGGCATTTTACTCGTTTTCTGGATCGCCGCCCACACCGCCGCCGGCGTTGCCGGCATGGCGATATGTTCGGTGCCGATCGCATTGGTGATGGCGTTGATGACGGCGGCCGGCGCGGCAATGGCACCGGCCTCGCCGCAGCCCCTGATGCCGAGCGGATTGGACGGGCATCTGGTCATGGTCGTGCCGACATTTAATGACGGCAAATTGTCGGCGCGCGGCATGCCGTAATCCATGAACGAACCGGTCACAAGCTGACCGTCCTTGTCGTAGACCACGCCTTCGCACAGCGCCTGGCCGATGCCTTGGGCGATGCCGCCGTGAACCTGACCCTCGACGATCATGGGATTGATGATGACGCCGAAATCATCGACGGCCGTCCAAGCCACGATCTCGGTGTTGCCGGTGTCGGCGTCGACCTCGACCTCGCAGATGTGGCAGCCCGCCGGGAAGGTGAAATTGGTCGGGTCGTAGAACGCGCCTTCCTTCAAGCCGGGCTCGAGCTCCTGGCCGGAGAATTTGTGGGCGATATAGGCATTCAACGCGACCTCGCCGAAACCCGCCGATTTGTCGGTGCCGGCGACGCTGAATTTGCCGTCCTTGAACTCGATGTCGCCTTCGGCCGCCTCGAGCATGTAAGCGGCGACCTTCTTGGCCTTGGCCTCGACCTTGTCGAGCGCCTTGACGATCGCCGACATGCCGACCGCGCCTGAGCGCGAACCATAGGTGCCCATGCCGAACTGCACCTTGTCGGTATCGCCGTGCACGATCGAAACCGTGTCGATCGGAATGCCGAGCCGTTCCGACACCAGTTGCGCAAACGTCGTCTCGTGGCCCTGGCCGTGACTATGCGAGCCGGTCAGGACTTCCACCGAGCCGGTCGGATTGACGCGCACTTCAGCGGACTCCCACAAGCCGACGCCGGCGCCGAGCGAGCCGACCGCCTGCGACGGCGCAATTCCGCAAGCTTCGATGTAGTTGGAAAATCCGATGCCGCGCAGCTTGCCGTGCTTGGCCGCCTCGCGTTTGCGCTTGTCGAAGCCTTTGTAGTCGGCCATCTCCAGCGCCTTTTTCAATGACGCGCCGTAATCGCCGGAATCATAGGCCATGATGACCGGCGTTTGGTGCGGA
>DATAWA010000255.1:0-16129 GCA_036267435.1 Xanthobacteraceae bacterium | reverse complement strand
TGATCCTCCGCGTCATTCCGGGGCGCGGGCTGTTGCCCGCGAGCCCGGAATCTATATTCGCCGGCCTGTGATTATGGATTCCGGACTCGCCGCTGCGCGGCGATCCGGAATGACGCGTGTGGCGCGTTTCGAGCCGAAGGCGGAGCGGTTTCGGCACGCGGGGTGATCCTCCGCGTCGGGGCAATTCTCTTCGTCATTGCCGGGCTTGACCCGGCGTCTCCAGGTCGTGGATCAGATCGTGACAGAGAGTTGGTCCTCACCCTGAGGCGCTCGGCGCGAGGCGCCGACCCTCGAAGGGCGGGGGCCGAAGCGCCTGAGCCGCATCCTTCGAGGCACGCCTTCGGCGTGCGCCTCAGGATGAGGAAAGCCAGGTCAAGGGCGCCGCCGCTTCGATGCATCCGGCAGCTTCTGCTTCACCTTTGCCATCTCGGCCCAGGCGTCGGTTTTCAGAAGCTTCTGCACGTTGAGCACGGTGAACGCATTGGCGCTCTTGGTGCGCGGGAGCGCCTGCCAGGTCACCGGCATCGACACCGGCGCGCCGGGCCGCGCCCGGGTCGAATAGGCCGCGACCGAGGTCGCCTCGCGCGAATTGCGGAAATAGTCGATGAAGATTTTGCCGTGGCGGAGCGCCTTGGTCATTTTCGCGAGATAAAGTTTCGGCGAGTCCGCCGCCATGGCGTTGGCGATCGACGACGTGAAAGTCTTCACGGTCTCCCAATCGGCGCCGGCAATCGGCAGCACGACATGCAGGCCCTTGCCGCCGGACAGCTTGACGAAACTCTCAAGCTTGAGCGCGGCAAGCCGCTGCCGCACCTCTTGCGCGCCGGCGACAATCTCTTTCCAGGCGACGCCCTCGCCCGGATCGAGATCGAACACGATGCGATCGCATGATTCCAATCGCCCGAGCTTCGAGCCGCGGACGTGAACCTCGAGCGTGCCGGATTGCACCAGCGCGATCAGATCGTCGAGCGTCTCGACGGCGATGACATCGTGCTCTTTGGCATCGACGACATGGCGCAACCGCGATTGCTTGATCGTCGAAGCGATATGCTTCTGAAAGAAGGTCTCGCCGCCGACGCCCTCAGGCGCGCGCACGACGGACAGCGGACGGTCGACGACATGCGGCGCCATGTGCGGCCAGACGCCGACGTAATATTCCGCGAGGTCCTGCTTGGTGACGCCGGCATCGGGCCAGTAGACCCGGTCGGGATGCGTCAAGCGGACATTGGCAATCGCGGCGCCTTTGCTGCCCGAACGCGCCGGAGAGCCGGTTTTCGCCGATGCGGCGGCGGCCGACTTGCGCACCGGCTGACGCCGCGCCGCGGCCGCCGGCTGCGCCGTCTCGCGCACCACCTCACGCGCCGGCTTGTCTTCGCGCAGGCCCTTATAGGACGCCTGCCGCAGCAGGCCGTCATGGGTGACGCCGCGAAATTCGGTCTCGACGACGAGGAGCGGTTTCACCCAGATGACGTTCTTGCGCCGCTCGTCCGCGGGCAGCGTCAGCGGCGGCCGCTCGACGCGCAGCGGTTCGAGCCGCCGCCACAGATCGCGGGCGGTGGCGTGCGTAAAACCGGTGCCGACGCGGCCGGCGTAACGCAGCTTGCCGTCTTCGTGAAACGCGACGGTCAAGGCGCCGACCGCCTTGGCCGCCGCGTTCGACGGCGAAAAGCCGGCGACGACGAACTCCTGCTCGTTGTGGCATTTGGTTTTGACGAAATTGTCGGTTCGCCCGGAGCGATACGGCGCGTCGCGCAGCTTCGAGATGATGCCTTCGAGCTTCAGCGCGCAGGCGCTTTTGAACATGGCCGGACCGTCCGTCTCGAAATGTTCGGCAAAGCGGATCGGGCCGCTGCGGCTCCGGCCCTGCAACAGGCGCTGCAGCGCCGCCTTGCGTTCGACAAGCGGCGTAGCGGTCAAATCGCGGCCGTCGAGATAAAGCAAGTCGAAAACCCAATAGACGAAACGGTCGCCGCGGCCGTCCTTGAGATCGGTCTGCAGGAGCGAGAAGCTTGAAACGCCGTGTTCGTTCTCGACCACCAATTCGCCGTCCAACAGCGCGGTCTCGGCAGGCAGCGCGGCGACCGCATCCGCGATCCGCGTGAAGCGAGCGGTCCAGTCCAGCGCCTTGCGGGTGAGGAGCTTGACCTTGCCGCGGTCGAGCCGCGCTTCGATGCGATAGCCGTCGAACTTGATCTCGTGAATCCATTGCGCGCCATTCGGGGCGGCGTCGCGCAGCGTGGCAAGACTCGGCGGAATAAACTCGGGCAGGTTTTGACCTTTCGCGCCGCGCGAGGTTTCGACCGACCGCTTGCGGGCAATCGCGGCGATTGCGGGCTTGGCCCGCGATCCTGGCGATGCGGCGCGAGGCGCCGGCTTTGCCGCGCGCTTGGTTTCGGCCGTCTTGCTTGCCGATCGGGACTTCGCGTTGGCCTTTACGTTGGCCTTGGTCTTCGTCGCGGCGGCGGCACGCAATTCGGCTTTGAAGTCGCGCTGCGATTGCGTCCGCGCGGCGGCCGACGCGCGCGCGGACTGAGACTCAGATTTGCTCCGAGACGTGTCGCCAGATTTGCGGTTGCTGTGCCAGACCCGTTTCTTGCCTTTGCCGGCGGCGATTTCGTCCATGGTGCGGCCGGTCGCCGCAGACAGCAGCTGTTCTTCGAGAATGTCGGCCTTGTGTCCGCTGCGCGCCTCGTCATCCTTGCCTTTGATCAGAAGCCAGTTCTCGTGCTTGTCGCCGCGGCGCGGCCGCATCCGCACCAGATGCCAGCGGCCGCGCAGCTTGTCGCCTTGCAGTTCGAAATCGAGGTGGCCTTTGGCGTAACCGCGATGCGGATCCCCATCGGGTGTCCAGGTGCCGCGATCCCAGATCATGACGGTGCCGCCGCCGTATTCGCCTTCGGGGATCGTGCCTTCGAAGCTGTTGTATTCGACCGGATGATCTTCGACGTGGACGGCCAGCCGCTTGTCGTTCGGATCGAGGCTCGGGCCGCGGGTGACGGCCCAGCTCTTCATGACGCCGTCGAGCTCCAGCCGCAGATCGTAATGCAGTCGCGTGGCATCGTGCTTCTGGATCACGTAGCGGTTGCCGGCCCCGCGGGTTTTGCGCCCGCGCGGCTCGGCGGTGACATCAAATTTACGTTTTTTACGGTAAGTATCGAGGGCCACGGACTGCCTCGCTCGTTGCTTGCGCCCAATTAATAGGCCGAAAATCCACCAAATTGGCCGCGGTACCCTGGTAAATCTTTGAACGAAACATAGGTTGAGCGTTACATATGGGACGGGAGCCGTCGGGTTTACCCCACACTCTGCCTATAAGCGCTTGGAAAACCAAGGAGTTCCATCTGGACCGTTCTCTCGCCGCAGGCCTGTTTGAATTGCGTCGCCGGCGCGGAATGGTGTAAGCACTGCTAAATTCGCACGATCCGACCACGAACCGGGCCCCGCCAAGCAGCCCCAATAATCGGCCTTGGGCCGAAACAACGCATTGGTCTGAAATAAGGAGCTTAGCGTGACGGTTTCGTCAAAGACCCCATTGCTCGACCAAATCAAGACCCCTCAAGAGCTCAGGCGCCTTAAGCCCGCTCAGTTGCGGCAGCTTGCCGACGAGTTGCGCCGCGAAACCATCGACGCTGTCGCGGTTACCGGCGGCCACCTCGGCGCCGGCCTCGGCGTGATCGAGCTGACCGTGGCGTTGCATTATGTGTTCGACACCCCCAATGACCGGCTGATCTGGGACGTCGGCCATCAGGCCTATCCGCACAAGATTCTGACCAATCGCCGCGACCGCATCCGCACCCTGCGCATGGGCGGCGGCCTGTCCGGCTTCACCAAGCGCGCCGAGAGCGAATACGATCCGTTCGGCGCCGCGCATTCTTCCACGTCGATTTCGGCCGGCCTCGGCATGGCCGTCGCCCGCGATCTGCAAAACAAGCAGAACAATGTCGTCGCCGTCATCGGCGACGGCGCGATGTCGGCCGGCATGGCCTATGAAGCCATGAACAATGCCGGCGCGATGAATTCGCGGCTGATCGTCGTGCTCAACGACAACGACATGTCGATCGCGCCGCCGGTCGGCGCACTGTCGGCTTATCTCGCCAGCCGGGTGTCCGGCCGCGGCTACCATCGCCTGCGCAAGATGATCCGCAGCGTCGCCAAGCACATGCCGAGCAAAATGCTCGAGCAGCGGGCGATGGCGATGGAGGAATATGCGCGCGGCCTCATCACCGGCGGCACGCTGTTCGACGAGCTGGGTTTCTTCTATGTCGGCCCGATCGACGGCCACAACATCGATCATCTGTTGCCGGTGCTGGAAAACGTCCGCGACATGAAGAACGGGCCGATCCTGGTTCATGTCGTGACGCAAAAAGGCAAAGGTTACGAGCCGGCGGAAAAATCCGCCGACAAATATCACGGCGTCGTCAAATTCGACGTCGCCACCGGCGCGCAGGTCAAGTCGAAGCCGACCGCGCCCGCCTATCAGAAGGTTTACGGCGAAAGCCTGATCAAGGAAGCCAAGAAGGACGACAAGATCGTCGCCATCACCGCGGCGATGCCGTCGGGCACCGGCGTCGACCTGTTCCAGAAGGAATTTCCCGACCGCACCTTCGACGTCGGCATCGCCGAGCAGCACGGCGTGACCTTTGCCGCAGGCCTCGCCACCGAAGGCTACAAGCCGTTCGCGACCATCTACTCGACCTTCCTGCAGCGCGCCTATGACCAGGTCGTGCACGACGTCGCCATCCAGCGGCTGCCGGTGCGCTTCGCCATGGATCGCGCCGGCCTTGTCGGCGCCGACGGGCCGACCCATGCCGGCGCCTTCGACGTCGCCTATCTCGGCTGTCTGCCCGGTTTCGTGCTGATGGCCGCGGGCGACGAGGCCGACCTCGTGCACATGGTGGCGACCGCGGTCGCGATCGACGATCGCCCCTCGGCGCTGCGCTATCCGCGCGGCGAGGGCCGCGGCGTGCCGATGCCCGACGAAGGCAAGCCGCTCGAGATCGGCAAGGGCCGCATCCTGCGCGAAGGCACCAAAATCGCGCTGTTCTCCTATGGCGCCCGCCTCGGCGAATGCCTCAAGGCCGCCGACGAATTGGCCGGCTACGGGCTGCCGACCACCGTCGCGGATGCGCGCTTCGCCAAGCCGCTTGACGTCGATCTGTTGTTGCGGCTGGCCCGCGAGCATGAAGTGCTGCTCACCATCGAGGAAGGCGCGATCGGCGGCTTCGGCTCTTTCGTGCTGCAAGCGCTCGCCGAGCACGGCGCGCTCGATCGCGGGCTCAAGGTCCGCTCGATGGTGCTGCCGGATTTCTTCATCGATCAGGATTCGCCCAACGCCATGTACGCCAAGGCCGGTCTCGACGCCAAAGGCATCGTCGCCAAGGCTTTCGAGGCGCTCGGCCAGAACATCCGCGGCGAAGTGATCAAGCTCGCGTAACTGCGCGCCCGCGGCACCGCTCATTCCCGCGAAAGCGGGAATCCAGAAAATGACTCGATGTTCTGGGTCCCCGCTTTCGCGGGGACGAGCGGAGATGTAATTCAACTACCATGACCCTACGCGAACGAGCCGACCGCGTCTTGGTCGCGCGCGGCTTCTTCGAAAGCCGCGCCCGGGCACAGGCCGCCATCGCCGCCGGACGGGTGACCGTGGACGGTATCCTCCTCCGCAAAGCGTCCGATACTATCTCTGCCTCAGCCGTCATCGCGGCCGAGCCCGAGCACCCTTACGTGTCGCGCGGCGGGCTCAAGCTTGCCGCCGCGCTCGATCATTTCAAGCTCGACGTCAACGGCCGCGTTTGCCTCGACGTCGGCGCCTCGACCGGCGGCTTCACCGACGTGCTGCTGGCGCGCGGCGCCAAGTGCGTCTACGCGATCGATGTCGGCAGCAATCAATTGCATCCGCGGCTGCGTGACCGCGCCGGCGTGGTCAGCCTGGAACAGACCGATATCCGCAAGCTCGACGCGTCGCGGTTGCCACAAATTGCCGACGCCGCCGCGATCGATGTCAGCTTCATCTCGCTGAAACTGGTTTTGCCTGCGGTCGGCCGATCGCTTGCCGCCGAGGCGGCGCTTGTGGCGCTGATCAAACCGCAATTCGAAGCCGGCCGCCGCAACGCCAAGAAAGGCATTGTGCGCGACGAGGCGGTACGCACCAGCGTGTGCGACGATATCGCTGCGTTTCTCGCCTCGCTCGGCTGGCGCACGCGTCCCGTCGTTGCGTCTACGATCCTTGGCGGCGACGGCAACCAGGAATTCTTCATCGGCGCCGAACGTGGTTGAACACTGTGGTTGAGCTTTTGGAGATCGATACGATCGGCCACCGCGGCGACGGCGTCACGGACGGCGCCGACGGTCCGATCTATGTGCCGTGCACGCTGCCGGGCGAACGCGTCGAAGTCGAGGACTGGCCCGGCCATCCCGACCGCCGACAGCTCCTCGCCATCGAAACAGCGAGCCCGGATCGCATCGCGCCGATCTGTCCGCATTTCGGCGTTTGCGGCGGCTGCGCCTTGCAGCACTGGCAAACCGCTCCGTACCGCGCCTGGAAGCGCGACCTGGTCGAGACCGCATTGCGTCAGGCCGGCATCGACGTCCCGGTCGCCGATCTCCTCGACGCTCACGGCGACGGCCGCCGGCGCGCGGTTTTCCACGCGCGGCGCGGCACGCATGACGTGCTTGCGGTCGGCTTTGCGGCAATGCGCGCGCATCACGTCGTTGCCATCGACCGCTGCCCGATCCTGGCCAAGGGCTTCGACGGCGCGCTGAAAGCCGCCTGGGCGATCGCCGAAACCCTGACGCCGGCGCAAAAGCCGCTCGATATCCAAGTGACGGCGACCGATAGCGGACTTGACGTCGATGTGCGCGGCTCTGGCCCGCTGACCTCGGCTTTGACCTCGGCGCTGGCGCGGATCGCCGCGCGGCATCATCTGGCGCGCCTGACGCGGCACGGCGAACTCATCGCGCAAACGCGCCCGCCAACGGTGCGCATGGGCGCCGCGACCGTTGTGCTGCCGCCGGCGGCCTTCTTGCAGGCGACTGCGCAAGGCGAAGTGGCGCTGGCCGGCCTCGTGCTCGAGCACTGCGCCGGCGCCAAGAATGTCGCCGACTTATTTGCCGGCGTTGGGCCGTTCGCGCTGCGGCTTGCCGAGCGGGCGCGCGTTAGCGCGTTTGACGACGATGAAGCGGCCGTCGCCGCGCTCAAGCGCGCCGCAACGGGCACATCGGGGCTGAAACCGATCGCGGCGGAGCGGCGCGATTTGTTCAAAAATCCGCTGGTGGCCGCGGAACTCAAGGCTTTCGATGCCGTCGTGTTCGACCCGCCGCGTCAGGGCGCGCAGGCGCAGTCGATGCAATTGGCGTCAAGCCGCGTGCCGCGCATCGTCGCGGTGTCGTGCAATCCCGGAACGTTCGCGCGCGACATGCGCATTCTCGCCAACGGCGGCTACCGGCTCACTGCAGTCACGCCGGTGGATCAATTCCGTTACTCGGCGCATGTCGAGATCGTGGCGCGACTGGAGAAATAGTGCGCGGCTATTTGAACGCCGGCATCACGTCCTTGGCGAACCAGCGCAGCTGGTCCTTGAACTCCTTGGGCGACAGGCCTTCGGCCCAATGGATCATGAAATTCTCAAGGCCCGGATATTTCGCCTCGATCGACTTGATGCCGTCGATCACCTCGGCCGGCGGGCCGCAGAACCAGGCTTTTTGGGCGACGCCGTCTTTCAGGAGCGGCGTGCGCGACGGCGCGCCAGGCGTGCCCCAGGTGCGGCCCTCTTCGTCGGCATAACGCACGAAGCCGAACGGCGCGAACCACTTGAAGCGCTCGTCGTGCGCCGGCTCGAGTTTCCTGATCGCTTCCTCCCGGCTGCCCGCGAGGTAGACGCCGGCGCCCCAGATCATGTCTTCGCCCAATTGCTTCTTGCGGCCGTGCTTGAGACAGGCGGCATGATAGGCGCGAATGACGTCATCGAGGATTTTTTCGCCGTTGAGCGTTACCATCGCTTTCAGCCCGTATTGCGCCATCATGTCGATGGTCTTGCCGCTGGCGACCGGCATCCAGATCTCCACCGGCAGATGCTTCGGCCGCGGCACCAGCGTGATGTCCGAAAGCTTGTAGCCGCGATAATCGACCGGCGGCGGCGCCTCGTAATATTTGCCCTTGAAATGGAACGATTGCTCGTTGAAGCAGGTCAGCAAGAGCCGCAGCTGCTCCTCGAACAATTCACGATTCTTGTCGGCGTCGAGCAATGGCGCGCCAAACGATTCGACCTCGCGGCTGTGATAGCCGCGGCCGACGCCGAGAACGACGCGGCCGTCGGTCACGATGTCGGCCATGGCGTAATCCTCGGCCATGCGGATGGGATGCCACATCGGCAGCACGTTAAATGCGCAGCCGAACTTCAGGCGCTTGGTCTGGGTGGCAAGCCAGAGGCCGAGCTGAATGAGGTTGGGGAAGACCTCGTAGCCCTCACGCTGGAAATGGTGCTCGGCGGTCCACAGCGTCTCGAAGCCGAGCTCGTCCATGAGCTGGGCGACGTCGCGGGCGGTAAAGAACGCCTCGCGCAGGCGCTCATCGGAATAGAGGCGGTCGTTCGCCGGCGTGCCGCCCAAGCCGATATTGTCGAGTTCGATCTGGCCGACATAGAGGACGTGGAATTTCTTGATCATGTGTTCCTACCCTGCCGCTATTCGGGAACGGCTTTGCGGCAGAGTCAAGAACACTCGCCCCCTTACGCCTTGGGGTCGGATAACGAAATAGCGGAGACCGGCTGCGGTCGCTTTGCCGGCTTTAGCCGCGGCGCGGCGGCCGGAGCGGCTGATAGGTGTTATTGGGCATACAGAAGCCGCCGATACCGCTGACCGACGCCATGCACTGTTCGCGGGAGACAAAGCCGCAATTGACCGACTGGTCCTCGCCGCCATCGTAGTATGCGCACCACGGATAATTTTGCGCCTGCGCGGGGCTAGCCATGGCAAAACCCGCCGCCACCATCGCCAAGACGAACAGCATTATTCTCATGGCCGATCCTCGCACTGCATTTGCACTATGTCCCTAACACCGCTTCCCTGGCTTTAGTTCTACACCGCCATTCTAAAAACTTGCGACGACGGGCCCCGCTTCGGCCGGCTCGGGCCCATCGTACAAATCACAGTGCCATACGGAAACGCATTCGCTAGGCTTGCCCCATCGATTCGTTGCGAACCATGGCTATGCGACCACGCCTGCCGCTGAAACTATTGGCCTGCGCCGTCTTTATCGCCATGTTCCATGCGCGCGATGCCTCGGCGGCGGACTGGCGATACTGCCTCGCGGTCGCGCCGGCGCGCCACACCGTCTATATGTCGGCGCCATTTGCCGACGGCGAATCGATGGAAGCGACCGAGGCTGAGTTCGGCCAAGCCCTCGATCATGCGCTTCTGCAGCATGACACCGTGCAATGTCCACTCGGCAGCGCACAATCGATCGCCGGCATGAAGTCCCAGGCCATCCAATATAACGAGGCCAGCGGCAACAAGGTCGTTCAGCTCAATTGGCGACCCTGAAATCTGCGGCTGGATTTCAAATCCCCAAAAATCGCGACTTGATATCGTCGTTCGCCCACAGCTCCTCCGGCCTTGCCGAATAGACCAGGCGGCCCTTGCTCATCACGTGGACGAAATCGACGAGCTTGAGCGCCAAGGCCGCATTCTGCTCGACCAGGAGAATCGACAGACCTTCCTGCTTGAGCTTGGCGATGGCTTCCCAGAGGCCCTGGATGATGATCGGCGCCAAGCCCTCGGTCGGCTCGTCCATAATCAAGCAGTCGGGGTTGGTCATCAGGCCGCGGCCGATCGCCAGCATTTGCTGCTCGCCGCCCGAAAGCGTCTTGGCGCGCTGGCTGCGGCGTTCGTGCAGCCGGGGGAACAGCGCATAGACCCGCTGCAGGCTCCAGCCATGCCGCGCGGCACTGCGCTCGGCCACCATCAGATTGTCCTCGACGCTCAATGTCGGAAACACCCGTCGCCCCTGCGGCACCAGCCCGACGCCGCCGCGCACGATCGCGAACGACGCCTGGCCGGTGATATCGGCGCCCTTGAAAAATATCTTGCCGCGGCGCGGCGGCACGAAACCCACGATCGAATTGACCAGCGTGGTCTTGCCGACGCCGTTGCGGCCGAGGAGGCCGAGAATCTGGCCCTGCTCGACCTCGAGCGACAGGCCTTGCAGTACATAGGCGTCGCCGTAGTAAGTGTGGATGTCCCGAACCTCGAGAATCGCCATTGCAGCTCCGCCCGTCAGCCGGTTCCCAGGTAAATTTCTTGCACCTTGGCGCTGGAACGGATGCGCGCAGCCGGACCGCTTTCCAGCACCTCGCCGAGGTGCAGAACCGAGATTTCGTCGGCGATGTCGAAAACGATGTCCATGTCGTGCTCGATCAGCAGCATCGCGATTTTGGCATCGAGCTTCTGGAGAAATTGCGCCATCTCCACCGATTCGCCGGATGACAAGCCGGCCGCCGGCTCGTCGAGCAAAAGGATGTCCGGATCGGCGGCAAGTCCCACCACGATTTCGAGCTGCCGCTGCTCCCCGTGCGACAGATAGCGCACCTCGCTGTCCTTGCGGTCGATGAAAGCGGCGCGTTCCAACAAATCATGAGCCTTGTCGTGAACCTCGCCGTAGGACGACAAGAACCGCCACATCACGAATTTCGAGGCACGCCGTCCTTTGATCGCCAGCAGCACGTTGTCGAGCACGGTCAATTTCGGAAACAGGCTGGTGACCTGGAAGGTCCGCGCCATTCCGAGCCTCGCGCGGCGGTGACTGGACCAGCGGGTCACGTCACGGCCGAACAGCAGCACCTGCCCCGACGTCGCCGGCAAAATACCGCTGATGAGATTGAACAGCGTCGTCTTACCGGCGCCGTTCGGGCCGATAATGGCCTTGCGGTCGCCGGGCATGATCTTCAGCGATACGCCGCGCACGGCTTGCAGCCCGCCGAATGACTTCGACAAGCTCCGCAGCTCCAGCACCGGCAATGGGCCTTCGTTTTGGCCGCCGTTCGCCCAGGATTGATTCACGCGCCCACTCTGCAAAAAGAAGCGCCGGGGCCGATGCGGCCCCGGCGTCCGGCCGTTATTCGCAATATTTGCACGGCGGAAAGTCGCGGCTGTAGACCGGCTGTTTGAGGAACTCGTCCTTGCCGTAGGTCCAGAACTGGCCGACATTCGGATAGGTCTTGATGACGACATTCCACAGTTGCGGCTTGGCGTCGCCGAACAGCGCGACCTTCTCGACCTTGCGGATATAGACGTTCTCGACCGGATTGCGCATGTCGTCGAAAGCGACCGGCCCGCGGGCGGCCTCGATCTTCAAGCCCAGCATGGTTTGAATGAACTTTTCCGCGCCGGGAAACTTGCCGCCGTTCTTCGCCATCGCCTCGTCGATCATTTGCGCCGTGGTGTAATTGGCCTCCGCGTAGTAGCCGGGAACCTCGTTGTATTTGGCCCGAAATTCCTTGACGAAGGCCTCGTTTTTCGGCGTCTGCAGCGCCGCGCTGTACATCAGCGAGGAAACGTCGCCGATCACCTCATCGCCGTCGAAGGCGAGGTTATAGTCGTCATAACTTGTGCCACCGGCGATGATCGGCAATTTGACGCCGGCATCGCGCAACTGCTTGGGAAATTGCGGCGCCATCGGACCCACCATCAGCGAGTAGATGGCGTCAGCGTCGCTCTTGATCGTCGGGATAAAGGGTCCGAAGTCCTTGTTGCCGAGCGGCGGCCAGATTTTCTGAATGACCTTGCCGCCGCAATCCTCGAATGCCTTCTGGAAGCCGCCGACCGATTCATAGCCGAAGGCATAGTCGGCGGCGATGGTGACGACTTTTTTGTAGCCCTGCTCGCAAGCCCATTGTCCGAGCGGATGATTGGGCAGCGAACTCGTCCAGGCCGTGCGGATGAAATACGGATATTTGCTGAGCTGCCGCTGGGTCAAATCGTCGGCCGCCGCGACGGACGATATGTAGAGCGTTTTCTCTTCGGTGCTCACCGGCGCCAGCGCGTAGCCGGTCGAGGCCAGCACCCCGCCGACGAACATGCTCACGTGATCCTGCAGCACCAGCTTCTTGGCCTTGGTCACCGCCACGTCGGGCTTGCCCTGCGTATCCTCGACGATCAAATCCACTTTAACGCCGCCGAGCTTGCCGCCGTGGTCATTGAGATAAAGTTCGAAGCCGTGCTCCATGTCTTGGCCGGTTTGCGACAGGAATCCGGTCGTCGGCGCAAGAAAGCCGATCCGTAGATCGTCGGCTCGGGCCGGCGCGCTGGCGCTCAAGCCGAGCGCAACACAACCGCCCAACAAGAGCGGAACCATTCGTCGTGATGTGATTGTCATGTCTTTCCTCCCATAGTGTGGCGCCTTCCGTCATGTTGGGAAGGCTTAGGCCGCAAGTTTGCCCGGCTCCGCCGTTTCGTCCGCCGTGTCGGACAAAGCGCGGGGTTGTCGAAGAAGCGCCGGAAGTCCCATCAACCCCATCGGCAAGTACAGAATCGTCACCACGTAGACCCCGCCCAGCACGTACTGCCACCACGGCACCAATGTGCTGAGATATTCGCGCAGACCGAACACGATCGCCGAGCCGATCGCGCCGCCGACCAGCGTGCCGGCGCCGCCGAGGACCACCATCAACAAGGCATCGACCGACGTCGTCAGCACCGCAGTGTCGGGGCTTACAAGACCGTTGGTATGCGCCCACAGGACGCCGGACAGGCCGCCAACGGCCCCGGCGATGATAAAGGCGATGTATTTGTGCAGCCAGGTATTATAGCCGAGAATTCGCATGCGGAGCTCGCGCTCGCGGATGCCTTCCAGGCTGCGCCCGAACGGCGATCGCACCAGCACATAAAGCAGCAGCAACGTGACGGTGAAGAAACCGAGAACCAGGAAGAAAAACGCCCGCTCGCCGGTCAGATCGATGCCGAAATTCGGCCGGACAGTGACATTGATGCCGTTGTCGCCGCCGGTCAGCGAATTCCATCGATAAGCAAGCCCCCAGACGCATTGACCGAGCGCAAGCGTGATCATCAGAAAATAGACGCCGGTGGCGCGGACCGCGAACAATCCGAAGAATGCCGCGGTGGCCGCGCCGATCAGCATGCCGAGCAACACCACCAGCCAAAAATCCCAGCCGAGGCCGACATTGTATTTTGTGGCCAGGATCGCCGTCAGATAAGCGCCCATGGCAAAATAGGCGGCTTGCCCCATTGAGGCGAGCCCGGTGAAGCCGAGCAGAATATCGACACTCATCGCCAGAATCGCGAACACCAGCGCGCGGGTCGCCAGCAGCACGATGAAGGAGGTCGTGTGTGGAACGACGACGGCGAATACCGCAAGGGCGGCGGCGACGGCGATGATTTTCATTCTCTGGGTCATCGCCGGACCATCTCACTCGCGCCCGAACAAGCCGGTTGGCTTGATCGCCAGGATCAGGACCATCGGCGCGTAAAGCGTGAAATAGGCCAGCTCCGGAAACAGCGCCTTGCCGAAATTATCGGCGAGTCCGACCAGAATGGCGCCGATGGCGGCGCCGCCGAGACTGCCCATGCCGCCGATGATGACCACGGCGAAAGCCAGCGGCAGAATTTCGAAATCGAGGCCGGGATAGACGCCGAGAAAAGCGCCGCCGATCACGCCGCCGAGCGCGGCCAGAAAAGCGCCGAGCGCGAAGATCAGCATCGAGATGCGGTTGGTGTCGATACCGACGCCGCGCGCCATCTGCGCGTCGTCGACGGTGGCGCGCACCGCAGCGCCCATGCGCGTCTTCTCCATCACCAGCCATATCGCGACGCCGATCGCGAGCGCCACCGCGATCATGAAGACGCGGTACAACGGCAGATACAATCCGCCGACGACGACACTGTGCGTCAGCATATCCGGAGGATTGATTTCCAGATTATTGCCGCCCCAAATATCGAGCGCGCCCTGCTGGAACAAATAGGCGAAACCCACCGTGAGGAGCACCTGCCGCAACGGATCGAAGCCGAGCGGCCGCAGGAACAGGCGCTCCATCAAGAGGCCGATCACCGCCACCGCGAGCGCCGCGACCGGGATCGACAGCGCCCACGACCCGGTCGCGGAGATCACCGACAATGCGATATAGCCGCCCCACAGAAAATACGCGCCGTGCGACAGATTGACGATGCGCATGACGCCGAAAATCAGCGATAGCCCGGCCCCCACCAGGAACAGCAGGGCGCCATAGGAAATGCCGTTAAAGGCCTGAATCAGCCAGAACTGCGCATTCACGCGTCCTTGCCCCCCGTTTCCCCAAACGCAGCTTTGATCCGAGACTAGCCCATGTCCTCGTCACCGGGATAGCCGCGGGATTGCGACTCATTGAACCGCTCAAGCCGCGGCTTTCCGCCGAATCGGACCCTTCCGGGACGTGTACGCGGCCGCGGAAATCGTGATATTGCAGGGCCACCTTCCCTCACGTCTCAGCACCAAAGGATCCGCGGAAATGGCTAGCGTCCTGTTTTCCCCCATCACATTGCGCGGGCTTACTTTGCCCAACCGCGTCGTGGTTTCGCCGATGTGCCAGTACAACTCGGATAACGGCTCGGCCAACGATTGGCATTTGATGCATCTCGGCAATATGTCGCTCGGCTGCGCCGGCCTCGTGATGTGCGAGATGACCGACGTCAATCCGCAGGGCCGCATCACCCCGAAATGCGCCGGCATGTGGTCGGACGACAACGAGACCGCGCTCAAGCGGGTGCACGATTTCTGCCGGACCTACGGCGTCGCCAAGCTCGGCGTGCAACTGGCGCATGCCGGCCGCAAAGGCCCGACCACGCCGCCGGCCGCGGGCGGCAAGCCGATCCTCGAAGGCCCGGACGCGTGGACGCCGGAGGCGCCCTCCGCCATTCCCTACGACACCGGCTGGCCGATGCCGCACGCCATGACCAAGGACGACATCAAGCGCTGCCTCGGCGAGTTCGCCGCGGCGGCGAAGCGCGTCGACCGCATCGGTTACGACGTGATCGAGCTTCACGGCGCGCACGGCTATCTCGCCCACCAATTCCTGTCGCCGCTGTCCAACCAGCGCACCGACGAATATGGCGGCTCGACGCAAAACCGGATGCGCTTTGCCATCGAAATGTACGAAGCGGTGCGGGCGGTCTGGCCGGAGCAAAAGCCGCTCGGCATGCGCGTTTCCGCCACCGATTGGGTCGACGGCGGCTGGACGCCGGAAGAAACGGTGCTGCTCGCCAAAGAACTGAAGCAGCGCGGCTTGGATTATATGGACGTCTCGACCGGCGGCCTCGATCCGAAACAAAAAATTCCGCTGGCGCCGGGCTATCAGGTGCCGTTCTCGGAAAAGGTGAAGGCAGCAACCGGCCTGACCACCATGACGGTCGGCCTAATCGCCGGCTATCGTCAGGCCGAGGACATCGTCGCCGCGGGCAAAGCCGACATGGTGTGCCTGGCGCGCGGCGCGATGTGGGACCCGCGCTGGGCCTGGCACGCCGCCGAAGAGCTCGGCGCCGAGGCACCCTATGCGCCGAAGATGATGGGCTGCCACCCAAAACTGCGCCCGCAGCTTTTTCCAAATCGGAAACCGGCGAGCTAAAGGCGTAAACTCATTCAGGCGGAGCCGCGGCAGTGTTGCCGCGAGCTAAACGAAGGCTAGGTAGTTGGCGGCGGGTTTGTCGTAGCGCGTCGCGATCCGCCGACGCTGTTTGATCCTATTCAAGAACCGTTCGGCCAAGTTGCGCGCACGGTAAAGCTGCGGGCTAATGCAGACGGGCACTTTGCGATTGCATCTCGGTGGAATGTCGGCCCAAGCGCCCCCCTTCGCAAGCGAATGCTCTCATTCAATCCGGATGATAGGCACGGTCGGCGAGCAGCATCGCTCCGCACTTCAATATAAATCCGCCTGCAAGCCTCACGTCCGCTTTCGAGGCCTACCGGACATGGACCGGCGGGCAAAACCGGCTGGATCGGTCGAATTGACCCAAAGCGTAACATGGGCCGGCGTTCGGACGGCTTAGGAACTTGGGCGCTTGTCCTGTTTGATGATGGATTTGGCGACGCTTCGCGTACATTCGATGAAACGCTCAACCACCGGACTCAGCGTTCGATTCTTGAACG
>DATAWA010000254.1:0-26090 GCA_036267435.1 Xanthobacteraceae bacterium | reverse complement strand
CGGCCGAATGAATATCTCCGCGCCATTCATCAATCGTCCGGTGGCGACCACCCTGCTCACGCTCGGCATTGCGCTCGCCGGCATTCTCGCTTTCTCGAAGCTGCCGGTGGCGCCGCTGCCGCAGGTCGACTTTCCGACCATCTCGGTCAGCGCCCAGCTTCCCGGCGCCAGTCCGGACACCGTGGCGATCAGCGTCGCCGAGCCCCTCGAGCGCCATCTCGGCCAGATCGCCGACGTCACCGAAATGACGTCGAAGAGCGGCATCGGACAGACCCGCATCACGTTGCAGTTCGACCTCAATCGCGACATCGACGGTGCGGCGCGCGACGTGCAGGCGGCAATCAATGCCGCCCGCGCGGACCTGCCGGCGAGCCTGAAATCCAATCCGACCTACCGCAAGGTCAACCCGGCCGATGCACCGATCCTCATCCTGGCGATAACGTCCAAAACACTGACTCAGGGCCAGATCTATGACGCCGCCAGCAATGTTTTCCAGCAGCAATTGTCGCAAATCAGCGGCATCGGCCAGGTCATCCTCGGCGGCGCGGCGCTGCCGGCCGTGCGGGTCGAGCTCAATCCGCAGGCTTTGTTCAAATACGGCATCGGCCTGGAAGATGTGCGTGCCGCGCTGGCTTCCGCCAACGCCAACAGTCCGAAAGGCACCATCGACGACGGCGGGCGCCGGTTCCAGATCTACACCAACGATCAGTCGACCAAAGCGGTGGATTACGCACCGCTCATCATCGCCTATCGCAACGGTGCCGCGGTCAAACTGTCGGATGTCGCGGAAGTCACCGATTCCGTCGAAGACGTGCGCAATCTCGGCTTGTCCAACGGCCAGCCGTCGGTGCTGGTCATTCTGTTTCGCCAGCCTGGCGCCAACATCATCGACACCATCGACAGCGTGAAGGCCGAGCTGCCGCATCTCGAAGCCGCCATGCCCGCCGATGTCAATGTGACCATCGCCATCGATCGCAGTACGACCATTCGCCAATCGCTCCACGACACCGAATTCACGCTGGTGATCGCCATCGCCCTGGTGACGGTCGTGGTTTTTCTGTTCCTGCGCAATCTGCGCGCCACCACGATCCCATCGGTAGCGGTGCCGGTTTCGATCCTCGGCACCTTCGGCGCGATGTACCTGCTCGGCTACAGCCTGGACATCCTTTCGCTGATGGCGCTCACCATTGCGACCGGCTTCGTGGTCGACGATGCCATCGTGGTCCTGGAAAACATCTCACGGCATATCGAGGCGGGAGTGCCGCGGGTGGAAGCGGCTTTTCTGGGCGCCCGGGAGGTCGGCTTCACCGTGCTCTCGATCAGCCTGTCGCTGATTGCGGTGTTTCTGCCGATTCTGCTGATGGGCGGCATATTGGGCCGGCTGTTCCGCGAATTCACCATGACGCTGTCCTTGGCCATCATGATCTCGCTGGTGATTTCGCTGACCACCACGCCCATGATGTGCGCGCTCATTCTGCGCAGCCAGCCGGCGCCCGCAACACCGAGGCGGCGCGGTCTGTTCGACCGCGTGCTGGCTGGCTACGAGCAATCGCTGGCCTGGGCCTTGCACCACAGCCGCGTTATTCTTGTCGTCTTCTTCGGCGCGATCGTTCTTAATGTCGTCCTGTTCTATATCGTGCCCAAGGGATTTTTTCCCGAGGAAGATACCGGCCGCATGATCGGCTCGCTGCAGGCCGACCAAAGCGTCTCATTTCAATTGATGACGCAAAAACTGCGGCAGATGATGGCCATTGTGCAGGCAGACCCGGCGGTGGAGCATGTTGTCGGCTACACCGGCGTAGGTTCTGGCGGCGGCTTCGGCCAGATCAACACCGGTTCGGTCTTCGTTTCGCTAAAGCCGCTTGGCCAACGGCCGCCGATGGAGCAGGTCATCGCACGGCTCCGGCCGAAGCTGGCGAAAGTACCCGGCGGCCGGCTGTTTCTATTTGGCGTGCAAGACATTCGCGCCGGCGGCCGGCAAAGCAATTCGGAATACCAATACACGCTGCAGGCCGACGATCCGGATTTGCTGGCCAAATGGACGCCGTTGCTGGTTCAGGCGCTGGAACATTCGAAAGTCATGACCGATGTGAATTCGGATCAGCAGGAGAGCGGCCTGGAATCCGACGTCGTTATCGACAGGCCGACTGCATCGCGGCTGGGCATCACTCCGGCCCAGATCGACAACACGCTTTACGACGCCTTCGGACAGCGCCAAGTCTCGGTGATTTATAGCGCGATCAATCAGTACCACGTCGTCATGGAAATCGACCCGCGCTATACGCAATATCCGGCGTCGCTGCGCGATATTTACGTGGCGACATCGGGCGGCGGCGCCTCCGGCACCCAGCTCAGCAACACCCCGGCCGGCACCGTGACGGCGCCCCGAGCCGGCGTCACCAGCACGTCGTCGGCCAGCACCACTGCAGCCGCCGCCGCCAACAATAATTCGGCGCGTAATGCCGCCATCAATGCACTGGCTAATTCGGGCAAAGGCTCAACGTCGTCAGGCGCGGCGGTTTCCACCGCACAGGAAACGATGATCCCGCTCGCGGCGGTCAGCCATTACAACCCGGGAAACGCGCCGTTGTCGGTGAGCCACCAGGGGCCGTTCGTCGCCGCCACTATTTCCTTTAATTTGCTGCCCGGCGCCGCGCTCGGCGATGCCGCGAGTGAAATCGACGCGGCGGTCAAGAACATCCGCATGCCGGCCTCGATTCACGGCAGTCTGGCCGGCACGGCGCAGGTATTTGCGCAATCGCTCGCCGACGAACCGGTGCTGATCGTCACGGCAATCGCAGCCGTCTACATTCTCTTGGGCGTGCTGTACGAAAGTTACATTCACCCGATCACGATCCTTTCGACGCTGCCGTCCGCCGGCGTCGGCGCCATCCTAGCGCTGATGCTGTTCCGTACCGATTTCAGCATCATCGGGCTGATCGGCGTGATCCTGCTCATCGGCATCGTCAAGAAGAACGCGATCATGATGATCGATTTCGCCATCGACGCAAAGCGCACGCGGAATCTGAGCTCGTACGATGCGATCTTTCAGGCCTGCCTGTTAAGGTTCCGGCCGATCATGATGACCACGTCAGCCGCCATCCTCGGCGCCATCCCGCTCGCGGTAAGCTTCGGCAATGGCGGGGAGATCCGCCGGCCGCTCGGCATTTCGATCGTCGGCGGACTTTTGATCAGCCAATTGCTCACGCTCTACACGACACCGGTCGTTTATCTGTATTTGGATCGTCTCGGGCAGTGGTCGCTGCAGACGCGCCAGCGGCTGTTCCCCGGCCTGTTCGGCGCGCCGCCGATGACTCCGGCGGAATAAGGGAAAGAGGACGCCGGTAGGTCCTCGCGATGCGTCAACGGACGTAGATTGGCTTCCGCGTGTAACAACAGGGCGCGGTGCCCTGATCCTCGAAGGGACCGAGGATTTTCCGCAGCCGATGAATATCGGCCCGCGCGGCGCCGATTTGCGGACCCTTTATGCCGTCGTCGATGTCCGGATTGGCTTCCAGCCGATCGATCAACGTGACGTCGGCGTATATGGCATCGCGAATGCACTGGTAACAGGAATACTCGACCTGGCCGTAGTCGCCGGCAACGGCCGGCGCAGCTAAGCTGAGCGACGCAACAAGGCCGCCCAAGAATAGAACCAAGGACAGAATCAGGGATAGGATTGCGGAAAGCCTATTCACCGTGCACTCCAGCTCAGCGCGATCATAGCCGAACCGGCGCGAAAGCAAAACTCCGCGGCGGCAAGATCGGCCATGGGTTGCCGGTGCATCGGCGCGGAAGCATGGGCGAGGTGGCATCGGCGCGGTAGCATGGGCGCGCCAATCGCGCCTATGATGGCAGCATAAGCAAGGTCGAGTTGGGGAGCGAATTGCCATGAAGGGCGCCGAGGTCATTGCCGACATTCTCAAGCGCGAGGGCACGGAATTTTTATCGTGCTATCCGCGCAATCCCGTGATCGAGCCCTGTGCGGCAATCGACATTCGTCCCATTTTATGCCGGCAGGAACGCGTCGGCGTCGGCATGGCCGACGGCTATTCGCGCATCAAGCGCGGCAAGAAGAACGGCGTCTTCGCCGCCCAAGCCGGCCCGGGCATCGAGAACGCCTTCCCCGGCATCGCCCAGGCGTTTTCCGAGAATGTGCCGCTCCTTGTCGTTTCCGGGGGACTGCCGCTCAATCGGCAATATGTACGTCCGGTGTTCCGAGCAGCGGACGTCTATCGTGCGGTAACGAAATGGTCGGCGCTGGCGCACAATGTGCAGGAGTTGCCGGACTTGATGCGGCGCGCCTACCAGGCCATGCGCTCGGGCAAGCCCGGACCGGTGTTGATCGAAGTCCCGGATGAGGTGTTCGAGGCGGAATTCAAGGGCACGCTCGATTATCGACCGGTGCCGGTGCAGCGCGCGGCGCCCGATCCAGCGGCAATCGAGAAAGCCGTCGAAATGTTGCTCGCCGCCAGGCATCCCCTGCTCTGGGCCGGGCAAGGCGTGCACTACGCGGAGGCTGGCGAACGGCTCGCCGCGCTGGCGGAATTGTTGCCGGCGCCCGTCGTCGCCACCAATCCGGGCAAGAGCGCGATCCCCGACAACCATCCGCTGGCGCTCGGCGGTTCGACGCGCTCGCGATCGAAAGTATTCGCCGATTTCCTCAACAAGTCCGACGTCGTGATGGCGATCGGCTCGAGCCTCACGGTCACGCCATTCGGTCCTGCCGTGCCGCCGGGAAGAACAATCATCCACTCAACCAATGACGCCGGCGACATCAACAAGGAGTATCGCGCCGATCAGGCCCTGGTCGGCGACGCCGGCCTTGTCATCGAAGCGCTGATAACCGAGGTCTCCAAGCAGAAGGGCGCGGGCCGCGGCGGCAACGCGCTCACCTCGCTTAAGGAGGAAGTGGCCGCCGGCAAAAAAGCCTGGCTCGACGAATGGGCGAAGTTTCTTAATTCCGACGAGGTGCCGCTCAATCAATACAGGATCATTCGCGACATGATGCGGACGCTTCCCCGCGAAGACGTCATCATCACGCACGATTCGGGCAGCCCGCGCGAGCAGATGGTCCCGTTCTGGGAGACCACCGCAGCCGGCTCTTACATGGGCTGGGGCAAGTCGACCCAGCTGGGCTACGGACTCGGCATTACCATGGGCGCCAAGCTCGCGGCGCCAAAGAAGTTCTGCATCAACGTCATGGGCGATGCCGCGATCGGCATGACCGGAATGGATATCGAGACCGCGGCACGTAACCGCATCGCGATCCTCACGGTCGTGTTCAACAACGGCGTCATGGGTGCCGAGCGCGATGTGCTGACGATTTCGGACGCCAAATATGGCGCCATGACGGTCGGCGGCAACTACACCAAAGTAGCCGAGGGGCTCAACGTCGCGGCGCGGCGCGTCGAGAGGCCGGACGATATCGTCGGTGCCATCAAAGAAGCCGCTGACACGACCGAAAAGGGCGACCCGTTCCTGCTTGAATTTATGGTCAAAGAGGGCCGCGACTTTTCCCGCTACCCGTGACGATGCGGCTCGTGACTTTGGCCCACGGCCGGCGGTTCACCGGCGACAACGCCCTCCAAGAGCGTCCGCAGCTCTTCGGCGCGTTTGCTACCGAAGGTATTTTCAAAATGCACCTGCGCCGCGTGCCAGGCTTTGTTGGCCTGCCGGAACCGTGCCGTGCCGGATGTCGTTAGACGCAATTGTTTGCTACGCCGATCGGACCTGCCGGTGCCGATCTCGATCAAGCCCTCACGCTGCAGCGGCAAAACATTGCGGCCAAGGGTAGTGCGATCCATCACCAGTTCGGCGGCGAGCGCATTGATGGTCATCGGTCCTTTGCGCTGCAGCCTTGCAAGAATCGAATACTGGGTCGACCGCAAGCCGCTCGGCGCCAGAAATTGATCATAGATTTGCGTGAGATGCCGCGTCGCTTGGCGTAGCGCCAGACAGTTGCATGCCGCCGGATTGAACGACGAAACCGGCATTTCCACCATTGCAGGAGCGGGGTCTTTCATATACGTGCATATACGCCTATATCGGCAGTCGTTCAATAGCCGCCGCTTGGCGGATCGATCGGGAAGCCTCCTGATGACGCTCCAGAGCATCGCAACTCCCACGGCATTGCCGGCGGCGCCCGGCACCGTCGCCGTAGCGAAGACCGGCTACGATCGCCGCACCCAAGTTTTGATCGAGGGACCGATTGCCGCGACGCTCATTCGCCTTGCCGCGCCGAACATGCTGGTGATGCTGGCGCAGAGCGCGGTTGGCTTGGTGGAGACGTATTTCGTCGGCAAGCTCGGCACCGATGCGCTCGCCGGAGTGGCGCTGGTCTTCCCGTTACTGATGCTCATGCAAATGATGTCAGCGGGCGCCGTGGGCGGCGGCATCTCCTCGGCCATCGCGCGTGCGCTCGGCAGCGGCCGCCGGGAGGATGCGGATGCGCTCGTCTGGCACGCGCTCGTCATCGCGCTGGTGTTCGGACTGACCTTCATGGCGGCGTTGCTGGGGACCGGCGGTTGGCTCTATGCGGCCATGGGCGGCAGCGGCGCAACATTGCAGGCCGCGGAGACTTACTCGTCCGTGGTGTTTGCCGGCGCGATCCTGGTCTGGCTCTTTAACACCCTGAGTAACGTGATCCGCGGCACCGGCAACATGATCGTGCCGGCGGTCGTGACCTGTGCCGGCGTGATCGTCCTCATTCCCTTGTCGCCCTGCCTCATCTTCGGTTTGGGTCCGTTTCCGCATTTGGGGGTTGCCGGGGGCGCCGTGGCAGTCGTGCTGTATTACGCCGCAGGGAGTCTGGTCCTCGCCGGCTATCTGCGATCGGGCCGCAGTGTCGTGCAATTGAGTTTGAGCGGCGTCACATTTCGCTGGCGGCTATTTGCCGACATATTGCGGGTGGGCTTGGTCGCGGCGCTGATCACGGTTCAGACCAATCTGACCATCGCCATTGCCACCGGGCTTGTCGGCTCATTCGGCCCCGCTGCAATCGCCGGCTACGGCACCGGCTCGCGGCTCGAATATCTCTTGATCCCGCTGGTATTCGGTTTGGGCGGCCCGCTCGTCGCCATGGTCGGAACGAATATCGGCGCCGGCAGACGCGATCGCGCCATGCGTGTGGCCTGGATTGGTGCCGCGATCGCCGCCGGACTCTGCGAAATGATCGGCTTTGCGGCGGCGGCAGCGCCATACGCCTGGCTATCCTTGTTCGGCAACGCGCCGGCGATGATTGATGCCGGGTCGCGCTACCTGCACACCGTCGGGCCGGTTTACGGGCTGTTCGGTCTCGGCATGGCGCTTTATTTCGCCTCGCAAGGCGCCGGCCGCCTGTTATGGCCGCTCATCGCCAATATGGCACGGCTTGTGATCGCGGCCGGCGGCGGCTTTGTCGCCTTGCGGTTGACCGGCAATCTCACCGATGTGTTCGTAGCCTTGGCCGTAGCGCTCGCCGCGTTCGGGCTGATCAACGCCGCTGCCGTTGCCCGCGGCGTCTGGTTCAACGACGATCGCCGTCACCCCTCTACTGCGCCTTCACCGGAGCGCGTTAAATAAATGACCGTGCGCTATCTGGACGATTTCGCTCCGGGGCAAGTGTTCAAGACCGGCACAATCCGCGTCGACAAGGAACAGATCTTCGCCTTTGCAAGGCAGTTCGATCCGCAGCCGTTTCACATCGATGAGGCGGCGGCGCGCAACTCACCGTTCCAGGGATTAGCCGCGAGCGGCTGGCACACGGCGGCGCTGACCATGCGCCTGATGGTCGACGGCGAGTTCAAACCGGCGGGCGGCATTCTTGGCGTCGGCTTCGACGAATTGAACTGGCCGCGCGCGGTGCGGCCCGGCGACGAACTGCATGCCGCAAGCGAAATCATCGAGGTGCGGCCATCGAAATCACGGCCCGACCGCGGCACGCTGCGCGTGCGCACCACGACGTTTAACCAGAACGGCGAGATGGTCATGACGTTCACCGGCAATCTTCTGGTGCCGAGACGACCGGCGGCCTCGCAAGGCGAACAAAACTGATGCGTATTCTTGTAGTCGGCGCCGGGGCCATCGGCGGCTATTTCGGCGGCAGGCTGTTGCAGGCCGGCCGCGACGTGACTTTCCTGGTGCGGGCGCGCCGGGCGGCCCAGTTGGCGCAGACCGGTCTTTCGATCCGCAGCCCGGCAGGCGACGTCACCCTGCCTAATCCGCCCCTCGTCATGGCGGATGCGCTTGCCGCGCCATACGATCTCATCCTTGTCAGCAACAAAGCCTATGACCTCGCCGGGGCCGCCGATTCCTTCGCACCGGCGCTAGGACCGGACAGCGCCATTTTGCCATTGCTCAACGGCATGGCGCACCTGGATTACCTCAAAGGACGATTCGGCGACCGCAAAGTTCTCGGCGGCCAATGCGTGATATCGGCGACGCTCGACAACGAGGGCCACATTCTTCATCTCTTGGAGACGCATAACCTCTCCTTCGGCGAATTGAACGGTGCCCTCTCGCCCCGCGCCGAAGCGATCGCTGCGACCCTTGCAGGCGCCAAATTCGACTCCAAACTCAGCACGGCGATCCTGCAGGAGATGTGGGAGAAATGGGTGTTTATCGCATCGACCGCCGCCGTCACCTGCTTGATGCGCGCCACGGTGGGTGACATCGTCGCTGCCGGTGCCGAAGACCTGTCGCGGCGCCTGTTCGACGAATGCGCGTCAATTGCCACGGCGCATGGGTTTGAACCGCGCGAGGCGGCCCGTGCGCGCGGTTTGAGCATGCTGACCACCCCAGGATCCGGATTTGCGGCCTCGATGCTGCGGGACATCGAGCGCGGCGCGCCGACCGAGGCCGATCACATCATCGGCGATTTGCTGCAGCGCGGTGCGAGCGTCGGCGGAGATTTCCCGCTACTGCGCGTCGCCTATGCCCATTTGAAGGCCTATGAGGCACGTCGCAGTCGCGAAAGCGCCCCGGCCTCATTGGAACTTTCGCGGTAGCCCACTATTATTGCGCATAAGGAGGGCGGAAAATGGTCAAGATCACCTACCATATCGTTCGGCACGAGGACGGCTGGGCCTATCGGGTCAACGGTGTATTTTCCGAGGCATTTCCGAGCCACGAGGCGGCTCGCAAGGCCGCGCAGCGTGCCGCTCAAGAACAACATGTGCCGGACGAGACGCGCATGATCTCTTGGGAGGACGAGAACGGCAAGTGGCACGAAGAGACCGCGCGCGGTGACGACCGCCCGGACACCGACGTCGAGGGCTAAAGCACCCGAAGGAAACGCCGATGCGCATTGAAGCGCTTTCCGGTTGGACAAGCGAACAAAAACATGTTGTCGCCGCCAGCTTCCTGGGCTGGACGCTCGACGCTTTCGACTTTTTTCTTATGGTGTTCGTACTCAAAGACATCGCTCACGAATTCTCGACCCAGATTACCAATGTCACCGTAGCCATCCTCCTGACTTTGGCGATGCGCCCAGTGGGTGCCTATATCTTCGGCCGCGCTGCCGACCGCTGGGGCCGCAGGCCGACCTTGATGGTCGATGTGTTGCTCTACTCGGCGATCGAGCTCGCGTCCGGCTTCGCGCCGAATCTGATGACGCTGCTCGTCCTGCGCGCCATCTTCGGCATTGCCATGGGCGGCGAATGGGGCGTCGGCGCTTCGCTCACCATGGAATCGATTCCGCCGAAAGCGCGTGGCCTGGTGTCGGGATTGCTCCAGTCCGGCTATCCGACGGGCTATTTCCTCGCCTCGATCATTTATGGCCTGCTGTTTCAATATATCGGCTGGCGCGGCATGTTCATGATTGGCGTCGTTCCAGCGCTTTTGGTCTTCTATATCCGGCGCAACGTTCCCGAATCGCCGACCTGGCGACCCACCACGGCTCGCAGCAGTACTCTTGCCGTCGTTCGCTCGCATTGGCAGCTCGGTATCTATGCCGTGCTACTGATGACGGCGTTCAACTTCTTCAGCCACGGCACCCAGGACCTCTACCCGACCTTCCTGCAGGTCCAACACCATATGTCGCCGCATGAAACGAGCCTGATCGCGGTGATCTATAATATCGGCGCCATTATTGGCGGCCTGTCTTTCGGATCGCTGTCGGAGCGGTTCGGCCGGCGGCGCATCATCATTATTGCCGCCGTGCTTTCGCTGGTGGTGCTGCCGCTGTGGGCCTTTGCCACAACCGCGATCTGGCTCGCGGTAGGCGCATTCCTCATGCAAGTCATGGTGCAAGGGGCCTGGGGCGTGATCCCGGCGCACTTGAATGAATTGTCGCCCGACGAGGCGCGCGGCACGTTTCCGGGCTTCGTCTACCAGCTTGGCAATCTCATCGCTTCGGTCAACGCCACGCTGCAGGCCGAATTGGCCGCACATTACGGCGGCAACTACGCGATCGCGCTTGCGGCAGTCGCCGGCCCGGTCGCGATCGCTATCGTGGTTCTTACCGCCCTCGGCACTGAAGCCAAAGGCGTAACCTTCGGAAACGGCGCCGCCGGCAACCGCGCCGCTGCAAATCCCGCTTTGTGACGAGGGCGTCGCAAAAATCCTGTTGAACGGTCCGGTTGGCTAGTATCGTAGCGTCGGCTTGGACCGGGAGCATGAACAGGAAAGACCCCCGATACGTTGAGACGGCGCTGAGCGGCTACGAGCTGCTCAACGACCCGCTGCTCAACAAAGGCACCGCTTTCACCGAGGACGAACGCGATGCCTTCGATCTGCATGGGCTCTTGCCGCCGCATGTCGCGGAGCTGGACTACCAGGTCAAACGACGGCTTGACGCATTCCGCGCGCTCGGCAGCGACATCCAGCGCTACGTATTTCTACGTGGCCTGCAGGACTCCAATGAGACCTTATTCTACGCGCTCTTGACGCGAAATATCGAAGAGATGATGCCGGTCGTCTACACACCCACGGTCGGGGTGGGCTGCGAGCTGTTCAGCCATATCTTTCGCAAGCCGCGCGGGCTGTTTTTGAGCATTCCGCACCAGGACCTCATTCGCCGCATTCTCGATCATCCGCGCTTCGACGCCGTCGAAGCGATCGTCGTCAGCGATGGTGAACGCATTCTCGGCCTGGGTGACCAGGGCGCCAGCGGCATGGGGATTCCGATCGGCAAGCTGGCGCTCTACACGGCGTGCGCCGGACTGCATCCCTCGACGACGCTGCCGATCCTGTTGGACGTCGGCACCGACAATGAGAAGCACCTCGCCGACCCGATTTATATCGGCTGGCAGCATACGCGCGTGCGCGGTGCCGAGTATGACGATTTTATCGAGACTTTTGTGACCGCGGTTCGCGAGCGGTGGCCTCACGTGCTACTGCACTGGGAGGATTTTGCCCTGCGAAACGCCAACCGCCTGCTGGCGCGCTATCGCGACAGCCTGTGCACCTTCAATGACGACATTCAAGGCACGGCGGCGATTGCCGTTGGCACGCTCTTGAGCGCCATCAACGTCACGGGCGTTGCCTTGCGCGACCAGCGTATCGCCGTGCTTGGCGGAGGCTCCGCCGGCACCGGCATCTGCGCGCTCCTCACGCGCGCCATGGTCGGAGCCGGGTTGAGCGAACACGAGGCGCGCAGCCGCTTTTATATCGTCGACCGGCAGGGATTGCTGGTCGAAGGCATGACCGATCTGCAATCGTTTCAGGCACCGTTCGCGCAAAGCCGCGATGGCATTGCCGATTGGACGCTCGAATCTTCCGGCTGGATTGGCATCGCCGATGTCGTCGCCAATGCCCGGCCGACCGTCCTCATCGGCACCTCCGGCCAACCCGGCGCGTTTTCGCAAACGGTGGTGCGCGCCATGGCCGAGAACGTGCGCCGCCCCGTGATCTTCCCGCTCTCCAACCCGACCGACCGCGCCGAGGCAACGCCGCACGATCTCGACGCCTGGACGCAAGGTTGCGCCGTCATCGGCACCGGCAGTCCGTTTCCGCCGCTCATGCGCAACGGCAAGAGCTTCCGCGTCGATCAGACCAATAACGCCTATGTCTATCCAGGTATCGGGCTCGGCACGATCGTGGCGGACGCGCGGCGCATTTCCGATGGCATGTTCCTTGCCGCCGCCAGAACCATCGCGGAATTTTCGCCGGCGGCGCAAGACCCGAACGCCAACCTCTTGCCGCCGCTTGTCGACATCCGCCGGCTCTCGTTCCACGTGGCGATCGCGGTCGCAAAACAGGCGCAGGCCGAGGGACTAGCCGATCCGCTGGCGGACGAAATCCTGGCCGCTGCCGTGCGCCGTAAGATGTGGGAGCCGCTCTATGCGGCGTATCGCCGGGTATCCCCACATTGATTCATAAAGGCGATTTTCGTGCGTCACTGTTTAGAATTTTAACAACTTAAAACTTGCGGCCTTTAAAACTGATTTTCAACCCCGGCGAAGCATTTTTCGCTTGGCGCGTAAATTTTCGCCTGCTACCCAAATTATTGAAATATCTGTACTTTTTCATGGTTCTAAACTGTGCTCGGATTGGTCTGGCCGTCTCGGTCGTTCGGTGCGCGAAGGCCCTGGCGCGGGTTTCGCCGTAGCGCGGCAATCTGCGGACTTGCCGTCGTGGTCGGCTTTGCGAACGTTCATAAAATTTACGCGCAAGCGCCATCGACGACATCGACATCGACATCGCAGGATCAGCAGGCGCCGGTGCAACAACAAGCACCGCAATCGCCTCCTTCTGCGCCCGCCGCCCAACAACCTCCTGCCGCGCCCGTCAAACCGGCTGCACCCACCACCGTCCGCGCCCAATTGCCGCAAATCCTCGTGAACGCACCAAAGCAAAAGCCAAAGACGGTGCAACGGCGCGCGCCGCAAGCGCCCGTGACTGCAGTATCCACAATTAGTCCGACAACCGCCGCCGAACAAGCGCTCGACACCAAGATGACCGGGCTCGATCAGGCGCGCGACCAAAATCTTCTGCCGAAAATCGGCGCATCGATCTACACCATTACGCGCGACACCATCGAGAACTTGCCCCAGGCCGACAATACGCCGATCGATAAAGTGATCTTGCAGATGCCGGGCGTGTCCTACGACTCCGCCGTCTCCAACCCTAGCTTTCACGTGCGCGGCGAATACGCCAATGTCCAGACCAGGATCAACGGCGTCGTCGTTCCCGAGGGCGTTTCCGGCCTCGGCCCATTCCTCGACACCAATTTCATCGGCAGCATGTCGCTCCTGACCGGCGCGCTACCGGCCGAATATGGCTTGCGCACCGCCGGCGTGCTTGACATCACCAGCCGCGCTTTCGCCGCGCCAAGCGGAGAAGTCGGTCTCTACGGTGGTAGTCGGCAGACATTCACGCCGAGCTTCGATTATGGCGGCGGCATTGGCAACTCGGAGTACTTCGTCTCTGCGCGCGGCGACTGGAACAATCTCGGCATTGAGAATCCGACCCCCGGCCTCAATGCAACCCATGACTACACGCAGCAGGGCAAGTTCTTCGGCTATGCTTCGACGCTGCTCGATGAATCGACCCGTTTCAGCGTGATCTCGGCGGCGTCGTACAGCGCGTTTCAGATTCCAAGCAATCCTGGCCAGACGCCCGCCGGCGACTTCGGTCCCGCGGCTTACGATTCCTCGACCCTCAACGAAAACGAATACGACACTTATCTCGTCACCATAGCGGCACTGCAGAAACACGGCACCGATGGTGATGCACAGCTTGCGGTGTTCTCGCGATACGCCGAGGTCCATTTCGTCCCCGATATATTCGGCGATCTGGTGTTCAACGATGTCGCCTCGGACGTCATCCGGCAGAGCACGCTGACCGGCATGCAGGGCGACGGGTCCTACATCGTCAACGACCGGCACACGCTGCGCGCCGGTTTCGCGGTCAGCGGCGAGCAAACCAATGTCACCAACTCGTCCACTGTGCTGCCGGATCCCGGCGGCGGCGGCGTCCCGCCCGGATCGACGCCGTTCAACATCACCGATCAGACCTCACTGCTCGGCTGGAATATCGGCACCTATGTTCAGGACGAGTGGAAGCTGACGAACCAATTGACGGTGAATATGGGCCTGCGCTTCGACCAGCTCTATCAATTTGTCGACGCCAACCAGCTCAGCCCGCGATTTGCCATTGTCTATAAGCCGTTCGAGGGCACGACCCTTCATGCCGGCTATGCCCGCTATTTTACGCCGCCCTACCAGGCGCAAGCGACACAATCCAATGTCGCGCTGTTCGCCAATACCACCAATCAACCGGACCAGTTCACCGCCGATCCGGTCAAGCCGGAACGCTCGAATTATTTCGACGCCGGCATCGATCAGACCGTGCTGCCTGGGCTCACAATAGGACTCGATGCGTATTACAAAGAGGCCAAAGACATGATCGACGACGGCCAATTCGGCGCGGCTGTGGTCTTGACCCAGTTCAATTACGCGCGGGGATACAGCGAAGGCGGTGAGTTCAAGCTTAAATTCAACAACGGCAACTTCAACGCCTACGCGAACTTCGCCTACAACATCACCCGCGCCATCGACGTGGAGTCGAACCAGTATCTATTCGATGCCGCGACGCTTGCCTATTTGCAAAACAATTATCACTACACCGACGACATGCAACGCATGACCGGTTCGGCCGGCGTATCATACAAAATATATGACACGACACTGACTGCGGACCTGATTTACGGCAGTGGCCTACGCTCCGGCGATTTGCCGGGTTTTGTACCCAATTCGCTGCACACGACGCCGTACGCGGTGGTCAATTCGGGCATTGCTCACGACTTCAAATGGTCGCCGGACTACAAGCCGCTGACTGTCCGTTTCGATGTCGTCAATCTGTTCGACCAGATTTATGAATTACGCGACGGGTCCGGCATCGGGGTCTTTGCGCCGCAATATGGTGCCCGCCGCGGTTATTATGTCGGCCTATCTCAGAAGCTGTGACCTAACCGTGGTCACTGCCGGCGACATCGCTCGCAGGTGCGGAGCGCCTCATGGTCCCAAAGCACGCGCCAACCAGGATAACAAAATCAGGCCGGCCGCGGGACCGCCAAATTAGAACAAAATTTACCATACCGGAGGACGATCCGCGGCAACCCGATAAGACAAGCCAGGATACCTCATGCCGACATTTGCGCCGACTGCCGCGGCCGACAAAGCCATCGTCCTGGGCGATCCAGTTCCCTGGTTCGGCACGCCGCTCGTCGGCGAAGGCGCCTTCAATCTGCAAGTCGCCGCCGGCCGCTGGATCGTGCTGAGTTTCCTCGGTTCGCCGGACAATCCGCAAGCCGACCGCGAACTCACGCAGCTCCTCGCCGATACGCAAGTGTTCGATGAGGACAAGGTTATATTCTGCGGCCTCTTTACCGCGCCGCCCGCCGATGCCGCACCCTATATCGCGATGAGCGGACCGGCGATTTCATTTCTCGCCGACTACGACGGCGCCATCAGCCGCCGGTTCGGCGCCGCGCAAACGCCGCGCACGATCGTCCTTGATCCGATGCTGCGCGCGGTCGCTGACATTCCGTGGGATCACGCCGGCGGCCACGCCACGACCTTACGGACGGTATTACAATCGCTACCGGCCGTCGACGATTCCGCGGGCGTGCCGCTCATGGCGCCTGTATTGATCGTTCCGCGCGTATTCGATTTCGAACTCTGCGACTTTCTCATCAAGGTCTACGACAAGCTCGGCGGCAAGGATTCGGGCTTTCTGTTCGACAGCGCCGGCGCCACATCGACCATGATCGATTACCGGATCAAGCGGCGCAACGACCTGAGCATTCTGGTGCCCGAGGTGCGCGAAACTATTCGCGATCAGATCGTGCGCCGCCTGGTGCCCGCGATCGAACGGTTCTTTCAATTTTCGCCGACGCGGATGGATCGCTATATCGTGGCCTGCTACGACAGCGCCGTCGGCGGGCATTTCCATCGCCACCGCGACAACGTCAATATCGGCGCGCAACATCGCCGCTTCGCCGTTACCGTCAATCTCAACAAGGATTACGACGGCTGCGATCTGGTGTTTCCGGAATTCGGCCGGCGCAGCTATCGCGCACCGGCAGGCGGCGCCATCGTGTTTTCCTGCGGCGCCCTGCACCAAGTGACGCCGGTGACGCGCGGCACACGCTATGCCTTCCTCGCTTTTCTTTACGGTGAAGCCGATGCAGCACTGCGTGAGAAAAACGACTCGAAAATCGTGCAGAGCGAATTCCGCTACAGCGGCGCCATGTCGGACCGGCTGTTCCCCGAACCTGCGGCCGACGGATCCCTGGAGCGCCGCGCGGGCTGAAATCTGGCGCGCGCGCTCGGCTTGTCATCGGCCGATTCCCAGGTAATATCCGGTTACTGCGGGGATGGGGTCCCCCTTTAACCGCCGATGAGGCTGATGACTCCTGCCGGGCGCTTTTTCGCGTCGGTGGGAGTTTTCTTTTACTGCCACCGCCGTGAGCGCTCACTTGTGGCCGTTCGCGCGGCGCGAAAGCGCCGGCGCGTGCGGCGTGGATCAAGCTCGCGGTCGATCCGCATATCTGGAGAACTGGAATGGCATTTCTGATCGTGTTTCTCGGCGGCGGCATCGGCGCCGCGATACGGCACGCGGTGAATCTCGCCGCCGCTCGCTTTATCGGGGGCTCATTTCCCTTCGGCACCATGACGATAAACGTGCTCGGCTCCTTCGCCATGGGCCTCATCGCCGAATATTTTGCGCTGCGGCGCGGCCTGCCCCAGCACTGGCGGCTGTTTCTGACCACCGGAGTCCTCGGCGGCTTCACCACCTTCTCCGCATTCTCGCTGGAAGCCGCACTGCTCTACGAGCGCGGGCAGCTTGTGAGCGCTGCTATCTATGTCGGAGGCTCGGTCGTCCTGGCGATCGCTGCGCTCTTTGCGGGGCTTGCGATTGTCCGTATGCTAAGCTGAACAAAGCATTGCGGAGGAAGGAAACGCCGATGGACCTGGGAATGACCGGCAAAACGGCGATCGTCACCGGCGCCAGCGAGGGCATCGGCAAGGCGATCGCGCGCGCCTTGGCCCGCGAAGGCGTCGACGTCGCGGTCTGCGCCCGCCGCAAAGGCCCGCTGGAGCAAACCGCCGCCGAGATCGCCAAGGAGTCCGGACGCAAGGTCATCGCTATTCCGGCCGATCTCACCAAGCCGGACGAAGCGGAGAATTTCATTGGGCAGGCGCACGCCGCCTTGGGCCGGATCGATATCCTGGTCAACAATGCCGGGTCGTCGCCCGGCGGCGTGCTCGATCACTTGAGCGAGGCGGATTGGGCGCAATCGCTCCAGCTCAAATTCATGGGCTACGTGCGCTGCATGAAGCATGTGCTGCCGATCATGCAAAAGCAGAAGAAGGGGCGCGTGGTCAACCTGATCGGCAATGACGGCATCAAGGTCTCTTATTGGGAAATCGCGCCCGGTGCCGCCAATGCCGCCGGACAGAACCTGACCAAATCGCTCGCCAGCCAATACGGCAAGGACAATATCAGCTTCGTCGTGGTCAATCCCGGGCCGGTGCGCACCGAGCGCTGGGCCGGGCTGGTCAAGGCCATGGCGCGCGATATGAAGCTCACTTACGAGGAAGCCGACAAGCTGGCGCCAGCCTCCATTCCGCTTGGCCGCATCGCCGAATGTGACGAGGTCGCCAATCTGGTCACCTATCTCGCCTCCGACCTCGCCTTCTTCGTCAACGGCACCATGATCGAGATCGACGGCGGACAGGACAAAGTCCTGATGGACCGCATGCGCGACCGCTGAAGCGGGTCCAACGCTTCCGCCCCGACCACGAAACACGCGGCATTAGGCCCCGCGGGCTCCGCTTGGCAACGCCCCCTGCTCCGCTATAGTCGCCGCCGCAAGCGCGCGGTTATTAAACCGCAGATGGCGGCCAAAAAGACGCGCTGGGGGTCGAACAGAGGGATGGGACAATGTCTGGACACACGATCGGGTTGCGCGCGGGCAAAGGCGTGGCGCTTTGTGCCGCTGCCGTACTCGGCTTCTTTACGCTGGCCGTTCCGGCCGAGGCGGCCGACTTCGTCTTGAAGTTCGGCACCGCCACAATCAACGAGACGCAGCACCAATTCATCAAGTTTTACAAGGAGGCCGTCGAGAAAGACTCCGGTGGCCGCATCGAGGTGCAGGCCTATCCGGCGAGCCAATTGGGGCCAATTCCGGCCGAAATCCAGGGCGTGCAGCTCGGCACCGTGCAGGGCTATATCGGCCCGGTCGACTTCTTCGTCGGCGTCGATCCGCGCTTCGGCGTGTTCTCGGCGCCGATGCTGTTCAAGAGCTACGAGAACGCCGTTGCCACGGTTCAGGATCCGGCGATCCAAAAGGCGATGTTCGATATGGCGGCGCCAAAGCGCATGGTCGGCATCGCCACCATGAACATCGGCGCGTCCGATTACGGCGCCAAGAAAGGCATCATGCGGCTTTCGGATTTCGCGGGCAAGAAACTGCGAATCAACGGCACCGAGCTCGAACGCAAGAAGATGGCGGCGCTCGGCGCCACCGGCATCGGCATGCCGCTGTCGGACGTGGTGCCGGCGCTCGACCAAGGCACCATCGACGGCACGATTTCCGGCCTGTCCGTGTTCGTCGCCTTCAAGATGAACGATCTTCTCAAGGTGATCACCGTCACCAACGACACCTACATCATCTCGCTCGCGGTCATCAGCAAGCCGTGGTTCGACACCTTGCCGCAGGACTTACAGAAGATCGTGATCGAAGATGGCGCCAAAACCCAGGCCAAGGCGCAAGCGTGGAGCACCGATTTCACCAAGAACCTGGCGGAGACCTGGACCAAGCTCGGCGGCACCGTTCACACCTTGCCAGCCGACGACCTCGCCAAAATGAAGACGCTGCTTGATCCGGTCGCCGATCAAGCAACCAAGGATCAGCCCGCGGTGCATGACATGCTGCAAACGGTGCGCGCGGCCGTCGCCAGACACTAAACGCCGGCCGGCGATCCGCCGCCAACAGGTCGACCCATGACCGTCGTCATCAGGCGCGTCGCCAACGCGCTCATGGCCGTGCTTCGCGTCACCGCCGGCACCATGCTGATGCTGAGCGTCGGCATCAATTTCGCCAATATCATCGGGCGCTACGTGTTCTCGGTGTCGCTGTACTGGGCCGAGGAGGCGATGCTGTTCCTGATGATCGGCTGCGTCTTCCTCGGCGCCAGCCAAGCCGGCTGGCTCGGCCGCCATATCCGCATGGACGTCATGATCTCGCTCTTGCCGCCGCGCGCACGCAAGGTTTTCGACGTGCTGGCCGACCTCATCACCATCGCCACCTGCATCGCGGTCGCGGCGTTCGCCTGGCCGGTCATGACCATGTTCTATGAGCTCGACCAGCGCAGCGAAACCGCGAACATCCCGCTCGTCATTCCACAGTCCGCCGTTCCGATCGGAGTAGTGCTGATGGCGCTGTTGATCGCGGCACGTCTGATTGCCGTCGGCACGCGCCACGACGACATCGTCGCCGGCCGGGATCTCGAGCACTGAAATGACGACGTTCGTCTATTTCATTCTGCCGCTGATTTTGTTGATGCTCGGCCTGCCGATTTTCGTCGTGCTGCTGCTCACCTCGTTCGCCGCGATCGTGTTCGTCGCCCATGTACCGACCGATGCGGTGCAGACCTATATGTTCGGCAGCCTTGACAATTTTCCGTTGCTGGCGGTGCCGTTTTTCGTGCTCGCCGGCGAGATCATGGGTAAGGGCGGCATCGCCGACCGCGTCGTCAACTGGGTGGTATCGATCATCGGCGGCGTGCGCGGTTCGCTGGCGGTGACGACGGTCGCGTCTTCCGAGCTGTTCGGCGCCATGGCGCATACTTCCGTCGGCACCGTAGTCGCCATCGGACGGCTGTTGTTTCCGTCGCTGACCAAGCACGGCTACAGCGAACGTTTCGCCATCAGCCTGATCACCTCATCGGGCGCGGTCGCGGTGATTATCCCACCGTCGATCGCCATGATCCTGTACGCCATGACCGCGGAGGTCTCGGCGATCAAGCTGTTCACCGCCGGCATTCTCCCGAGTCTCTTGATCGGGCTCGTGGACGCCGTCTATGTCATGGTCTATGCGCGGATCAAGATGGTGCCGCTGTCGGCGCCGGCGCGCTGGAAGAATATCTGGGTCTCGACCAAGGAAGCGAGCTGGGCGATCGGCACCCTGGTCGTGATTTTTGGCGGCATCTACGGCGGCGTATTCACGCCGACCGAAGCGGCGGGCGTAGCCGTGGTCTATTCGCTATTCGTGGCGATGGTCGTCTACCGCACCATAGGCTGGCGCGAACTCTGGCAGATCATTGTCAGTTCGGTGGTGCTGATCGGCCAGATTCTGATCATCGTCACCTCGGCCGGCGTCTATTCCTGGCTGATGACCACGAGCGGCATCCCGCAACGCCTTATCCACGGCATCGAAGCGATGCAGCTGCCGCACTGGCAGACGCTGCTGTTCGTCAATGCCGGCTTGCTGTTGGCCGGCAGCTTTCTCGAACCGGCGCCGGCGATCTTGGTCCTCACTCCGCTGCTTTTGCCGATCGTGGAGGCGGCCGGCATCAATGCCATCCACTTCGGCATCATCATGGCTGTCAATCTGTCGATCGGACTTTACATGCCGCCGTTCGGATTGAACTTGTTCGCCGCGCGCGCCATCTTCAACGTACCGATGAGTGTCATTTATCGAGGCGTACTGCCGTTCGTAGTACTGAATTTCTTGGCGCTACTCGTAATCACCTACGTGCCGGCGATCTCGACCGTGCTGATCGGCGGACGTTAGAGCGAGTCCCACTGCGAACGAATGCTTCTCGCGCGCGCGAATTATGACGACACAGAGCCGCGGTCGATCTCGCGAAAAGACACCAAACGCCGCCGGCTTTCGTCCCACAGCGCGAACCTCACGCATCGAAAGCTCTGAAGCAGCGTAAGCCGGCTTACGTGGCGCAGTTCGGGATGCTCGCGGAGCACCCGCGGCAGACGGTAACATGGAATGCGGCTGCAAAGGTGATGGACATGGTGGACGCCGATGTTGGCCGTAAACCAGCGAAGAATTCCCGGAAGGTCGTAGTACGAACTGCCATGCAGAGCCGCTTCTTGAAAGCTCCAGGCGTCCTCATGCTCCCAGAACGTCCTCTCAAATTGATGCTGCACGTAGAACAGCCATACTCCTGCCGAACCTGCGAGCAAAATAATGGGCAGTTGGATAAGCAGGAAAGGCCAAATCCCTATGAACCAGATCAGTGTGGCGACAACGGCAGCAATGGCAACATTGGTTGCCATGGTACTGAGCCAAGGCTTCCAGCCGCTGGAAAAGAGTCCGACCGGCAACCGATATTGCAGGATAAACAGATAGGCGGGTCCGAGCCCGAACATGACGAACGGGTTTCGGTAAGCCCGATAGCAAATACGATCCCACAAGGAGCACGACAGATATTCGCGCACCGTAAGCGTATTGACGTCGCCGATCCCGCGCCGCTCGAGGTGGCCGGAGCTGGCATGATGGATATCGTGGGTTCGGCGCCAGAAGTCATAGGGCATCAACGTCAACACACCGATCACCCGGCCTACCCAATCGTTTGCCATACGATGACAAAAGAAAGAACCATGGCCGCAATCATGCTGAATCATGAACAGCCGCACGAGAAAGCCCGCGGCCGGTATCGCAAGCAGCAGTGAGAGCCACCAATAGCCGAAATGCAGCGCCGCCCAGGCCGATGCCCACAGTGTCGCAAGCGGCAAAAAAGTGATGGCGATCTCTAGCGTACTGCGAAAGTCATTAGGCCCGCGGTAGCGTGTGAGGATCTTCGTCCAGTTTCGTTCATCCGGCGCCAAGGCAGGACGAGTCACGGTTTGAATGTTCAATATATTGAAGCCTTTATTAAGGGCACGGAGCGCGCTTTGCGCAGAGCCGAGAGCGAGCAATTGCACCGAAGGCGGCGATTTCGGTGGGCCAGAACACTGCCTTAGCATAGCTTACGTCGGAAAGCGTACTTTTCTGTGGCAGCCACGGCGTTTGCTCAAGGACCGCTTCCGGGCCTTTAGCGGACATCATATGCGGGCTTTGGGACACTCATACCCACGGACCCAAGCCTCGCAGCCCGCATCCGCCCCGGCGGACATTCCCTCTAAACACTCGAAATGGCATTGACCGCCGCCGGACGGCCGGCACCGGGAGCGATCGCCGAACCCGCCGGGGACATAGGCCCGGCCTAGGTGTTTTCCCGGAAGACAATTGTCAAGGTTCATCAATTTGGGCGGCTTACAACGCCCGAAAATGCCACCGAATCGGTTTTCACCTTGCAGCCACTTTCGCTGATTGATGAGCTGGAAGCCGCGGTCAGGGACGGTTCTGCAGACAGCCGAGTGCAGACGCTTAGGCGGATCACCGATCTTTTTCTGCACGATGCCAATCGTTTCAACGACGAACAGATAACGGTATTCGACGATGTCCTGTGCCTGCTTGTGGATAAATTAGAAAGAACTGCGCTCGAAGAGCTCGGCAAACGCCTCGCTCCGGTCGATACCGCCCCCATCAAGCTCATCAAACGCCTGGCGCGCGACGACGAAATTGCCGTGGCAGCACCGGTTTTGACGAACTCAAAACGCCTTTCCACAACCGATCTCATCGCCATAGCCAGGACCAAGGGTCAAGCCCATCTCCTCGCGATTTCAGAGCGTGCCATCTTGGAATCACAACTGACCGACGTTCTTGTTGGTCGGGGCGACGGGAAAGTCGTCTTTACCTTGGCTAAAAATGCCGGCGCGACGTTTTCACAACGGGGATTCGACAGGCTGGTCGAGAAGGCCGACGGCGACGACCGCCTCGCCGAAATAGTCGGATTGCGAAAGGACCTTCCGAGCAACCTGCTTCAAGAATTATTGCGGCGGGCAGGCGACGCCGTCCTGAAAAAGATACTGTTGCTGGTGCCGCCGGAGCGGCGCGAAGAAATCGAGCGGGCAATCGCCAAAGTCGGAAAACTCATCAGCAAGAGCGTGGAACACAACTACGATCATGCCGAACGGAGAATCGCCGCGTTGGCTTCGGCGGGGAAACTAGACGAATCAGCTTTGCTGGCGTTCGTGCAAAAGCGGGAAAAGGACGAATTGGTCGTCGCACTTGCACGTATGAGTTCGACGCCGATCGGCACGGTTGCCCATTTGTTGGGAGGCCATCGTAATGACGCCATTCTGTTTCCCTGCAAGGCGGCCGGGCTAAGTTGGGCTACGGTGGAATTGATTTTGCGCGATAGGTTAGCCGGCCGACCCGCCTTTGATGAAATTATAAAGTTGGCGCGACGAGATTATGCAAAATTGACTATGGCGACAGCGCAGCGGACGCTTCGATTTACGAGCGTCCGAGCCGCAACCCAGTGAGCGCGCCAGCGCTTGCTTTTGCTCGCGGGCAAGTACCGGCAATTTACCGCGCCGATCGGCGATGGACATCAAGGGCGATCGATTCGATTGGAACGGGCAACCCCTGCGAGCCCGCATTTGTACGGCCTAATCATCGCGCCATATTTATTCGGCGATGTTCTCGTTTGGCAGGTCGTGTTCATGCCAGATCGCATTGAGGATGCCGAAGCCGCAGGCAAAACCGACGCCGAGAACCCAGGTAAAATACCACATCGTATTTGCCTCAATAGAGTGAGTTGGAATTGTTCTCGACCATGCTTGCGGTCACCACCCCGCGCAGCGCGCGGAAGACGATCGCGGTGTAGACCAACACGATCGGAAGAAAGATGAGCGTCGCCAACAGCATCACGAACAAAGTGAGACGGCTCGACGAAGCGTCCCAAACCGTCAGACTGGCCCCGGGGGCAATATCGGACGGCATAAGAAACGGGAACATGCTCACGCCAGCGGTGGCGATGACGCCGAGAATGCCGAGTGCGCTGCCGACAAAGGCGAGCGCACGATTGCCCACCCGGGTAAATACCAGCGCGAGCAGCGGTCCGGCGAAGCCTAGCACCGGCGCGGCGATCGTCCAGCGAAAAGCTGCATAATTGGCGAACCACTGGCCGGGGGCGCGCGCGACAGTTTTCATCAACGGATTGGAGGGCCCACCGGGCACGACCGCGCTGGTGATAGCGTAGCCGTCGATGCCGGCCCAGACCCACACGCCAGCAATGGCGAACAGGACGACGGTCGCGAGCGCGCCCATGGTTACAAAGGCCCGCGCGCGCGCCTTGACGTCGCCATCGGTGCGCATCGTTAGATAGACCGCGCCGTGGGTGGCGAGCATCGCCGCCGAGACCAACCCGCACAACAGCCCAAACGAATTAAGAAGCTCGAACAATCCGCCGCCCTGGTAGAGGACGCGCAGATCGCTGTCGATGCGGAACGGCACTCCCTGTAAAAGATTGCCGAACGCCACGCCGAACACCACGCTTGGGACCAACCCGCCGACGAACAGCGCGTAATCCCAAAACACCCGCCAGCGCGTATCGGCCATCTTATTGCGAAACTCAAATCCAACCGGACGCAGGATCAGCGACGCCAGCACCAGAAACATGGCGATGTAGAAGCCGGAGAACGACGCGGCATAGACCATCGGCCAGGCGGCGAAAATGGCGCCGCCGCCGAGAATGAACCACACCTGGTTGCCTTCCCAGAATGGACCGATGGCATTGATAGTGACGCGACGTTCACTGTCGGTGCGCGCCACGAACGGCAGCAGCATCGCCGTGCCGAGATCGAAGCCGTCCATAATCGCGAAACCGATCAGTAGGACGCCGAGCAACAGCCACCAGATGACGCGTAGCGTCTGGTAGTCGAGCGGGATCGACGACATGACTTGCCCCCTATTCCGCCGGTGCCGGTGCCGGTGCCGGCGACGACGCCAACGCGGGCGCCGGCAAGCCAAAGCCCAAGGCTTCCACCGGCCCCATAAGGATGTATTTGCGCATCAACACGATGTCGACGACCAGCAGCGCCGAATAGAACAGCACGAAGCCGGACAGCGTGAACAAGACCTGCCCCGCCGAGACCGACGAGGAGGCCAGAAACGTCGGCAGCACGCCGTCGATGGCCCACGGCTGTCGGCCATATTCGGCGACCACCCAGCCGAGTTCCGCGGCGATCCAGGGCAGCGGCAGCGACCAGACCGCCACACGCAATAGCCAGCGGCGCGAGAAGTCGCGGTGCGATACGTCCCAGAACCAGAGCGCAAAGAAGGCAATGAAATAGAAGCCGAGCGCGACCATGATGCGGAAAGAGAAGAACAGTGTCCGCACGTCCGGCACCGTCGAAGCGGCAGCCTTGGCGATGGTCGCAGCATCGGCGGTGCGCGGATCCTCGACGTAGCGCTTGAGCAGCAGCGCATAGCCGAGATCGGCCGCATGCGCCTGCAGATCCGCCGCCGCCTGACCGTCGTTGCGATTGGCCTTGTATTTTTCCAGCGCGTCATAGGCGATGAGGCCATTGCGTATGCGCTGGGCGTTGGTCGTCACCAAGTCGTCAATGCCGGGTATCGGCTGGTCGAACGAGCGAGTGGCGATGATGCCGAGCGCCCACGGAATTTTGATGTTATCGTCGACCCGTTTGCGGGCAGGATTGGGAATGCCGATCAGATTAAAGCCGGCCGGCGCCGGCTCGGTCTGCCACATGCCCTCGATCGCCGCGAGCTTCATCTTCTGATTTTCGGAAACGGTGTAGCCGCTTTCGTCGCCGAGAATGACCACACACAGCGCGGCCGCGAGCCCAAAGGCCGAGGCGACGGTGATCGAGCGTTGGGCGAAGGCCCTAAAGCGGCCGTGCAGCAGGTAGTAGGACGAGATCGCCATCACGAACATCGCGCCGGTGACGTAACCAGCGCCGACGGTGTGGACGAATTTGGCCTGCGCCACTGGATTGAACAGCAAGTCCCAGAACGATGACAATTCCATGCGCATGGTGTCGGGATCGAACACCGCGCCGACCGGATGCTGCATCCAGCCGTTGGCGATCAAAATCCACAGCGCGGAAAGATTGGAGCCGATCGCGACCAGCCAGGTGACTGTCAGATGGCCGAGTTTCGGCAGGCGATCCCAGCCGAAGAAAAACATGCCGACGAACGTCGATTCCAGAAAGAATGCCATCAGGCCTTCGATCGCCAGCGGCGCGCCGAAAATGTCGCCGACATAATGCGAGTAATAGGCCCAGTTGGT
>DATAWA010000253.1:0-16655 GCA_036267435.1 Xanthobacteraceae bacterium | reverse complement strand
CCGCCCGCAGCACCTAGACCCTGATTTCGATCAAAGAAATCGGGTCACGGTCAGGCTTTCGTTTCAGCATGATCTTTTCCGAAAACCGGGTTCCACTTTTCGGGATCATGCTCTAGAAGCAGCCACCGGAAACGATAGGGCCATCCGGCCCGAGTAGGGATGAGAAACCATGCGTGTTTATTACGATCGCGACGCCGACCTGAACCTGATCAAGGGCAAGAAGGTCGCCATCATCGGCTACGGCAGCCAGGGCCACGCCCACGCGCTCAATCTGCGCGATTCCGGCGTCAAGGACGTCGCGGTGGCGCTGCGCAAGACGTCGCAAGGCGTCAAGAAGGCCGAGGGCGCGAAGCTCAAGGTGATGGAAGTCGCCGAGGCCGCCAAATGGGCCGACGTGATGATGATGCTGACCCCCGACGAACTGCAGGCCGACATCTATAACGGCCAGCTTCACGCCAATATGAAGGAAGGCGCGGCGCTGATGTTCGCGCACGGGCTCAACATCCATTTCAATCTGATCGAGCCGCGCGCCGATCTCGACGTGATGATGATCGCGCCGAAAGGCCCCGGCCATACCGTGCGCTCTGAATATCAGCGCGGCGCCGGCGTGCCGTGCCTCCTCGCCATTCACAAGGATGCTTCGGGCAATGCCCACGATCTCTGCCTGTCCTACGGCGCCGCGATCGGCGGCGGCCGTGCCGGCATCATCGAGACTTCGTTCCGCGAGGAGTGCGAAACCGACTTGTTCGGCGAGCAGGCGGTGCTGTGCGGCGGCGTGGTCGAACTGATGAAGGCCGGGTACGACACCCTGGTCGATGCCGGCTATGCGCCGGAAATGGCGTATTTCGAATGCATCCACGAAATGAAGCTGATCGTCGATCTCATCTATGAAGGCGGCATCGCCAACATGAACTATTCGGTGTCCAACACCGCCGAATATGGCGAATACGTTTCCGGCCCGCGCGTCGTCACCGCGGCGACCCGCGCCGAAATGAAGAATATCCTCAACGACATCCAGTCCGGCAATTTCACCAAGGACTGGATGCTGGAAAACAAGGTCAACCAGACCTCGTTCAAGGCGATGCGCGCCAAGCTCGCGGCGCATCAGGCCGAGACGGTCGGCGCCAAGCTGCGCGACATGATGCCGTGGATCAAAGAGAGAGCCTTGGTCGACAAGAGCAAGAACTGATCGACGGCGATGAAAGCCGCCCAGCTCAAACAGATCCGCGACCTCGTAAAGAAGTGCCGGGTCGATCATCCCCGGCACTTCAAGCTTGCCGATCACGATCCCGCCGAGACGTTCGGGCTGTCCACCGACATCAAGGACGTCGAGCCGATCCTCGCCGAAGGTGTGGCCAAGCTTGAAGACATGCAGCAGCGCCTCTACGCCAATGGCCGCTGGGGCGTGCTGATCGTGCTGCAGGGGATGGACGCCGCGGGCAAGGACGGCATCGTCAAGCACGTGATGTCGGGCATCAATCCGCAAGGCTGCGAGGTGCATTCGTTCAAGGCGCCGAGCGCGGAGGAGCTTGAGCACGATTTTCTGTGGCGCACCGGCAAGGACGTTCCGGCGCGCGGCCGGATCGGCATTTTCAACCGCTCGCATTATGAGGAAGTCCTGGTGGTGCGCGTGCACCCCGAGATGCTGGACAAGCAGAATTTGCCGCCGAGCGCGGCCGGCAAGTCCATCTGGAAGCACCGCTTCAAGGAAATCCGCGCGTTCGAGCGGCATTTGACGCGCAACGGCACGGTGGTTCTGAAATTCCACCTGCGCATCTCGAAAGAAGAGCAGCGCCAGCGCTTCCTCGCCCGCCTCGAAGAGCCGTTCAAACGCTGGAAGTTCTCGCCCAGCGATGCTGCCGAGCGCGCGCACTGGGACGCCTATATGGCCGCCTACCAGGACATGATCCGCGAAACCTCGACCGATTACGCGCCGTGGTATGTCGTGCCCGCCGACCACAAGCACGTCGGCTGGCTGGTGGTCTCGGCCGCGATCATCGAAGCCATCGAAAAGCTCAAGCTTGAATACCCCAAGGTCGAGGGCGAGGCATTGAAGGCCCTGAAAGAGGCCGAGCGGAGATTGAAGGCGGAAAAGACCGGCTAGTCTTCAAGCGGCGGCTTGTGGTCGAAACGTCCGGCAACCCAGCCGAACAGCCACGCAGTGCCAAAGACGATGCCGAGCGGAAAGCCCACATAGACGATCATGAAGCTTCTCGGCCGCATATGCTGCCAGTCCGGCAGCGGCGAAAGCCAGAGCATGAACAGGTAGGCAAGCGCGAACAGCGTACCGATGACATAGCCGGACAGCCGGAGCGCCCGCGCCGTTACCATCCAGCTATCCGATGACATGATCCGTCCCCGCTGCCCGCTGCCCGCTGGCGGGACCTTCTCCTTAGTCGCGGCGTCAAACCGCGGGGTTCGCAGGGCCCTTTGCGATGCCTTGCCCCGGACCCGGTCGTTCCGATAGAAAGAGGTTGATCCCACCTCAGGTTAACGCGGAATTCACCTTGATCCGCGAGCCTGGGACGGCAATCGGGCAGTAGCCCAAGAGGCAGTAGCCCAAACGAGGCAGTAGCCCAAACGAGGCAGTAGCCAATGTCATCTCGCCGCGATGTCCGCGCGATGACCCGGGGGGCCGCAAAGGCCCTGCCCGGCGCTGCCCGTATGCATTGCAAGGTTCTGGCTGGGCTTCTGCTCCTTAGCGTCCCCTGAGAGCCGGCCGGGCGGTTGCGCCTGGGCACTCAGGGGTTCGACTTAAAGCCACGGAACCCAACGAGCGCCCCGAGCCCAAACATTCGGCGGGCGCAAAGCAGAAGGACCTAGACCCATGACCGCGCCAATCAAGTCCGAGAAGGACCGCGTCGTCATTTTCGACACCACGTTGCGCGACGGCGAGCAATGCCCCGGCGCCACCATGACGCACGAGGAAAAGCTCGAAGTCGCCGAGCTCCTCGATGAGATGGGCGTCGACATCATCGAAGCCGGCTTTCCGATCGCCTCAGACGGCGACTTCGCCGCCGTGCACGAGGTCGCCAAGCGCACCAAGAACGCCGTCGTGTGCGGGCTGGCGCGCGCCAGCTTCAAGGACATCGACCGCTGCGCCGAAGCGATCAAGCCGGCCAAACGGCAGCGTATCCACACCTTCCTGTCCACCTCGCCGGTGCACATGAAGTACAAGCTGCAGAAGGAGCCGCACGAGGTCTACGAGATGGTGATCGCGCAGGTGACGCGCGCGCGCAATCACGTCGACGACGTCGAATGGTCGGCCGAGGACGGCACCCGCACCGAGTTCGATTTCTTGTGCCGCTGCGTCGAGGCGGCGATCAAGGCCGGCGCCACCACCATCAATATTCCCGACACCGTCGGCTACACGGTGCCGGAGGAATATTTCCGGCTGTTCCAGACGCTCCGCGAGCGAGTGCCGAATTCCGACCTGGCGCGCTTCTCGGTGCATTGCCACAACGACCTCGGCATGGCGGTGGCGAATTCGCTCGGTGGCGTCAAAGCCGGCGCCCGGCAGATCGAGTGCACCATCAACGGCATCGGTGAGCGCGCCGGCAATGCCTCGCTCGAAGAAGTCGTGATGGCGATGCGGGTGCGCAACGACGTGCTGCCGTACTGGACCGGCATCGACGCCACCATGCTGACGCGGGCGTCGAAGCTCGTCGCGGCGGTGACCTCGTTCCCGGTGCAATTCAACAAGGCCATCGTCGGAAGGAATGCGTTCGCGCATGAGAGCGGCATCCATCAGGACGGCATGCTCAAGCACACGCAAACTTACGAGATCATGGTGCCTGAAGACGTCGGCGTGAAGCAGACGTCGCTGGTCATGGGCAAGCATTCCGGGCGCCACGCGTTCGTGCACAAGCTCGGAGAACTCGGCTACCAGCTCGGCGATAACCAGCTCGAAGAAGCCTTCGTTCGCTTCAAGGCGCTGGCCGACCGCAAGAAGCATGTCTACGACGAGGATATCGAGGCGCTGGTCGACGAGGAAATCGCCACCGCGCAGGATCACATTAAGCTCGTGTCGCTCTCCGTCATCGCCGGCACCCGGGGGCCGCAGCGTGCCACCATGAAGCTCGACGTCGACGGCAAGACGATGATCGAGGAATGCGAAGGCAACGGCCCGGTCGACGCCGTGTTCAATTGCGTCAAGGCCATGGTGCCGCACGACGCGGTGCTGGAGCTCTATCAGGTGCACGCGGTGACCGAAGGCACCGATGCGCAGGCCGAAGTCTCGGTGCGCCTCTCGGAAAACGGCCGCGCGGTGACCGCCAAGGGCGCCGATCCCGATACGCTCGTCGCCTCGGCCAAGGCCTATCTTGCCGCGCTGAACAAGCTCGTTGCCCGCCGGGCGCGCAGCGGCAAGCTTGAGCCGATCGGTGTCGCCGAACGCCGCATTCACTCGACGGATGTCGGGTGAAGTCGATCCCTCCTTCCCCTACTTGCGGAAGAAGCCGCTTCCGCGTGCGGTGAAGGAAATCGGCTCAAGCTGCTGCCTCACCGGGCTCGGCAATATTGTTTGGAACCTTGTCCGCTCAGGAGAGGGTGGCGATTCCGCGCGTCTTTCTGAGTCTGACAAGAAAGCTACTCGTTCAATAGTTGTATCGAACGTAAATATCCGCTAAGATAGCAGTCTGGGATGTGGTCAGACGTTCTCCAAAACAGGAGCGTCCTCGTATGCAAAGCGCCCACGCGATGCGAACGATTGCCGCGCGTAAGAACCCTGCGCAACGAAAGTCAGCCAAAAAGAAGGGGAGACCTGCAGGTCCGCCGTCTCCACCGCCGAAGAAGCGAAAGTGACCGCAAAACCCCTGGGTTGATCGCGAGAGCAAAGTGATTAGTCGCGGCATAGCCTGCTCATCGGTGAACGCGGCGGTGGCACCCGAGCAGAAGCCCATTCGCCCTGAACCCGATCACTGGCCTACGCGCGAGCGCCCAGCGGGACCGATTAATCCGCCCCGGCCAGGCCCCGTAAATCCAGCAGCACCGCCAGGCCCGCCCAATCCACCCAACCCACGCATTCCGCTGCCGACAATTCCAAAGCCCGCAAGGGAGCGAGACTGATAATCCGGGAATGCCACGCGGCCACATAACGCAGCGCCCACAAATGAGTTCACGTTGCTCGACATTCTGAAAACCGCCGCCGGACAAAGCCTGTTTCCTTTGCTGGCGTGGATTTTTCCAAGTGCGCTTGCAGTGCTGGCGGTCTGGTTCATCACGTTGCCGATGCTTGACGCCGCCGGCTATCCCGTTCCCGCTGCGGTCAGCGGGTTGACGGGCGCGGCGGCCATTTCCTGGCTCGCCGGCGTTTCGATTGCGTCGGGCGCGGTCCTCAATGTTATGTCGACACCGCTCTACCGCCTTCTCGAAGGTTATTCTTGGCCGAAATGGCTTCGCCAACGCGCGGTGGACTGGCAAAAACGAAAGTACCGGACGCTGCGTGCCACTGTCGACGCCGGCATTTCTGGTCAGGAATGGGAGACCGGCTTGGCTTGGGAGCGTCTGGCGCGCTATCCCAGCAATATTGATCAGATCGCACCGACCGGATTTGCAAATGCGCTGCGATCTTTCGAAACCTACGGCGTCAGCCGCTACAATCTCGACTCCCAGATCATGTGGACCGAGTTGTGGTCGGTCGTACCGGATCAAACACGGACGGAATATGAAGGCGCCAAGGTCTTCGTCGATCTGTTCGTTGCGACTTTCTATCTCAGTCTAGCATTCTCGCTCGCATCGCTCATCATCGTCTTTATCGACTGCGAACATCGGCTGCTCGATACAATCGCGGTCGTCGCTCCGCTCGTGATTGCGGTTTATTGCTATCGCATGGCCAACGTCGCTTCCACGTCTTGGAGCGCCACGGTCCAAGCGATGGTCAATATCGGTCGCAAGCCGCTCGCCGACGCGCTCGGTCTCGCGCTGCCCGCCACGTTGGCGGAGGAGCGCGAAATGTGGGAGGCAATCGTCGGATACGTGTTTTATGGTCCCGCGGATGGTGCCTCCTTTCGCGATCGCATCGACAGATTCCGCGCCGAACCTTCCGTGCCCAAGGACGGTTGCGCCAAGCCGGACGCTCCAGCGCGGTGACAGCAAGGACGCCGATCTAGGAGCGTGCCCGCCCGCGGGTATGGCCTTCGGCCGTTCCGAGGGCGGCTTCGGTACAAGCAAGGTCACCACAACCTTATAGTGCTTATATATACATAGTAGACTCCAGGTTGCTTGAAGGCTTATTGTTCCGCGAGGGAGCCGTCGGCTCGCGCCAGCGGCGGTCGATCGGGGGGACAAGATGCCGACACACCAGTCAGCGCATGGAACCCGTCGTGGAATGCCGACACGCCGCGCATTCCTGCAGGGCGGCACGCTTGCCGCCGGCGCGTTCTTCGTCGGTGGTTGCTGCAAACTCGCCGCGGCGCCCGCCCAGCCGCTGATCGACGCCGTCGCCGCCGCGTGCCGCCGGCTGGCGCCGCTCGGCTGGCGGCAGATGATGCTCGACGTCACCGGCGGCGAGATCGACATCACCGCCGCCGACTTGCGCGCCCAACTCGCCAAGACGCTCGCCAAGATCGACCGCAGTTACCCCGGCTACGGCGATTTCAACGTCGCCGGCCAGCGCGGCGTCGAAGTCGGCAAGCCGAACCAGAGCTTGCTCTATCACGCCTTTGCATCGCCGACCGTGGTGGCTGACCGTGCGGGCAAGACCCTCGAAGGTTTTCCGACCGTCGCCGAAATCGACGCGGTGGAGAATTACGTCTACGGCGCCTTGCCGCCGAGCCTCGCCGACTTGCGCAAGCTTTATCCCGATCGTCCGATGGCCGTCGCGGTGTTTGCGCTGGAATACCGCAACACACCGAATTCAGTGCATGGGCGGCATGCCGAGCTTTGCTTCGCGCGCGCCGGCGTCGCCCGGCTCGGCACCATCGGTTCGCAGTATAATGGCGCGACGCGCGCCTTCGACGGACTCGATCCGGGCCAGCCGTTCGAGTTTCGCGCCGTGCCGCAGCGTTTTGCCCCCTATCTCGCCGTGCAAATGAACGGCGATTACCAGAGCTTCGGGCCGCAGGATTTCCTGCCGGCGGATTCGAGCACCGACCCGAAAGAACCGGGCGATGCGACCCGCCAGTTCTGGGTGCCGGTGCAGAAGCTGTTCGACGGCAAGGAATGCATTCGCAACCTCGATCTCACGATCGACGTCGGCCGCGATCTGCGCAACGACGAACTGGCGCGTTTTCACCAATTCCTCGACGTCAGCGGCTATCGCAACAATTGGCGCGGCGCCGACCTCGAAAATTATCCGTTCACCATCCGCAACGAGAAGATTGCGTCGTTCGCGACCAACGCGGCTTTCGGGCCGGGCGTCATCGAGCCGGCGCCCGCACCGCTGTTTGAGGCGGCGCAATACGAGGGCAAGCCGCTGACCTTTCCGGTCGACAAACGCTACATGTCCGATCCCAAGAATCTGGAATATTCCTCGATGCAGGTTCTGCCGGCGGCCTGGTCGGACGGCCCGTTTGGCTATTTTGACGACCGCTCGCCGAACACGCAGCGGCCGGGGCCGGAATATCTCAACGTCCGTCACAAGGTGCTGCCGGACGGCAGCGTCGATGATCTCAACAACGATCCCAATCTGATGACCGTCATCGAAAACGGCGGCTATCAAGCGCAACACTATATCGATTTTACCGGCGACGGCTGGGTGATCGCCCACTGCGCGCAGCTTAAAGCCGAAATCCCCGACAGCATTCCGGCTTACTGCATGGTAGGCCCGCCGGATTTTTTCCCGAAAGTCCGGCAGCGCGAGCTCATGCTGTGGTGGCAGAACGATGTGCCCGCGGTGCTGCGCGAAACGCTGTGGCCACTGCCGCCGTTCGCCCTGTCGCAGACCCGGATCGCCGCCAATATCACGCTGCCGATCGGGTTTTCCATCGACGACGTCACGGTGAGCGCGATCATCACACAGCCGCAGAGCGGCGGCGGACCCGTTCAGATTCCGAGCGGCCCGTTGCCGGAAACCCTGACCGGACTGCCGGACGCTTCTCCCGGCCTTTTCGATCCCGGCTGGGACACCAGCCAAGGCATTTATTTCACCGACGTGGAAGCGCCGATTCAAAAATTCCTGGCGGGCTATGGGCTCGGCTCGCCCTTCGTCGAAGATGCCAAACTGTGCGCGTCGCTCGGCAACTACTGGCCCGGCATATCGCCCGACGCGACGCGCGAATTCCAGCCCAACAAATTGCTGGGCCGCGCCGTAACGCCATGGCCGACCAACGCGCCGATGACCGACGAAGAGATCGGCATAGCGCCCGTCGCCGGCGGCCAATACGTGCCATGGGACGGCGTGCGCGGCCCGTCCGAGCGGGTCGTCGACGGCAATCATTACGCCGCCTATCAGGACGTGATGCGCGTCGATTATGTCGACATGCCCAAGACCATGACCGCCTCGCTGACGTCGCGCGTCAGCCTGGCCGAATACGAGGCGCGCGTGCTTGCCATGGAGGCGGTTTATTGGGCGCTCGGCATCCGCGGCGGCACTTACGTCCAGTCCATGACCGAGAAATCGAAGTGGTCGGTGCTGTCGTTCCATGGCGCCGACGACAACGACCCGGAGCTGGCGGAGGCCGAGCAATCGCTGGCCATGAAGCTCACCGGCCCGTGCCGCTACCGTTTCGTCGTCTTCCGCTCCAATGAAAATGCCGGCGACAAACACGACCCGGCCGATGCGCGCATCGTGCTGATCGAGATGATCGACAGGGTGGTGCTTTACGTCTCCGGCAGTGTCGTTCTGTACAAGCGCGAGGACGGGCGGTGGCGTCTCGACACGTCGATGCCGACGTAATCGTCGCCGGCGGCGGCCCGGCGGGCAGCGCTGCGGCCATCGCCGGTGCGCAACGCGGTCTGCGCGTCATCGTGTTCGAGCGCGAATGTTTCGCCCGCGAACGCCCGGGCGAAACGCTGCATCCGGGCCTCGAACCGCTGTTGGGCCAATTGGGCGTTGCCGATCGCCTCGCCGGCGTTATCGGCGCGCGTCATCCGGGAATTTGGATCGAATGGAACGGCGAACGCCGCTTCGAGCCGTTCGGCGCCGATGCGCGCGGCCCATGGACCGGCATGCAGGTGTGGCGGCAGGATTTCGACGCCATGCTGCTGAAGCGCGCCCGCGAATTGGGAGTCGCCGTCTGTCAGCCCGGCGTTGTCAAAGCCATGCACGAGGACGGCGCAATCGACACATCTTCCGGGCGCAAGCAAGCCCGCATCCTGATCGACACGACCGGCCGCGCTCGGCTGTTGGCGCGGCGGCTTCGCATCGGATTTCCGGCGCGCTCGCCGCGCCTGCTGGCGCGTTACGGCTACGCACACGGCGCGTGTCCGCAACGCGACGACGCGCCGGCGTTGACCGGGGATGCGAGCGGCTGGATCTGGACCGCCAAAGTGCGGCCCAACACCTATCAATGGACGCATCTTGCGTTCGGCGGCCGCCGCCCCGACCCGGACTTCAGACCGCGGGAATTTGCGCATCTGGTGCCGGCCGGACCGTCGCGCGGCGCCGACGTGACATGGCGGCTCTCCGGCGAAGTGGCGCGGCCGGGCTGGTTCATGGCAGGCGACGCCGCAGCCCTGCTCGATCCGGCCTCCTCGCACGGCGTGCTCCGCGCGATCACGTCGGGCATCATGGCCGCGCATCTGGCCGCCGCCGTCTTGCACGGCAAAGCGCCGGCAGGCGAGGCGGCCACCGCCTATCACGATTGGCTCTCCGGCTGGTTTGACACCGATGCCGCGCAATTGGCCCGGTTTTATCGCGCCGTGAATGCGCCCGGCTTTGCCGCACCGCCCGCAGCCGCCACGGCGCGCGGGGCCGATCCGGCGGCCGATTTATCCGGCAATTCTGTCACGGACTCAGCCGGCAATTTGCCCGCTCTTGGCAGCGCGCGCGCAATGCCCTAGATACGCAGCCGCGCGGCCATAAGCGGCCCGCACGGTGGAAGTTCCTAACCTTTCGTCTGTCGTCGGTTAGGGCGCATAGCTCAGTTGGTAGAGCAGCTGACTCTTAATCAGCGGGTCCAAGGTTCGAGTCCTTGTGCGCCCACCAAACTTCCACCCGCCCCTCACTGCACCAGTTTGAAAAAGCCGACATCGACGGCACCGGTGCGGAAACCGACTTCGCAATAGGCCAAGTAATAATCCCACATGCGCCGGAACCGGTCGTCGAATCCGAGCCGCTCGATCTTCGGCCAAGCGCGCAGAAAACGCTCGCGCCATTCTCGCAGCGTTCTGGCGTAGCTGTCGCCGAAGGATTCGTGGTGCGTCAATACAAAGCCGGCGCGCGCGGCCGCGTCGCCAATGATCGAGCGGGTAGGCAGCATGCCGCCGGGGAAAATGTAGCGCTGGATGAAATCGGGGCGCTTGCGGTATGCGTCAAAACGATCCTCCGCGATGGTAATGACCTGGAGAACAGCGACGCCGCCCCGTCGCAACGACGATGAGAGTTTGCCGAAATAAAGCGGCCAATAGCGCTCGCCGACCGCTTCGAGCATCTCGATCGATGCGATGCGGTCGAAACGGCCCGCGATCTCGCGATAGTCGAGGAGCCGCAAGTCGGCCTTTCCCTGCTCGATTTCCGCGGCGAGACGCGTGCGGGCATAGCCGAGCTGCTCGGCCGACAGCGTAACGGCAAAGAGGTTTGCATTGCAGCGGCGAAGCAACCGCTCGGCCAGCGCGCCCCAGCCACAGCCGATTTCCAGAATGCTTTCACCGCCGGTGAGTTCGAGCAGCGACACGATACGGTCGAGCTTGGCGTCCTGCGCTCTTTCAAGCGAGTTGTCGGAGGCGTAAAGCGCCGACGAATAGCTCATGCCGTCATCGAGCCACAGCCGATAAAAGTCATTGCCGAGATCGTAATGCGCGGCAATGTTGCGGCGGCTGCCGCGCCGGGTGTTGGCGCGCAACCGGTGCAGAAGCCTGTTGCGGGCGCGGCTCAAGCGCGAACTCTTCGCCTTCGGGCCGAGCGCGGCCTCGTTGGCCATGAGCAATTCGAGCAGATGGCCGAGGTCGGGCGTCGACCAGTCGCCATCGAGATAGCCGTCGGCAAAGCCGCCTTCGCCGCCGATGAGAATCCGCCACAACGCGCGCCAGCGATGCGCCTGCAGGACCGCTTCGGGGCCCGGATCGCGGCCGCAACGCTCGATGATGTCGCCGCTTGGCAGGATCAGCCGCAAGCGCCCGGTTCGCAGCGCCGGCAAGGCGCGCTCCACCAGACGGCCAGCCCGGGTCGGAGCCGGTTGGCGTGGTCGGCCGGTCCTCGGATATGTCGGAGCAAAGGTCACGCGATCAGCTCCGATGACCCACGACCGTGACAGGATGGTCCGGCGGACGCGGCCGCGGCCGCAATTTGAATCCCTTCAGCCACATGCGCAGCGCATTCCAGTGAATGGCGCCGATCACTTTCAGCGTCGACAACGGAAACGTCAGCAGCACCCGCAACAGCGCCGCGTCGGTCAGCGCGATGCGGCGTCCGGCGAGCGCCGCGATCAGGAACGGACCCGCGCCGTCGGCCGTTCGGATCGCTAAGGCGATGCGCTCGTCCGGCGCGACGACGCGGAATGCATAGCTCACATCCATGTCCATGAACGGCGACACGTAGAAGCTTTTGCGGCAGTCATGTTCGACAGCGGCGCCGGCGTCGCGATCGACAGCGAACAAATAGCAATGGCGCTCGCCAAAGGTATTGTGGACCTCGTAGAGGATGGCCGCGAGATTTCCGTCCGGCCGATAACAGAAATAGATGCTGAGCGGATTGAAGCCGTAACCGAAGATTCGCGGCATGCACAAAAGGCGAATCGCGCCGCCATCGAGCTCGATGCCGGCGCCGCGCAGATGCGTCTCGACCTGATCGCGCAACGGCGCTGGGGAGCCGTCGCCATGGTCGGCATCGTGGAAGCTCACCGCGTTGAAGCCATTGTACGAAAACAGCCGCAGCGCCTGCGGCAGTGCGGCAATCTCATCGAGATCGAGCAGCAGCCAGAAGACGCGGTAACGCAGCCGATGGACTTGCGGTCGCAGCCGCCGGTGCATGACAGAACCGACATATAATGCCGAACGCACAGTCATGCGCCGGCCTCTGCGTGCCGCGCGCCGACCGGCGAAGGCGAAAGTACAATACGGCCGGATTCGTTGGCGACCTGCCAGGGCCGCCGCACGCCGCCGAGCGCTTCGGCGACGGCCAAGCCTAACTGCAAGCCGTCCTCATGGAAGCCGGCGCCGAAATAGGCGCCGCAATACCAGGTGTTGTGCCGCCCCTGCAGCCTCCACAGGTCCCGCTGCGCGCGGATCGCCTGCGAATCGAACATCGGATGCCGATAGACTTCGCGGTGCCAGACCGCGCGCGGCGTGCGGTGGGGATTGAGCGTGACGAACAGCGGCGTCTCATGCGGAATCCCTTGCAGCAAGTTCATCCAGTAGGTGACTGTCGGACAGACACAGGCATCGTCCGTGGGTGCGACGCCGAGGTGATTCCAGCTTGACCATACCGCCCGCCGCCGCGGCATCAGCGCCGGATCGGAATGCAGCACCGTGACGTTGTGGCTATAGCCGAACGCACCCAGCAAGCGCTGCTCGTCGGCAGACGGATGATCGAGCAGCGCCAGCGCGTCGTCGGCATGGGTTGCCATCACGACAGCGTCGAAAAGCGCGGTGTTGCCGTTGCGGTCGCGGACAGCGGCGCCGTCAGCGCCGCGGCTGACCGCCGCCGCGCCGTTGCCGATCCGTATGCGATCCGCGTAGCGCCGCGTCAGGCGCTCGACGTAACTGCGGCTGCCTCCGGTCACCGTCCGCCACGGCGGCCGGTTACGCAGTTTCAACAAGCCGTGGTTCTGCTGGAAACGGACGAATGACGCCGCCGGATAATCGAGGATGGTGCGGGCGGGCGCCGACCAGATCGCCGACGCCATCGGCAGAAGATGATCGTTCCGAAACGCCGCGCCGTAGGCTTTGGCGTCGAGATAGTCGCCGAGCGTCGTGTGATGCTGCTCGAGCCGGGCCAGATCGCGCGGCGCTTCGCGATAGAAACGTTGCAAGTCGTGGAGCATCGACCAGAAGCGCGGGCGAACCAGATTGCGCTTCTCGGCGAACAGGCCGGCGAGGTTATTGCCGGAATATTCGAGATCACCGTTGCCCAGCGAGACCGCGAACGACATGTCGGACAATTGCGTCGGCACATCGAGATGAGCAAACAGCGCCGTGAGGTTGGGATAGGTCAGTTCGTTATAAACGATGAACCCGGTATCGACGGCGATCGGACCATTCGCACCCGGCACGACGACGGTGTTAGAATGGCCGCCGATGCGGTTGTCGCTCTCGTAGACCGTGACGTCATGCTTTAGACTGAGCAACCAGGCCGCTGACATGCCGGAGATGCCGGTTCCAATGACGGCAACGTTCTTTCGGCGCTGGATGGTGCCGTGCATCGATCGGGCCTGCTTGCGTGCCAACGGTCCGGCAGCCGGATGGCTGTTCGGGTTCTGGCCGGGGATACGGCGAGGCGCGCGGATTGGATCACTCGCCGGCCTCGCCGCGATTGATCCAAACCGAGCATCCCGCCGTATCAGCGGGCATGCAGGTTGCAACCGCAGTAGCTTGGCCGTCTTGGCGGGATTATCAGCGTGCGCCTGCCCTGCGCGAGGCGGCCATGCGAGACGATGACAAGGCCGTGATCGGGGAAAGCCCCGCCGACTGGATCGCCGCTATCGCGGCGCGTCAGGACCGGACGGCTTTTGCCGCACTGTTCGCGTATTACGCGCCGAGGATCAAGGCGATGCTGATGCGCGGCGGAGCCGCCGCCGACGCCGCCGAGGATCTGGCGCAGGAGGCGCTCGTCACGGTGTGGCGAAAATCGGCCATATTCGATCCCGCCCGCGCCAGCGCATCGGCGTGGATTTATACGATCGCTCGCAATCTTCGGATCGACCGCTTGCGCACCGATCGCCGCGCCAAACTCTTTGCCGCCTCGGAGATACCGGCGCAGCAGGAACCCGAGCGTCCCGACGGCCCGCTTGACGCGGCGGAGCTGCAAGAATGCGTTCGGACGGCGCTCGATCAACTTCCCGCCGAACAGCTGCGCGTCGTACAGCTATCCTTCTTCGAGGGCCGCGCTCACGGCGACATCGCCGCTGCGCTGAATCTCCCGCTGGGGACGGTCAAATCGCGGCTTCGCCTCGCCATGGGGCGGCTGCACCACTTGCTCGGTGATTTGACATGACAATCACGCATCATCCAAGCGACGCGACCCTTGCGGCGTTTGCGTCCGGAACGCTCGATGAGATGCGGGGTCTCGTGGTGGCGACGCATCTTTCGCTTTGCGCCCGCTGCCGCGACGCGGTCGCAACGCTGGAGCAAGTCGGCGGCACGTTGCTGGAAGGTGCCGAGCCGGCAAGCTTGAGCGCCGGCGCGCTTGAGCGCACCATGACGCGGCTTGACGCGCAGGACATGGCACCGGCCGCCGAAGTGGTACTTGCGAAAACCGAACTGGCGCTGCCGGCTCCGCTGTCGCGCTATCCGCTCGGGTCCTGGCGATGGATCGGACGCGGCGTGCGATGGCGGGAGGTCGGCGTCGAGGGCGACGATGACATCCGCGTTTTTATGCTCAAAGCAGCGCCGGGAACGCGGCTGCCGCGGCACAAGCATAACGGCACGGAATGGACCTGTGTGTTTGAAGGCGCATTCCATCACGCGCTTGGCCGCTTCGGCCCCGGCGATTTCGACGAGGCCGATGAAAGTGTCGAGCACGACCCTGTCGTTGAGGACGGCGTTCCCTGCATCTGCCTAGTCACTCTGCAGGGCGGGATAAAGCTTCAAGGCTGGATGGGCCGGATTCTGCAACCTCTAATCCGCCTCTGATCGGCGCAGCCATGCAGAGCGCAGCCGACCATACGCTCGTCGTGGCCGCCGGCGGATCGTCCGCGATTTCGGGCAAAACGCGTGGCCGCCGAACGGCGGTCGGCGTACTGGCGCCGCTCGTTCTGACCGCGTGTTCGCCCGCAACTGTACTGAATGCTCTGTCATTCGATAACGGCTTGGAAATCACGCGTTCGATCCCCTATGGCGAGAGAGCGCGGCGAACGCTCGATGTTTATCGGCCGAACACCGCCGCGGTGGCGCCGGTGGTCGTCTTCTTTTACGGCGGCTCCTGGCAGAGCGGCAGCAAGGAGATTTACCGCTTCGTGGGGCGGGCGCTGGCCGGACGCGGCTATGTCGTCGTAGTGCCAGACTATCGTGTCTATCCCGAAGCCGATTATCCGGGTTTTCTCCAAGACGGCGCACGCGCCGTGCGCTGGGCAAAGGATAACGTGGCACGCTTCGGCGGCAATCCGGACAGGCTGTTCGTGATGGGCCATTCGGCTGGCGCCTATATTGCCGCGATGCTTGCGCTCGACAGCCGCTGGCTCGCGGCTGTCGATCTCATACCCGGTCGCGATATTGCCGGACTGATCGGGATTTCCGGCCCTTATGATTTTCTGCCGCTGCGCGACGGCCCGCTGACGACCATCTTCGGCGGCGCCAACGATGCGACGACCCAGCCGATCTCGCATGTCACGCGCGGCGCGCCGCCGGCGCTCCTGCTGACCGGCGCGAACGACGGCATGGTCGATCCGGGCAATGCCAGCCGGCTCGCCGCCAAGCTTCATGCTGCTGGCGACGACGCGACCGTACTGACCTATGCCTGGGTCGGACATCTCAGCATTATCGGCGCATTCGCGCTGCCGCTGCGGTTTCTCGCCCCCGTCTTGCGCGACACCGATGCCTTTATTGACGCGACGGCTGAACACGACAGCGGCGTGCAGCATGCGGCGGTTTCGCCATGATCGGCGCCCAGGTTGCCCTGCTCTCGATCGCGGTCGCCGCAGCACTGTCAATCGTCATGACCGGTGCCTGGCTGGTTTGGCGCCGGACGGGAAATTCAGGCTGGGTCGACGCAGTCTGGACGTTCGGCCTGGGCGCGATTGGCGCTGGCGGCGCTATGGCGCCGGCGCTGCCGTCGGGTAATTTTACGGAACGGCAGGTCCTGGTGTCAGCCCTGATCGCCATCTGGGCGCTCCGGCTCGGCAGCCACATCGCCCGCCGGAATTTGAAAATCACCGACGATCCGCGTTACGCCAAGCTGTTGCGCGACTGGGGCGATCGCGCGCCGATGCAAATGTTTTGGCTTTTGCAAAAGCAGGCGCTGGTGAGCGTTCCGCTCGCTGTCTCCGTAATCCTGGCGGCCTGGAATCCGCTGCCAGGGCTACGCCCGCTGGATTTTCTTGCCGCGACGGTTTTGATCAGCGCGATTGCCGGCGAAGGCATGGCCGACAGACAGCTTCGGCGTTTCCGCGCCGATCCGGCTAATCGCGGGCAGGTGTGCAACGCCGGCCTGTGGGCTTGGTCGCGGCATCCGAACTACTTTTCCGAGTGGTTCGGCTGGCTCGCTTACCCGCTCTTTGCCATCGATTTGAGCGGCGGCTGGCCGTGGGGTTTTATCGCCCTGGCCGGCCCGGTCTGCATGTATTGGCTGCTGGTGCACATCTCCGGCATTCCGCCGCTCGAAGCGCACATGCTGGAGCGCAGACGCGACGCCTTTCGCGCTTATCAGGCCCGCACCAACGCGTTTTTCCCGGCGCCGCCGC
>DATAWA010000252.1:0-6206 GCA_036267435.1 Xanthobacteraceae bacterium | reverse complement strand
CGGCGACCGCTTGACGGATTTCCATGTGTGGCGGCTCGGCCCGGGCCACCTCGCCGCGATCCTCTCGGTCGAGACTTGCCAGCCGCGCGGGCCGGACTATTACCAGTCGCGGCTGCGGCGGTTTCGCAGCCTTTCACACGTTACCGTGGAAGTGCTGCGCCAGTGAAGTGCATTTCCATAGGCGGCCGGCCGCAGCGCCTCAGAAGGCGGCAGCAACAAGCATAGGTCGCCTGATCGGTCCGTGCGTTCAGCAGATTGAGGCCGTCGAACTGGATCCGCCAGCCGTTGGCGAAACGATAGCCGATCTGCCCGTTGAAGATGCTGAGCGGCGGCGACTGGAAATCGCTGAGAATGCCCGAAAGAAACCGACGCTGCACCGTATTGCTCAACGCGACATTGATGTCGTCGTAGGCGAATGAAAGCCGAACACTGTCTCGGTCGGCAGGTTGAACAGCGAGTCTTCAATGGTGCGCGAGGCGCCTGCCCCGCCATAGACCCGATCGTCATGCTGGTGGAATTGATCGCCGTTGACCGGGTCGGTGGGATACCAGGTGTAGGTGAGATACCAAGTGTAATTGTTGAATAGGTCAAGTTCGTAGTATGATATTATTCATAAAAGTGCATACCGGATCGGTCGGCCAGACGCTACTTCCGCCGACGAGCCAAAGAGGAGGATGTCATGTCCAGAGGCGTAGTCACCCGCATCCACGGCTTCTTTGGCGCCTATCTGCCGGTCGGCATTCGCATCGGGCTCGATGCGCTCAAGCGGCTTGATGCCAAGCCGGGCGGCGTAACGGTCGTGTATTACAGCGGTCCCAAATCGCCCTGCCCCTGCCCGGCCGACGGCATCGCCATCGCTACGGTGGCGAGCGCCGGCCAGGGCACGTTACAGGTTTCGCCGCAAAAGGCGCCGGACGACGCCATGGGCGTCGCAGAGATTCGCAGCAAAGCGACCAGCGCCGGGTTCAAATACACCATCGCCGCCTCGTGGCTGCCCAAGCTCGACGACATGAACAAGAAGCTCGACGCGCTCGGCCGCTTCAATGCGGTGATGAATGCGCCTGGCTTGTTCACCGTAGAGACATTGCCGCCGGCGCAAGCGCAGGCCAAATAGCCGGCCGCGGAGCTAGGATCGCGCCGCCGCAACGAGGAGACAGCGATGCAGCGCGTGACCATCACCATCGACGACGAACTCGATACCGAGATTGAGTGCTACATGCGCGCACGGGGTTACGCCAACCGCTCCGAGGCGATCCGCGATCTCGCCCGCGCCGGGATGCAGCAGGCGGCGACCGCGGTCGGCGGAGCGCGGCCGTGCGTCGCCGCGCTCATCTACATTTACGATCATGCCGCGCGCGACCTGCCCAATCGCCTGACCCGCGATTTTCACGATCGCCACGATCTGGCGCAAGCAACGCTGCACATGCACCTCGACCATGAAAGCTGCATGGAAGTCACCGTACTCAAAGGTCGCGGTTCCGAGGTGCAGAAATTTGCCGATCACATCGTCGCCGAGCGGGGAGTCCGCTACGGCCGGGTGGTTTATCTGCCGGCGCACGGCATGCACAGCCATGGCCGCGGCGAGACGCATCATCACACGCATCGCCACAAGCGTCGCCGGCTCGCGGGCTGAGCGGCTGCGGAAACGGCTTGACGGCTTGACCGCTTGCGAATGTCTCTGCACAATCTTTCGCGGTGGTTCCCGTAAGGGATCAAAAGGGAACGCGGTGCGAGCGAAGTCTTGCTCAACGCCGCGGCTGCCCCCGCAACTGTAAGCGGCGAGTCTTCGGCCAGCATTGCCACTGGGAGCAACCGACGCTCCTGGGAAGGCGGCTAAAGACACTGACCCGCGAGCCAGGAGATCTGCCACCGGCAACGAGTCACGCGCGAGCGCGTTGGGCGGGGTGTCCTGACGTAAACTTCGAGTCCGGTTGTTTCTCGGTCCCTAAATGGCGAGTGCGGACCGCTAATCAACCAAAATCGCGGTGACGGATACGGTCTTCGCCGTTGGGGCGTGGCGTGTTTTCTGTCATCCTTCGCGGCCGCAATCGCGGCTGCGTTTTCGCATTCCGCAACCTTTTCCTCTCAACATCGGCGCTCGCGGCGCTGGCGCTGGCCACTCCGGCCAGCGCGCAGACCGCCACCCAGCCCAACCCTCCGACCCCGATGCAAACCACCGCGCAGAAAAACGATCTGCCGCGAATCGATGTGTCGGGGAAGCGGCCGACAAAGCGCGGCAAGGTGAAAAATCCGCAGACCCAGGCGGCGACGCCGCCGGCGCCGAATCCGGTCCCTTCGACGCCAAGCCCCGGCCCGTCGCAGCCCAATGCGCTCGGCGGAATTCCGGCAACGCCGCTGAGCGGGGTCGCGACCAGTGCCAGCCGGCTCGGTTTACCGGTGGTCGAGACGCCGGCCAGCGTCGATATCGTTACGGCGCAAACGATCGAGGACCAGGGCTACCGCACCACGACCGATACCGCGGCGGGCGCCGTCGGTGTCTTGGCCGGCGATTCCGCCGGCGCGCCGGCGAATTTTTCGATGCGCGGTTTCAGTTTCGGCGAAATCAACACGCTCTATAACGGCATCTGGACCGGACCTTCCGACATCACGGCACGTTGGATGGGCACCGCCAATCTCGATCAGGTCGAATTCCTCAAGGGGCCGTCGTCGCTGATGACCGGGCTCAATGCCATCGGCGGCTCGGTGAACTATGTCAGCCGGCAACCGACCAGCGGGCCGGTCCAGAGCGAAGCGGACTTTTCCTTCGATTCCTACGGATCGCCGCTCGCGCATTACGGTTCCGGCGGCAACACCGGGATCAAGGGCCTCGATTACCGTTTCGACGCATCCGGCGGGCAGCTCAACAGTTTCATTGACGGCGATTTCCGCGATCTGACCGACCTGTCCGGTCAACTGAACTACCACGCCACCGACAATTTCATGGTGTGGGGTGCGGTCGAATACAAAAAGGATTCCGGACAAGCCTATTGGGGCACGCCGCTGGTGCCGAACTCGTTTGCCGGAGCAAACGCGGTGAGCGGCGTCCTCTCGGGCAACGCGTTCAGCACGTTCTCCGGCGACAACCTCGGATCGGTCACGATCGACGGGCGCACGCTGACGACCAATTACGACGTCGCCGACAACGCCACCGGCGCCCAGGAATTATGGCTGCGCAGCGGATTTGAGTGGTCGCCGCTGAACAACGTCACCATCAAGGATCAGGTCTATTACTGGCGGGCCAAAGCCAATTGGCTCGACAGCGAGACCCACGCCTTCGACGACGGAGCTGAATTTATGCCCGGCGTGATCGATCGCGACCGCTTCTTCGTTTATCACGATCAACAAATGATCGGCGACAATGCCGATCTTACCTGGGATTCGCGGCTGTTCGGCATGGACAACCGGTTCGCCGCGCAACTCCAGGCGAGCCGCAACTGGATCACCTTCCAAGAAGCGGACGACACCGGCGCTCCCGAAATCTATCCTTACGATTTTGTCTCCGTCGTCGATCCGGTCCAGGGCCTATATGGTGCGCCGGAATTCACCGACACCCGCGGCAGCCGCCTGACCGACATTGCGGGATCGTTCGAAGATCGCCTCAAGCTGACGCCGGCTTTTGCGCTGATTGGTGGCACGCGGCTCGAAGCCTTAACGCTCGATCGCTCCGGCATCAACTTCGACGGCACAATCCCAACCGGTCTTCCGTTCTCGAAGACCTGGACGCCGGTCTCCTACCGCGCCGCAGCCACCTACGAGCCAATCCACGATTTGATGTTCTACGGCATGTATGCCACCGCATACGATCCCGCGGCTGCCGGCATCTTCTCGCTCACGCCAGGCACATCCCTGCAATTGACGAGTTCGCGCACCTACGAGACGGGCGCCAAACAACAATTTTGGGACGACAAAGCCGAGTGGACGGTGTCGCTTTACGACATCGTCCAACGCAACGTCTATGTCCCGGTCAATACGACGACGGTCGACCTCGCCGGCGAGGTCGAGAGCAAAGGTCTTGAGGTTTCGGCGGCGATCAGTCCGTTCGAAGGCTGGAAATTTTGGGCCAATTCGGCCTGGAATCACTCGCGCTTCGTCAGTTTCGACGTCTGGACCGGCAACACGCCGCCGAATGTGGCGCCACTCATCGTCAATGCCGGCGCCTCCTATCGCTTCGACTATTGGCGCTGGCCTGTCGAGGTCGGCGGCTCGGTGCGTCATGTCGGGCCGCGTTTTGTCTACCAGGACAACGCCACCACCATGGACGCCTATACGACAGCCGATGTCTATGCGTTCGTCGATATTCCCGGCCGCGACGTTGCCTGGCCGGAAATCAAGACATTTCGCATCACCCTGCGGGTGCGCAATTTGACGAACGTTGTCTACGCTGCTTGGTCCGATCCCGGCTATCCCGACCAGATTTATCTCGGCCAGCCGCGGACCTACGAAGTTGCCGCTTCGGCCAAGTGGTGAGGCACACACGCACGACAATGCGCGTCCTGATTCTGCTGCATCGTTGGCTCGGCGTCGCCTTCTGCCTGCTGTTCGCAATGTGGTTCGCGAGCGGCATCGTCATGCATTTCGTCCCGTTCCCGGCTTTTACCGAGGCGGATCGTCTGGCGGGACTGACGCCGCTCGACCTTGCCGGCGTCAGGCGTAGCCCATCGGAGGCAATTGCCGCCGCTCATAGCGATGACAGAACGCGCATCCAGCTCGTGCAGCGCAGCGACGGCCCGGTTTATCTGATGGAGGACAGAACGCGCACGATTGCGCTGCACGCGTCCGATCTTTCCAGCGCCGCCGTTAGGTCTGCCGAACTGGCGCTAAGCATCGCGAAAGAATTCGCAGCGCGGCGGCACTGGGACGCCACGGCAGCGCAAGTTGCGGCGCTGGAGACTTCCGATCAATGGACCGTAACGGGACAATACGATCGCGACCGCCCACTCTATCGCATCGCGCTTCACGATGCGCCCGGCACCGAACTTTATGTCTCCTCCGCGACCGGCGCGATCGTTCTTGCCACCGCACGGCGCGAGCGCATCTGGAATTATGCCGGCAGCGTTACACATTGGCTTTACTTCGCAGCGCTGCGCAGCCATCCGGCCGCATGGGGCCGGCTGTTGTGGTGGCTCTCGCTCATCGCACTTGTGACTGCAAGCGCGGGCGCGGCGATCGGCACCTTGCGTCTCGGCATTCGCGGAGCGGCGTTCTGGTCGCCCTATCGCGGCTGGCAGGCGCTGCATCATTGGCTTGGACTCGTTTGCATGATCTTCGTGCTGACATGGATCTTCAGCGGGTGGCTTTCGATGGACGACGGCATGTTGTTCTCGACCGGAGTGCCGTCCGCTTCGGAAATAGCGGCCCTCACCGGCGCGCCGGATTGGAGCGCCCTGCCGCGCGATGAAGCGCGGCAGCTCGATGCGCAGACGGTCGAGGCCGCGTGGTTCGCCTTCGGGGGGCGAATCTATCGGCGTGAGCACACCAGGTCCGGCATCCAACGGCTCGCGCTTGCCGGTTCGTCCGCGGCATCCGAGCGCGCATTTCTTACTGGCAAGGACATCGATGCGCTGGCCAGCCGTCTCGCCCCAAACTGCTCACCGGCTTTCGTCGTCGGCATCACCGACAATTATGTGTCCGTCCCGGCCGTGCCGAACGCGCCGGTGTTTCGCCTCGTCTGCGGCGACGACTGGTTCGACATCGATGCATCGAACGGCGTGCTGCTTGAAAAACTCGACCCATCGCGCCGCGCTTATCGCTGGTTGTTCGGCGGTCTGCACCGGCTCGACTTCCCCGTTCTCACCGCGCGCCCGGCGCTGCGCACGGCTTTGATCGTCGCCTTGTGCGCCTTGGGCTTTGTCTTCAGCCTCACTGGCGTCGTCGTCGCTTGGCGCAGACTGCTGTCATGCCTTTCGGCCAACCCCGACCCGCAGCCTCGAAGTTATTGATTCTTTTACGTTAAAATCAGCGTTCCGTCCCACTTTGGCCGGCCCGGCATTAACGCCCCGCTCCGATCTTCATCGAAAGGCGACGGTTGCCGTGCTAAGGGGCTGCCGCCGACAGCACAAAATGCGGTGGCTTGGAGGCCGGCCAATCGACCGGCCGCGGGTGCGAGCTATGGCGAACGGCAGCGAGACCGGCACGGATCAGCGGGCACAGGCGCTTATTGCGTCCTATGCGCGCGCCGGCTATGCGCGCACCGATCCCCCGGTGCT
>DATAWA010000251.1:0-31261 GCA_036267435.1 Xanthobacteraceae bacterium | reverse complement strand
CCGCCTCAACCAACCCTGCCCGCCGTACGCCAAGCCATCCTCGAACTCATCGCCCGGCCACCACCGCAACAATGCCCGCACTGCCAGAAATGGATTTGCAAACAGGAGCAGCGTAAAGTAAATCTGCCAAAGTAGTGCTAGGCCTTGCACTCAATGGCGGGTGCTTCCTTCAGCAACGCGACCGTGAGGCGGTGATCGGGGAGGGAGAGGCTGTACTGGCGAGCGCCGCCCATCCGATCGGCGTGTTCATCGGAGCTCCTTCGCGGCACATCGCCTTGCGGCTGCCCCGCGCCATTCTTGAAGCAAAAATCACCGACCTCGATGCCTGCATGACGCAGCGGATTCCACGCAGTTCGGAGGTTCTCCCGCTGCTGATCGGCTATATCGACGCATTCCGTCTGCTTAAATTTACGGACCCGGTATTTTGCGAGCTTGTGGTCTCGCATGTCTACGATCTCACAGCTCTGCTTCTCGGCGCGAAAGGCGACGCGCGCCACTTGGCGCAAGAGCGTGGCGGCCGCGCGGCGCGTCGTTCCGCAATTCTGCGCGAAATCGAGCGCCGCAGCGGCGATCCCGGCTTGAGTGCAATCACGATCGCGCTCTTGCTCGGGGTCACGCCGCGCTACGTGCACCTCCTTCTCGAAGAGACAGGCAAAAGTTTCACCCACCATGTATTGGAGCGACGCCTGGAAAAGGCCGCGGCGCTGCTGCGCAATCCACAATATGACGCGCGCAAGATCGCCGAAGTCGCCGCCGAAGCCGGCTTCAATGATCTGTCCTATTTCAATCGCGCTTTTCGCCGGCACTATGGCGCCACGCCGTCGGAAATACGCCAGGCGGCGGGTTCTGAACCGCGAGAGATTAAGTTGCCGCAGACTGCGGTTCAGCCAACATGATGCGGATTTCGACCCGGGATTTGCCGGAACACGGCCGCATCGCGACGATCTGCGAGCTCTACGGCCGCACGATCCTCAAGCACGACATCGAGCCGATCGGGGATCAGCCTTTTGAGTTTGAGGCGAACCTTCACAGTCTGCCGAACCTCGGCCTGGCATCCACCTTCATCGGCCCGTGCCGCGCGCCGCGCGGCCCGCAGCATATCGATAGCGACGATCTCGTATTTAGCGTGATGCTCGGCGGCGGTCGCGTGGTGCAGCAACGCGGCCGCGAAGCAGCAATCGAGCAAGGCCAGGGCATCTTGACTTCCACCGCGAATCCCGGCGTCGTTTCGATTTTTCGTACGTCCAAGCTTTACAGCTTGCGAATGCTGCGAACTGTGCTCGGCCCGGCGCTTGCGGATTTTGACGCCTGTCTGCTCCGCCCCGTGCCGCGCCATAATGAAGCATTACGGCTGCTCACGGCCTATATCGATGCGCTGCTCCGAAGCGATGCGTTTCCAGCGCCGCCGCTGCTCGACCGTGTCGTCGTGCATATCCACGATCTGGTGTCGTTGACGCTTGGCGCGACCCGCGATTCAGGCGAGACGGCAAGGGGTCGCGGCCTGCGCGCGGCGCGACGGCAGGTCATCCAAAATGAAATCATCAAGAATCTTGGCAATGGCAATCTGTCGGCTGCGTTCGTCGCTGCCCGACTCGGAGTCACGCCGCGCTACGTACATCTTCTCCTCGAAGAATCCGGCAAGAGCTTCACCCATCACGTGTTGCAGAAGCGGCTCGAAAACGCCGTCGCGCTATTGCGCGACCCGCAGTGGTGTCAGCGCAAGATCGCCGACATTGCCGCCGAGGCGGGCTTTACCGATCTATCGTACTTCAATCGATCGTTCCGCCGACACTTCGGTGCGACTCCGTCCGACTTTCGCGCCGGCGGCGTCGCCGTGAAAGAGGCTCGATAGCGGGCCGTCTCAGCCGCGCTTTGCACCGACTTTATGCTCACAGCGAAGCAGAGCAGTGCCTGGAGCGAACAAACTTGCATTTTGTTTGTTTGATTGTGCCCAGAGTGAATCGATAATCGATTTTGTCTGAACGCTGCGCGTCGCATTTGCGACCAAACGGCATGAATCGGACCGCTCGCCGAGCCGCCATTTTGCGTACCATCGAGAATAGAAGCGGCGATCCCAATCTGAGCGCGGTGGCGGTTGCGAAATTGCTCGGCGTCACACCGCGCTACGTTCATCTGCTGCTTGAAGGGACCGGCAGGAGTTTCACGCATCACCTCGTGGAGCGGCGGCTGGAAAAAGCGGCCATGATGCTTCGCGACGCGCGGTGGGGACCTCGCAAGATCGCGGATATTGCGGTCGAGGCCGGCTTTACAGACTTGTCCTATTTCAATCGGGCATTCCGCCGACGCTTCGGTTTAACCCCAACGCAAATGCGAGATCAGGCCCGGCGACCGCAGGGCTTGGTTAAGGCCAGCACGCCGTGGGGCCCCTAAGTCGCAGTTATTGCTGCGGATTATGCGATTTCCGCAAGGCTCTACGTCTTTCGTCTTATTGCGGCGAAATTTCGCAGGCGGCATGACCTAATAGGCAGCGCAGTCCGGGACAAGGCTGTAATCTGCGCCCATGAGAAGATAAGGGCGACGAAAAACGGCGCGGTCACGTTTCGTGGCTCGCAAACAACGACGATTGAACAACGGGAGGAAGACATGACAAAGAAGAACGGTTCTATTGCGACGCCCCTTTCACGGCGTCATCTGCTGCATGCCGCCGCCGCAACCGGCGCCGGGCTCGGCGCGCTTTCGATCGGCGGCTTTACCTTCGTACCGGCATTTGCCGAGGATCAGCCGCCGCTCGGCACCTGGCCGGCCGGCTCGCAAGGCTCGACCGTGACCATCGGCGCCACCGTGCCGCGTACTGGTGCTTATGCGGTGCAGGGCGAGGATGAGCTCAAGGGCATGCAGCTTGCCGTCGAGCATATCAACGAGGGACATCCGCTGATCAAAAAGATCGCGCCCAAGATCAGCAAGGGCGTGCTCGGCAAGCAGGTGAACCTGGTGGTCGCCGACTCTGGTGCCAAGCCGAACGACGCGGTGCAAGAGCAACAGACCTTCATCAACGACAACAAAATCGTTGCCATGACCGGATCGACATCGTCGGCAGTCGCGGTGGCGCTCAACAAGTTCGCCGAGCGCGAAAAGATTCTTTACTTGGTGGCGATTTCCGGCTCCAACGACACCACCGGCAAGGATTGCGCCCGCTACTCGTTCCGCCAGTGCTTCTACGGCGAGACCGCGGCCAACGCGATCGGTCCGGTGCTGGTCAAGGCCTATGGCAAGAACAAGAAGGCCGCGTTCATGACGCCGGACTACACCTACGGCCACACCGTGACCAAGTCGGTGAACGACTATCTGACCGCCAATGGCGGCTGGACCATGGTGACGAACCAGGTTTCGCCGCTCGGCACGCAGGACTTCAGCCAGTATCTCACCAACATCGCCAATTCGGGTGCAGAGTTCATCGTCAACGTCAATTGGGGTCGCGATGCCGTGCTGTCGGTGCAGCAGGCCAAGCAGTTCGGCTTGACGCCGAAGATGAAGATGGTGATCCCGTACCAGATCCCCTTCCTGGCCAAGGAAGTGGGGCCGGAGCTCACCGAGGGCGTCTATGCCGCCACCGACTTCTGGTGGACGCTGCAGGACAAGTATCCGCTGGCGAAGATGTTCGTCGAGGCATTCAATAAAAAGTACAACTATAAGCCCGAATGGGGCGCCAACAACGGTTACATGCAATTCGCCATCTGGGCGCGCATGGTCTCGGAGGCAGGCACGTTCTATCCGCCGGACGTCATCAAAACCTACGAGAAGGGCGAGACCTTCGACTCGACCGTCGGCCAAGTGCATTTCCGTCCCGAGGACCATCAACTGGTTCGTCCGGTCATCATCGTTCGCGGCAAGGCGCCGAAGGACATGAAGAACAGCGAGGACTACTGGGAGGTCACCGAGGTCGTACCGGGGGCGCCGCTGATGCAGAAGCCGGACGCATTCGGCTGCAACCTCGGCGACTACAGCTGAGGGGTCTGTAAGACGCCTCCTCCGCCCGACGCCGCGGAGGAGGCATAGTTTCTGTCGTGGCCGGGCCAAAGGGGGCGAAGCTTGTCTTCGCTCCCTTGCGGCCCGGCTATTTTGCGGGTTGCCAGACGACGAAAAGGCCCGGCATAAAGCCGGACATTCAAGCGGCGGGGCCGGAAAAATGCATCCCGAAAAAGTGCGGATAGCGGCGTGATCAACTGGCCCACTTTTGTCTCGCAATGTTTTAACGGCCTCGTGCTCGGCGCTCTGTTGGCGCTGATCTCCTCCGGTCTGACCATCATCTACGGCACGCTCGGCGTCCTTAATCTCGCGCATGGCGCCATGTTCATGCTCGGCGGCTATGCCGGCTGGGTCGCCTACACCTACACGGGCTCGTTTATCGTCGCCATCATTGCCGGCTCGCTGTTTGTCATGCTGGTCGGCGTGGTGATGGAGCGCGTGGTGATCCGTCATTTCTATAGCCGTCCGCACGAGGATCAGCTGCTGGTCACTTTCGGTCTCGGCATCGTCTTCGTCGAAGCCGTGCGGTTTTTCTTCGGCAGCCTTTCCAAAGCGGTGCCACCGCCGCCGCTGTTCGCCGGGATCACGCCGATCGGCTTCATGTTCTATCCGACGTATCGCCTAGCGCTGCTCGGCATCGTCGCGGTGGCGCTGATTGCGCTGTATGTCGTGCTTTATCGAACGCGCATAGGCATGATTGTGCGCGCCGGCATCGAAGATTCGGTGATGGTCGGTTCACTCGGTATCGACGTCTATAAGGTGTTCATGCTGGTGTTCGGCATCGGCGCCATGGCGGCGGGTTTTGCCGGTATCGTCAACGCGCCGGTCGTTTCGATCGCCCCCGACGTCGGCGAGTCGATCCTGGTGCAGACTTTCGTCGTGGTCGTCATCGGCGGCGTCGGCTCGTTTCCGGGCGCCGTGCTCGGCGGCCTGATCGCGGGTGAGATCATCAGCATCACGTCGATGTTCAATCCGGGTTATGCTTACGTCATGCTGTTCGTGGCGATGACGCTGGTGCTGGTGCTGCGGCCTTACGGCTTGCTCGGCACCGCCAGCCGCGAGTGAATGCGGTCAGCATATGTTCAAGCAACGTCCCTTTCTCATCGAGGCCCTAACCGCAGCCGGGCTGATCGCGGCACCGTTCGTTTTGCCCTATCTCGGATTTGCACCGACCACCATCAACCGCATCCTGGTCTGGGGCCTGTTCGGCATCGGCTTCGACATTCTGTTCGGCTTCACCGGGTTGTTGTCGTTCGGCCAGTCGGCCTTCTACGGCACCGGCGGCATGGTCGCCGCTTATCTGCTCACCGTCGTGAATTTTCCGCACGTCGTGACGGCGGTCTTTATCGGCGCGGTTGCCGCGGCCGCCGTCGGTTATCTGGTCGGGCTTATCGCATTACGCCGCACCGGCATCTATTTCGCCATGATCACCGTGGCGATCGCCGAAGTGTTCTTCTTCGTCGAATTCAATCCACTGTCGGCCTTTACCGGCGGCGAGAACGGGCTGCCCGGGGTGCCGACGCCAAACCTCTATCTCGGCTTCACCACCATCCATTTCAATACCGACCGGATGCTCTACGCGTTCCTTGCCTTTTGGTATTTCGTCGGCCTTGTCATCGCGCTGCGCATTGTGCGTTCGCCCATCGGCGCAGTCCTCAGCGCGATCCGCGACAATCCGCTCCGCGCCGCGGCGGTCGGCCATAACATCCACAGCTACAAGCTGACTGCATTTGTCGTCGCCGCTACCTATGCCGGCTTCGCCGGCGGCCTGCTCGGCATCATGCAGGGCTTCATGCCGCCTGATGCGTTCATGTTCGACACGTCGGGGCAGTTGGTGATGCAGACCGCCATCGGCGGCGCCGGTACGCTGTTCGGGCCGCTGGTCGGCGCCACGGTCTGGCTTTACCTCAGCGATTTTTTCCAGACGACACTGCATCTCGGCGCCACCTGGAAATTGGTGCTCGGCATCGTGTTCGTGCTGCTGGTGTGTTTCCTGCGCCGCGGCATCGTCGGCGGCCTGGTCGATCTGGCGCGGCTCGCCGGCGGAAACAGCAAGCCTCGCAGAGCGGCTGAACTCGACCGCCCTTCGGTTTCGGCGTCCACGGGGGCCGCGATGGAGCCTGGGGCGGCGCCGGGCATCGTGCTGACGCCGTCGCCGCGGCGGCCGAAACCGGTTGCCGACGGCGGCGCCATTCTGCGCGCCGAAGGACTGACCAAGCGCTTCGGCGGCTTGCTCGCGAATGACGCAATCGATTTCTCGGTACGGCGCGGCGAGCGGCGCGGCATCATCGGTCCCAACGGCGCCGGCAAATCGACCTTCTTCAAGATGCTGACTTGCGAAATGCATCCGACCGAAGGGCACATTATGTTCGAAGGCCGCGACATTACCGGCATGAGCGTCACCGACGTGTGCCAGCTCGGTCTCACCAAGAGCTATCAGGTCAATCAATTGTTTACCCGGCTGACCGTGCGCGAGAACGCCACCATCGCCGCGCTCGCTGAAAAACGCGGGCCTTTTCGCCTCGATCTGTTGCGCAATGTCATGAGAGTTGAAGGCCTCGCCCAGCGCGTCACGGACACGCTCAACGCCGTGCATCTGCTCGAACGAGCCGACCTGCCGGTGTCCGAGCTGGCTTATGGCGAGAAACGCCGGCTCGAGATTGGCCTGGCGCTCGCCACTGCGCCGAGCCTCTTGTTGCTCGACGAGCCGCTTGCCGGAATGAGTCCGCTGGAGCGTGTCGACATGGTGAAGCTCCTCAGGTCGATCGCCCAAGGGCGCACCATGATCATTATCGACCACGACATGGATTCGCTGTTCGAATTGGTGGAGCGAGTGACCGTGCTGCAGGAAGGCCGCGTGCTGGTCGAGGGCACGCCGGCTGAAATCAAGGGCAATCAGGCGGTCCAGGACGCCTATCTCGGCGGGGTGGTCGCGCCATGAGCCTGCTCGCGGTCAAGGGTCTCAACTCCTATTATGGCGATTCCCACATCCTGTTCGATGTGTCGCTCACCGTCGATCGCAACGAAGTGGTGGCGCTGCTTGGCCGCAACGGCGCCGGCAAGACCACTACGTTAAAAAGCCTGATGGGCGTGGTAACGCCGCGCGCCGGTTCGATCGTCTTCGACGGCGCCGAGATCGCCGGCAAAAAGAGCCACGCCATCGCCCAGGCCGGCATGCAGCTCGTGCACGAAGACCGGCGTATTTTCGGCAGTCTCAATGTCGAGGAAAATATCATTATCGCCGGACTCACCGCGACGAACCGCTGGCCACTCGACCGTATCTACGCGATGTTCCCGCGACTCAAGGAGCGCCGGGGTAGCCGCGGCACCGATCTGTCCGGCGGCGAGCAGCAGATGCTGGCGATCGCCCGGGCGCTGGTTCGCGAGCCGAAAATCCTCCTGCTCGACGAGCCGTTCGAGGGCTTGGCGCCGATCATCGTGCGCGATCTGTTGGCCACCTGCCGGGCGCTCGCCGAAGGCGGACAGACCATATTGATCGTGGAGCAGAATATTTCCGCGGTCATGACGCTCGCCGACCGCATTTATGTCATGCACAACGGCCATATCGTCGACTCGCTTTCGGCGCAAACAGTGCATGACCGGCCGGACATGCTGCATCGGCATCTCGGCGTGTAGCCGCACGCGGCGATTCACAGCGTGCCTGCGGAGGCGTAGTCTGCGCCGTGCCGCCGCGCGGAGATTCTTGTGGCCTCGACGATCAATGTTGCCGCCTATAGCGACGCGCTGGTCGTGCTCGGCACTGCCGGCATCGTGGTTCCCATCGTCAGCCGGCTGGGCTTCTCGCCGGTGCTCGGCTATCTCGGAGCTGGCGCGTTATTGGGTCCGCTCGGCCTCGGCTCGCTGATCGGCCCAGTCCCGGCATTGTACTGGTTTACGGTCGGCGACGCCAAGGATGTCGCCGGCATCGCCGAGCTTGGCGTCGTCTTCCTGTTGTTCCTGATTGGGCTTGAACTCTCGCTGCATCGGCTGTTGACGATGCGGCGGCTGGTGTTCGGCCTCGGCGGCCTGCAGGTACTTATCACCACCGCACTGCTCGCCGGCGCCGCCGTTTATCACGGCAGCAAACTCTCCGAGGCGATCATCCTCGGCGCGGGTCTGTCGCTGTCGTCGACCGCTATCGTGCTCGAACTACTGTCGAAGCAGGGACGGCTGAAAACCGGTGTCGGTCGCTCGAGCTTTGCGGTGCTACTCCTGCAAGACCTCGCCGTCATTCCCATCCTGATGTTCGTGTCGCTGTTGGCGGCCGGCTCCGGCGCTTCGGTGCTCGCCAGTCTCGGCCGGGCGCTCTTACAGGCAGCGGTCGCGCTCACCGTGATCGTCGTGTTCGGCCGTGTGCTGCTGCAACCGCTGTTTCGCCTGGTGGTGGCGACACGGTCGCGCGACCTGTTCATCGCCACGGCCTTGTTCGTGATCATCGCCGCCGGCGTCGTCGCCAACCAGGCTGGACTGTCGATGGCGCTCGGCGCGTTCGTGGCCGGCCTTTTGCTAGCCGAAACCGAATATCGCAAGGCGATCGAAGCCACTATCGAACCGTTCAAGGGATTATTGCTCGGGATCTTCTTTTTTACCGTCGGCATGGACATCGATGTCCGCGAATTGCTGAGAGAGCCGCTGACGCTCGCCACCGCCGTTATTGGACTGATCGCCGTCAAATCGCTGGTGATTATCGGCCTCGCCAAGCTGTTCCGACTGTCGTGGCCGGTCGCCGTCGAAATGGGCCTATTGCTAGGGCCTGGCGGCGAGTTCGCGTTCGTCGGCATTGGTACGGCGCGGGAACTCGGGCTGATCGACGCGCGGCTGGCGAGCTTCGCGCTGGTCGTGACCTCGGTGACCATGGCATTGATCCCCCTGTTATCGTTTGCCGCGCGGCGCATCGCGGCGCGGCTGCGCACCGCCGTCGCCGCGCCTGTGGAGCTGACGGCGCGGCCGAGCGCCGGCAGCAAGCGCGCTATCGTCGTCGGCTACGGCCGTGTCGGCAAAATGGTGTGCGCCCTCCTGAAACAGCACAGTATTCCCTTTATCGCCGCCGATCTCAATCCCGCCACCGTGACGCATGATCGCCGCGAGGGTCATGAGGTCTATTACGGCGACGCCGCCGACACGAAATTTCTCGAAGCCTGCGGCCTCGGCGAAGCGGCCGGCGTGATTATTACCATTCACGATCACGATCTGGTCGATGACATCGTCGCCCATGTCCGCAACATGCGGTCCGATGTTCTGATCGTGTCGCGGGCGCGAGATGCCGACCACGCCCGGCATCTCTATCGACTCGGTGCCACCGATGCGGTGCCGGAGACCGTCGAAGCGAGTCTGCAACTCGCAGAAGCGGCTTTGGTGGGCCTGGGCGTTCCGGCCGGTCCAGTGATCGCGTCGATTCACGAAAGGCGCGACGAGTTACGCCACGCATTGCAAGATGCCGCCCGCGCGGCCGGGCTGGAAAAGACCCACGCAATCAAGCGCAAGCGGCCCGGGCAACGCTTGAGACGCGGCGCTCCGTAGGCAGCCGCTGCCCGGGCCTATGCGGTGATCGGCACGGCGAATGTGTCGAGCGAGTGCCGTGTCTACGCAGCTGTATCTTAGGTCACAAGCCGCCACCGTGCATTGTGCTAGGCCTGCGCAAAGATAAATAACCCCGGAGCTTCAGGTCTCATACATGCTGGAGGAGTGCCATGGTGCAGATTCCTTCCGGATACCGAAAAATCGAAGGTAGCGAACGTCGACCTGCGCGCGGCGCACAACGCGTGAGTGCGGCGGACCCGAACGAGAAGCTGTCTTTCACCATACGGCTGCGCAGGCAGTCCGATGCCGCTTCGGTGCCAGGCCAGGATTACTGGATGGCTAATCCACCCGGCGCACGGCGCTTTCTTACCCGCGACGAACTTCTGACTCGGGCCAGCGCTGGGCCTGCTGATCTGAACACAGTGACGGCGTTTGTCCGAAGCCAAGGTTTCGAAGTAGTCGAGACGAGCGTCGCGCGGCGAACCATCCGTGTGTCCGGTACGGTGGCGCAGGCGAACGGCGCCTTCGCGGTCGACCTGGGCCGCTACGAATCTGCCGAAGAGAGCTACCGCGGACGCGAGGGTCCGATTTATCTGCCGAATGACGTAGCGGATGCGGTTCAAGGCATCTTCGGCCTCGACAACAGACGCATGGCGCGCCGTCACGGGACGCCGCCGCCTCCGGGGCCTCCAGGAACTGCTACACTAACGCCCCAACAAGTCGCGAGTCTTTATAATTTTCCCCCCCTCAAGGCGGCGGGCCAAACGATCGGTATTCTCGAGTTCGGCGGCGGGTTCTCGCAAAATGATCTGAATTTATATTGCGCAAATGCGCACATCGCTACGCCAACTCCCACGCTGGTCAGCGTCAGCGGACAATCTACCACCACATACGCGGGCAGCGCGGCCAACCCCAATAATGCGGATTTTGAGGTCGCGCTTGACGCCCAGGTTGTTGCGTCAGTCGCTCAGGGTGCGAACATTGTCATGTTCTTCGCGCCATTCTCGAACGACGGCTGGATCGATGCCGTCACCACAGCGATCTACGAGACGCCATCGCTGAATTTCGCGCCGTCACCAATTCTTACGGCACTGTCCATAAGCTGGGGGGAATCGGAAGACTATTGGACATCCAGTGCGATGGCCAGTATCAGCGAGGCGTTTCAAGATGCCGCGGCGCTTGGCCTCGCGATTTTCGTGGCGACTGGTGACTTCGGCTCGAACGATCAGAACAATGACGGCAACGCGCATGTCCAATATCCGTCGACCGATCCGTGGGTCACGGCCTGCGGCGGTACGTATATCGCGAACGCGAGCAGCACTCCCTTCACTGAAGGCACCTGGAACGATTTCTTTGGCGCAACAACCGGTGGAGTGAGCGTCCCGCTCCCGGGAGCGGTTTATCCGCCGCCAGGCAGGGGCTTTCTGACGTCAGTCTCCGGTACCGGATTTCCGGTGCCGCCCTGGCAAGCGAACCTTTCGGTCAAGGTGTTCGGCGCCACGTCCACCTCGCGCCTGACTGGCCGGGGCGTCCCCGACGTTGCCGGCAATGCCAGTCCTTACAGCGGCTACACGCTTTACGTTTACGGCACGTCGTACTCACAAAATGGGGGAACCAGCGCGGTGGCGCCGCTTTACGCATCTCTCGTTGCGATCCTCGCTGCCGAGGTCGGCTGGCCGCTCGGGTATCTCAATCCGTTGCTCTATAAGATCGCTGCCGGCTCCTCAGGCTCGACGGTGTTTGCTGACGTCAATGACGGCGTCAGCAATGAATTGGGAGCAAATGTCATATTGCCAAGCGGCGCCGCCGTCGTGCCGTGTCCGGCTTATGTTTCGACTCAAGGGTGGGATGCATGCACCGGGCTCGGTAGTATCGACGGCGCGACGCTTCTTGGCGCGCTTGTCGTTCAGGAAGAGACCCGGCCGTTCGATCCCGACTACCCGTTCAGCTTCGGCAGTGGCGGCGAATGGCTCAACTACGGAGTGCCGATCTACGAAGGCGGAGGGCAATGGAATTCGTCGCCTCCCACGCCCCCGCTCGGCGGTTCGCAGCAGACCGGCGACGACCTCATTGCCGGACGAACTAACGGCTGGAACTTCGGCAACTGCACCTATCTTGTGAGTATCAGCAACAATAATGCGGTGTTGGCGGCGGACAACTACGATACCACCAGCGGCGGCGTTGGCGTCTATGGCCGCAGTCGCGGCAGCGCCTGGAGCATTGGCGTTGCCGGGCTTTCGAATACCGGTTGCGGAATGTACGGCATCGCGGCAGCGCCGATCGCAGGCGGAAAGGGCATTGGTGTTGCCGGCCGGGCTCTGGGCGGAACCGCGACCGAATATCTTCCGCTTGAGGAAGTCGTCGGGCAGCCGGTGGGAGTGCTCGGTCACTCGGCCGAGGGACCGGGCGTTCGCGGCCATGGCGGTATTTTGCTGAAGCAACCCCAGAAGGGAGTTACACTTCCCGCGGCGTTGGCGGCTCCGGGCGGCGTGTTCAGCTCGGGTCGACTGAGTGATCAGCAGTTAGGCAAGGGTGGGGTCCAGACTCCACTGGAAACGTTCAGTCTCGATTCTTTGCCACAGCTCCGGTTGATTCCAAGTACCAACAATACGCTTCCAACCGTCGGGCAAATCGGCGATCTGTTCGTGGTTGTTCCAGTCCACAGCGACGCCACTCCTGTCGCTTCGCTGTTCGTGTGCACGGCCGTGCACAATACAGGAGCGCCGCGATGGCAACAGGTTCAATTAGGCCCGTCCTTGGCCGGTGGTGTACATATACCGTAGACGCAGGGTCCGTTTGGCTTAGGCGGGAATGAGCCTGAGTGCTTATTCGGGCCGTGCTCTAAATCTTCGCCAGATAGGGCTCGAGCGCCGCCAGGCTCGCCAGATTGTGCGCCGGCGCGAACAGATCGACATAGGGCAGCGCCGCTTGCATGCCGCGGGCTTGCGGGGAATAGTCGCGCCAGCCGATCAAGGGATTGAGCCACACGATCTTTTTGCAGCGGCGGCGCAGCCGGCGCATTTCCTGACCGAGTTGCTCCGGCGGCCCGGTGTCGTAACCGTCGGACACGATCATCACCGCGGTGCGCGAATTGATGACGCGCCGCGCATGCCAGCGATTGAAGGTGGCGAGGCTTTCGCCGATGCGCGTGCCGCCGCCGATGCCTTGCGCCATCAACGACAATCTATCGACGGCGCGGGTCACGTCGCGGTCGCGCAGCGACGGCGACACATGAGCGAGCCGGGTATGGAACACGAACGCCTCGGCCTCGCGAAAGGCGTCGACCGCGCCATGCAGAAAGCGCACGAAGAACGCGGTGTAGAGGCTCATCGAGCCCGAGGCATCGAGCAGCATGACGAGCCGCAGTGGCTTGATCTTGCGGCGGCGCCAGGCGAGATCGAGGAGCGTGCCGCCATGCGAAACGTTGCGGTGGATGGTGCGGCGCAAATCGAGCCGGCGGCCGCGCCGGCGGATCTGCTCGCGCCGGATCAGGCGGGCGCGCATGACGCGGGCGAGCCGGGCGGCCAAAGCGTGCGTGGCCGCGACGTCGTCGGGGTCGACGATGTGGCGCAAATCGGTCGCGCTCAGGACCTCGGCGCGGGAGGCGCCTTCGCGGCGGCCGCGGCCATCGGCAACGTCTGCCTCATTGCCATCGGACCGCCGTTCCACTCGATCGGGCAGGCCGAAAGCGCCGCTTGGCACGTGGGCTTCAACGAGCTTCCGCGCGGCTTGGCTAGCGCCCGGAGCGCCCGAGAGCATCTGCCGCCGCCGCATGTGACGACGCTGCCAATAGGCGTCGAAAATCTCATCAAAGCGCTGCCAGTCGGAATGCGTGGCGCAGAACAGCGCGCGCAAGGCCGGCTTGAGCGAAATCGGACGCAGCGCCATGGGCGACGTCAGCACGGCGAGTGCGTCTCGGGTTTCCGCTAGCCCGACCTGAAAGCCGTTGTCGCGCAGCGTATGCGCGAAGCCCGCGAGGCGGTGCGCCGCCGATCGCATCACGCGACCCTGCCCAGCAGCCGCTCGCTGACTTCGCGCGTCATGCGCGCACGATCCTCATGCGTCTTGAGAAGACATATCATCGTCTCATAGACTGCTTCCGGCTCCTGCCGCAGATCGTGCACGTCGAGCCCGGCCAGCGTGGCCGCCCAGTCGAGAGTCTCGGCGACGCCCGGCACCTTGCGCAGATCCTCCTTACGCACTGCCGCGACCAAGCGCGCGATCTGCAAGGCTAGCGTCGTGTCGATGTTGGGCGTGCGGATGAGGATGATTTGGGCTTCGCGGTCGACCTCAGGGAAGTCGATATAGTGATAGAGACAGCGCCGGCGCAGCGCGTCGGACAATTCGCGCGTGCCGTTCGAAGTCAGCACGACGCATGGAATCGAAATGGCCTTGATCGTGCCAAGCTCGGGAATGGACACCTGGAAGTCGGAGAGGAGCTCGAGCAGAAACGCCTCGAACTCCTCGTCGGCCCGGTCGACTTCGTCGATCAATAAAACTGGCGGCGTTGCGCGGCGGATAGCGGCAAGAAGCGGCCGCTCCAGTAGATATTTTTCGGAAAAAATATGCTCCTCGATAGCGTCGGCATTCTCGCCGGCGCCTTCGCGCGTCTTGATGGCAAGCAATTGGCGCTGATAGTTCCATTCGTAGAGCGCCGCGTTCTGGTCGAGGCCCTCGTAGCATTGCAGCCGGATGAGCTCGGCGCCGTGCACCGCAGCGAGTGCCTTGCCAACCTCGGTCTTGCCGACGCCGGCCTCGCCCTCAAGCAACAGCGGCCGCTTGAGGAAATCCATCAGCCACAGCGCGGTCGCGATATCGCGGTCGGCGATATAGCCGACGGCGGCGAGCTTGTTGGAAATGTCTTCGCGCTTGAAGGTCATGGCACGTCAATCCGAGCGCCGTAGGGGCGGGTTTCAAAGCCCGCCCCTACGCTCGTTCGGCGGTAATGACAAACCCTCACCCATGCAGCCCGAGCTTCTCGGCGGCCGTCCAGAGCCGCCAATGATCGTGCGGCATTTGGATGTGGGTCGAGCCGAGGAACGCGAACGCGTCGTTCACCGCATTGGAGAAACACGGCACGCCGCCGACATTTGGGCTTTCGCCGACGCCCTTGGCGCCGATCGGGTGATGTGGCGACGGCACCTCGGTCCAGTCGGTCTCCCAGTGCGGCGTCTCGACCGCGGTGGGCAGGAAATAATCCTGAAACGACGCGGTAGTGACATTGCCGTCGTCGTCGTAGTGAATTTCCTGGCCCATGGCGATGCCGAAGGCTTCGGTCAGACCGCCGTGGATCTGGCCCTCGATGATCATCGGGTTGATGCGCGTGCCGCAATCGTCGAGCGCATAAAAGCGCCGGACTTTCACCTGGCCGGTGTCGACGTCGACATCGACGACGCAAATATAGGCGCCGTACGGGAAGGTGAAGTTCGGCGGGTCGTAATAATCGACCGCCTCGAGGCCCGGCTCCATGCCGGCCGGTACTTCATGATAGGCCGCCCAGGCGAGTTCGGTCATGGTTTTGAAGCGCTCGGGATTACCGCGCACCCGGAAGCGATCGACGTCCCATTCCAGATCGTCGTCATGCACCTCGAGCATATAGGCCGCGATCATCTGCGCTTTGGCCTTGATCTTGCGGCACGCCATGGCCGTGGCGGCGCCGGACACCGGCGTCGAGCGCGAACCGTAGGTGCCAAGTCCGTACGGCGCCGTATCGGTATTGCCCTCCTCGATCATGATGTTGTCGGCCGGCAGGCCGAGCTCGGTGGCGATGATCTGGGCGTAGGTCGTCTCGTGCCCCTGGCCCTGCGATTTGGTGCCGAGTCGGCAAATGCCGCTGCCGGTCGGATGGATGCGGATTTCGGCGGAGTCGAACATGGCGATGCCGAGAATGTCGCAGGCGCGCGACGGACCGGCGCCGACGATCTCGGTGAAGTGGATGACGCCGATACCCATCAGCTCGCGGGTCTCGCCGCGTTTGAACGCCTCACGCTTGTCTTTCTGCTCTTCGCGCAGCTTCTTGTAATTGACCGCTTCCATCACTTTCTTCATCGCGGTCTGATAGTCGCCGGAATCGTACTGCCAGCCGAATGCCGAGGTGTACGGAAATTGCTCGCGGCGGATCAGGTTCTTGATGCGGAATTCCGCCGGATCCATGCCGAGCTTCTGGGCCATGATGTCCATGGCGCGCTCGATGCAATAGGCCGCCTCGGTGACGCGGAACGAGCAGCGATAGGCGACGCCGCCCGGCGCCTTATTGGTGTAGACGCCGTCGACCAAACAATGCGCGGCGGGAATGTCGTAGGAGCCAGAGATGATGGAAAACAGGCCGGCCGGCCACTTGGTGGCATTGGCGCAGGCATCGAACGCGCCGTGGTCGGCGATGGTGTAGCAGCGCAGCCCCAGGAGCTTGCCGTCCTTGGTGCAGGCGAGTTCCATATCCATGTGGAAGTCGCGCGCAAACGCCGTCGTCGACAGGTTGTCGATCCGGCTTTCGGTCCACTTCACCGGGCGGCCGGTTACGATCGAAGCCACGATCGAGCAGATATAGCCCGGATAAGCGCCGACTTTGTTGCCGAAGCCACCGCCGATATCCGGCGCGATGACATGGATCTTGTGCTCGGGGATTTTCGAGATCAGCGAGCCTACGGTGCGGATGACGTGCGGCGCCTGGAATGTGCCGTAGAGCGTCAGCTCGCCTTTGATCTTGTCGAACGCGGCGACGCATTGGCAGGTCTCGAGCGGGCAGGGATGTACGCGCGGATAGGAGATCAACTCCCGGATCGTCACGTCGGCCTTGGCGAAGGCGGCGTCGGCGGTGGCCTTGTCACCGGCCTGCCAGGAGAAGATGTGATTGTAATGCCTGCGTTTGCCGTGGGCGCCCTCGGTCTTGCCTTTGAGGTCTTCGCGGATCACCGGCGCATCCGGCCCCATCGCCTTGAGCGGATCGACATTGACCGGAAGCTGCTCGTATTCAACCTCGACCAGATCGGCGCCGTCGGCGGCGGCCTCGCGGCTTTCCGCGATGACGAATGCGACTTCCTGGTTCTGAAACAGCACGTAGCCGTCGGCCAGCACCATCTGTACGTCGCCGGCGAGCGTCGGCATCCAGGCGAGGTTCACTGTTTTTAGCGTCTCGGCGGTGAGGACCGCGACCACGCCGGGCACTCCCGCGGCTTTGGTGGTGTCGATGGTCTTGACACGGGCATGGCCGTAGGGCGACCGGTTGAATTCGCCGTACAGCATGGCGGGCAATTTGATGTCGTCGATGTAATTGCCTTTGCCCTGCGTAAAGCGGATATCTTCGACGCGCTTTCTCTTGCAGCCCATGCCTTCGAGCTTGGCGGCGCGTTCAGCGGAGGTGGGGGTCATGTCGTTCATTCCGCGGCCTCCTGGAAGGGTACGCCGCTGAGCTTGGCGGCGGCGTGTTGAATGGCCTTCACGATGTTCTGATAGCCGGTGCAGCGGCACAGGTTTCCGGAAATGCCGTAGCGGATTTCCTCCTCGCTCGGATTGTTATTTTCCTGCAGCAGCCGATAGGCGCGGGTGATCATGCCCGGCGTGCAAAAGCCGCATTGCAGCCCGTGCATCTGGCGGAAGCCTTCCTGCAACGCGTGCAGGGTGCCGTCGGGATTGGCGATGCCCTCGATGGTGACGATGTCGGCGCCGTCGGCCTGCACCGCGAACACCGTGCAGGATTTCACCGACTTGCCGTTGAGATCGACAGTGCAGGCGCCGCAATGGCTGGTATCGCAGCCGATATGCGGACCGGTGAGGCTGAGCTGATCGCGCAAGAAATAGATCAAGAGTGTGCGCGACTCGACCAGAGCTTCGACGGTCTTGCCGTTGACCTTCATCGTGATTTGGGATTTGGCCATGAGTATTCTCCTCAGCCTTTCGCGAGCGATTTGGCTCGCGCCAGCGCTCGGGTCAGCATTACGCCGGCCATCTTGGTGCGGTATTGCGCGGGTCCGCGGGCATCCTCTGCGGGCGCAGTGATGGCTTCGGCGGCGGCGACGGCGCGTTTCACAGTCGCCGCGTCCAGCGCTGAGCCGGTCAGGATCTTTGCTGCTTCTTCCGCCGACAGCGGCTTGTCGGCGACATTGGTAAGCCCGATTGCGCAGCTCTCGACCTTGCCGGCTTTCATCGTGAGCACCACGGCAGCGGCGGCGGTGGCGAAGTCGCCGATCTTGCGCTTGAGCTTCTCGTACGCGTAGCCGTGCCCGGCGGCCGGCACCGGAATGCGAACGGCGGTCAAGACCTCGCCGCTTTGCATCGCGGTGGAATAAATGCCTTGGTAAAATCCACGCGCCGCAAGCTTGCGTTCGCCGGTTTTGCCGGTGACATGGAAAGTCGCATTCAAGCACAGCATCAGCGCCGGCATGTCGTTGGCCGGATCGCCGCCGGAGACATTGCCGCCAAGCGTGCCGACATAGCGCACTTGCGGATCGGCGATTTGTGCCGAAGTCTCGCGAAGGATCGGAATCTTATTTGCCAGGAGATCCGAAGCGATCAACTCGTGCTGTGTTGTCATCGCGCCGATGACGATGTCGTTGCCGTCGGCCCAGATGCCCTTGAGATCGGCGATACCGGCGAGATCGATCAAATTGGTCGGCGCAGCGAGACGCAGCTTCATAGTCGGAACGAGGCTGTGACCGCCGGCGAGCAGGCGGCTGTCGTCGCCGAGCTTGGCTAGCAGGCTGACGGCTTCTTGGACGGATTTCGGGCGATGATAGTCAAAGGATCCAGGAATCACGGGCACCCTCCCTCGCGCATGCCGGCGATCCGGGGTCATCACCGCGGCCGATCCTGACTGCGCGTGATGGTATTATACAGAAGTTTTGTGGGAAGCGGATATAGCCTTTAGCATCGGGTATCGCCGGTGCAGCGAGGCGGCTTTACGCCTTTTGCCGTGACAGCTTCAGCCGGCGACGCCGGGCCTCAGTGCAGGCGAGGCGGTTTTGGTCGGCGTCGCGATCTTTGGCGCAGCAGGCGTCGGCGCGGCCGGCTGTTTCGACCGGGCAATGGTCGGGCCGGTAATGCCGGGCCGACATTCTTCGTCATGTGCGGTTTCCAGCACATAGCGGAGCGCCTCGGCCTGAACGCGCGGCGATTTATCGATAGTCAAATGATCGATGCCGGGATCGCTGGAGAAATCGACATTATCAAGGATGCCGTGGAAGCCGACACCGGGCCGCATATAGGCATAGCTGCGCTGGGTCATATTGATGACGCAAGCAACATTGCGCGACGCCGCGGCAGAGCCGGTGCCGTCCACCGGTACGACCAGCGCGACCGGCACTCCTTGTGCATTCAACTGTTGCGCCATCCACATCACCGCATCGGCGCCGAGCGAGTGACCGATCAGCATATAGGGGCCGTGATCGCCGGCGCGGTACATGCGCACAATTTGCGCGTCGACGGCGTCGGCGAAGGTATGGTTGTAGACGCTCGCATCGATGCCGTGACGCTCGATCTGGGCGGCGAGCTGATCCATGCCCAACGAAAAGATATTGAGCAGTCCGCGCATCAGATAAACGTGCGGCCGCGAAACGATCTGCCGAGCCGAAACCACCTGGTGCGAATTGACCCGGCGCGAAACGGCCTTGCTCGCGCTCTGGGCCGCTGCCGGCAACAGGGCTAATGCGCCCAGAATCACCGCGCCCGCGCCGAGGCGGCGCAGGAATGAGGAGCCAACAAAACGATCGGGACCCGGCATCGCGCCACTCCCATCCTATGCCACTGTTCCTCGGAGCACGGTCTCTTCGGAAAGCCGGCTTCTACTTTTCCGGATCATGCTCTTGGACGACGATTATGGCGAAGCAGGGTAAAAATTTCCTTGTGGCCAAAGCATGTCCCGCAAAAAGTGGGAACCGATTTTTGCGAAAAGGACATTCGCCAAGCCTAGAAATGCGCCAAGTCTGAAAACGGGCCAAGTCTGCAAATGCGCCAAGTCTGCAAATGCGCCAAGTCTGCAAATGTGCCAAGTCTGCAAACGCACCAAGTCTGCAAACCCAAGCCTAGCGGCTATTTGCCGCCCTGAGATTGGCAAGCTCGATCACGATCGGGCGTGTCGCGGCGCGCAAGGGGGTGCGGCGCACGCCGGTGAGCGTATGCAGGAAATTCGCAAACCAGCTCTGTACCGAGGCGGCCTTGAGCTTGCGCACCATGGTCTGCCAGCGCTCGCGGCGCTCTTCGACGCTCATCGCCAGGCCCGTCGCGATTTGCCGCGCCATGCCGTCGATATCGTGCGGATTGATGAGCAGCGCCGCATCCAGCTCCTTGGCCGCGCCGGCGAATGACGACAAGACCAGGACCCCGGGGTCAAAGGGATTTTGCGCGGCGACATATTCCTTGGCGACGAGATTCATGCCGTCATGCAGCGGCGTTACCAGCCCGACGCGTGCGACACGGTAGAAACCCGCCAGCGTCAACTGCGAAAAGCCCTTGTTGAGATAGCGGATCGGCATCCAATCGACCTCGCCATGCTTGCCATTGATGTCGCCGACCAGCCCCGCCAGCTCGGATTTCAGTTCGCGATAGGCCTTGATATTGCCGCGCGACGGCACAGCGACCTGCAGCAACGATACTTCGCGCTTCAGGCTCGGTTCGATCTCGAGCATCCGCTCGAATGCAAGCATGCGGTTGGCGAGGCCTTTGGAATAGTCCAGCCGGTCGACGCCGAGCACGAGCTTGGCGCCGTTGAGGCTGTCGCGCAACCGCGCGACCTCGACGCGGCTGACCGACTTGCTGGCGCGCGCCGCAAATTCGTCAACGTCGATGCCGATCGGAAATGTCGCAAGCTGCGTCAGCCCCCAATTCGAGGCGACCGTGCCGTCGACCACGTTCAATCCCAGCTCGGTCTGCAGATAGTCTTCGAAACTGCGGCGGTCCTCGACGGTCTGGAAGCCGATGAGATCGTAGGCAAGCATGGCGCCGATCAACTCGGCATGATGCGGCACCGCCGCCATGGTGCGGCGATCGGCCCACGGGGTGTGCAAAAAGAAGCCCAGCGGCCGCTCAATGCCGAGGCGGCGCAAATCCGCGCCAAGACTCAGAAAGTGATAGTCCTGAATCCAGAACACCGCCTCCGGTTCGGCAAAGCGCAACAGCGCCCGCGCCATGAATGCATTGATCTCGCGATACGAGGCGTAGTCGTCGGCAGTGACATGAATGAGATCGGGGCGCGAATGCAATGCAGGCCACAGCGCCGAATTGGCAAAACCCTCGTAGTAGCCGCGATAATGCTTGGCCGGCATATCGACTGTCGCTAGGGCGCCGGTGCCGAGCGGCTCGATCTGGGCGAACGAATCCCGCGCCCCATCGCTTGAGTGGCCGCTCGAACCCACCCAAATCGCACCGGAATCGCGCACCATCGGCAACAACGCCGCCGCTAATCCGCCGGCCAAAGGTTCGTCGGGCTTTGCCCGTGCCACCCGATTGGAAACGACAACGACGCTCACCAAAGCACCTCCAGGACCGTACTCGATCAACTTTTGTCGAGGGACTTGGTTCCATATTTGTGATGCAGTGCAGCGAAGCCGCTCAATAAACAGGCATTTCTCCCGATAGGGATTTAATTTTCATCGCGATTTTTAGATGGTCGCCATTTTGCGACTTAACTTGAATGAATCTGCACAGCGTTATGCATAGGCATTTGGCGACAATGAGCCTGCTCCGGCCGCCGCGAGTCAAATCTTGTGTGCTGCACAACGGCCGGCACCTGGTTCGAATGTTCGGCGAACGGGTGCTTCGGGCGCCTTGAGCTGGTTCCCCCTCTGGAACCTTCCGGTGATCGCGGGGTTTGCAACCAGGGGCCTCGGCGTTTCGCCGGCGCGATTATTTGCGCGGACACCACACGGATTAAAAATGCGTGCGCTGACTGTTGCGCCGGGCACTGCTAATTCGGCAAAGATTGAAAACATCCCCGACCCCCCAATGTCGGACGGCGCGGTGCTGGTGCGGATGCTGGCGCTTGGCGTCTGCGGCACCGATCGCGAGATCGTTTCCGGCGCCTATGGCTGGGCGCCTTCAGGGCAGAAGCGGCTGGTGATCGGGCATGAATCGCTCGGCAAGGTGCAAGAAGCACCGGCCGAGAGCGGCTTTAAGCCCGGCGACCTGGTCGTCGGCATCGTGCGGCGGCCCGATCCGGTGCCCTGTCCATACTGCGCGGTCGGCGAGTGGGACATGTGCCGCAACGGCCGCTACACCGAGCGCGGTATCAAGGAGCGCAACGGCTACGGCTCGGATTTCTTCCGTATCGAGCCCGACTTTCTGATCAAGATCGACCCGGCGCTCGGCATGAATGGCGTGCTGGTCGAACCGACCAGCGTCGTCGCCAAGGCGTGGGACCATACCGAGCGCATCGGCAAACGCGCGCGCGCTTGGTCGCCGAAGACACTCCTGGTCACCGGCGCCGGACCGATTGGGCTTCTTGCCGCCCTGATCGGCGCGCAGCGCGGTCTTGAGGTGCATGTGCTCGATCACAACGATCGCGGCCGCAAGCGGGAGCTGGTCGAGGATCTCGGCGGTACGTTCCATCTTAACGATCTAAGCAATCTCGACATCAAACCCGATATCCTCATGGAGTGCACCGGTGTGCCCAGCGTGATCCGCGACGCGCTTGGCCATACGGCGTTGGGCGGCATCGTCTGTCTGATCGGGGTCTCTGCGCCCGGCCACGATCTGCAGGTCGACATCGGCGAGCTCAATCGCACCATGGTGCTCGGCAACGACACGGTTTTTGGCAGCGTCAACGCCAATCGCCAGCATTACCAGGACGCCGTCAGCGTCCTGCAGCGCGCCGATAAAAACTGGCTCGCCAAGCTGATCACGCGGCGCGTGCCGCCCGAGCAGTGGACTCAGGCGCTGCAGCAACAGCCCGACGATATTAAAGTCGTCGTCGATTTTTCCTAACGGGCCCTCCCGGCATACCGGTCGCAACCATGTCCACACCGATTGAAGATTATGCGCTGATCGGCGATTGCCGGAGCGCCGCGCTTGTGTCGCGGTCGGGCTCGATCGACTGGCTGTGCTTGCCGCGCTTCGATTCGGAGGCCTGCTTCGCGGCGCTGCTTGGTACGCCCGATCACGGGCGCTGGCTGGTGGCGCCGAGCAACGAGGCCCGCATTACGCGCCGCTATCGGCCGGATACGCTCATTCTGGAAACCGAGTTCGAAACCGACGATGGCGCGGCAACGCTCGTCGATTTCATGCCGATGCACAGCGATTACTCGTCGGTCGTGCGGCTGGTCGTCGGCACGCGGGGCAAGCTGAAGATGCACACCGAACTCGTTCTGCGTTTCGGTTACGGCGCCGCCGTCCCATGGGTGACGCGTCTGGAGGACGGCGCGCTGCGCGCCATCGCCGGACCTGACATGGTGGTGCTGCGTACGCCGGTGCACCTCAAAGGCGCAAACATGACGACGGTCGGTGAGTTTACCGTCGGCCGCGGCGAAATCATTCCCTTTTTTCTGATCTATGCGCGCTCGCACCGGGACAGCCCGCCGGCGCACGATGCTATGACGGCGCTGGAAGCGACCGAGAGTTTCTGGACCGGATGGTCGGCAAAGTGCCGGCCGGCCGGAAATTGGTCGCCAGCCGTCAAACGCTCGATCATCACGCTCAAGGCGCTCACCTACGAGCCGACCGGCGGCATCGTAGCTGCGCCGACTACGTCGCTGCCGGAGCAGATAGGCGGTCAGCGGAACTGGGATTACCGTTATTGCTGGCTGCGCGACGCCACGCTGACGCTGCTCGGCACCATGCATGCGGGCTATCACGAGGAAGCGCGGGCTTGGCGCGAATGGGTGCTGCGCGCGGTCGCTGGCAGTCCGGATCAGTTGCAGATCATGTACGGCATCGGCGGCGAGCGGCGGCTCTCCGAGTGGACCGTGGACTGGCTGCCCGGCTACGAACAATCCGCACCGGTGCGCATCGGCAACGCCGCGCATCGGCAATTGCAGCTCGACGTGTTCGGCGAACTGATGGACGCTCACTATCAGGCACGGCGCGCCGGCCTTGCCGGCAGCGACGCGGACTGGGCTGTGGGTTTGGCCGTGCTCGATCACCTCAAGGAGATCTGGCACGAGCCCGACCACGGCATCTGGGAAATGCGCGGACCGGCACAGCACTTCACCTATTCCAAGGTCATGGCCTGGGTCGCCTTCGACCGGGCGATCAAAAGCGCGGAGACGTTTGGTCTGGAGGGGCCGATCGACGACTGGAGCAAATTGCGCGAGGAGATTTATGAAGAAGTCTGTGAACGCGCGTTCGACAAAAAGCGGGGCACGTTCATGCAGGCTTACGGATCGGATCAGCTCGATGCCAGCCTCTTGATGCTGCCGTGTCTCGGCTTCCTGCCTGTCGACGATCCCCGCATCGAGAACACCATCGCCGCGATCGAGAAATACCTCATCCGCGACGGTCTGGTGCTGCGCTATGCGACCGAGAATGTCGAAGACGCGCTGCCGCCGGGAGAGGGCGCGTTTCTCGCCTGCAGCTTCTGGCTGGTCGACGTTTATACGCTGCAGGAACGCTATGACGAGGCCGAAGCTCTGTTCGAGCGCTTGGTCGGGCTGAGCAACGAGGTCGGCCTGCTCAGCGAGGAATACGACCCCAAGCTCAAGCGCCTGGTCGGCAATTTCCCGCAGGCGTTCTCGCATTTGGCATTGGTCAACAGCGCCTACAACCTGACCAACGCGCGCAAGCCGGTGCAACAGCGTGCCAAGGACGAGCACGCACCGCTGCCCGAGCAGGCCCCGCCGGAGCATGTGCCCGCCGATCCGGCGAAGATGCCCGCCGAATAGCGCCGTCGTTCAGCTCAAATACTCGACCCGGCCGGTGCGCAAAGCGTAGATGCCGCCGGTCACCTTGATCTTGTTATCGTCGACGAAGGATTTCAGGATCGGCGTCGCCGATTTCAGCTTGTCGACGTTGAGCTTGACGTTTTGGCGGATGGCATTTTCCAATAAATCGCCCGGTTGGCCTTGGGCCGCCTCGACCGCCGGCCGAATGGCGGCGACCAGCGACGGCAAATGTCCAGGCAGCGTGGTGCCGTCCTTCACCGATTTGATGGTCGCGTCGACCGCACCGCAGGCCTCATGGCCGAGCACCAGAATTAGCGGCGTGTTGAGCACCTGCACGGCATATTCCAGGCTGGCGATCATCTCGTCGCTGGCGAAATTGCCGGCGATGCGGCAAACGAACAGGTCGCCGCGGGCGGTATCGAAGCACAATTCGGGCGCGATGCGGGAATCGGCGCAGCTGAGGATAGCCGCGAACGGGTTTTGCCCTTTGCTCAGCGCTTCGCGCTCGTGGTGGAAATCGTGCCGCCTGGTTTCGCCCCTGACATAGCGTGCATTGCCTTCCATCAGCCGATGCAACGCGGCATCGGGCGAGACGACGTTTTGCGGTTTCGGCGGCGCCTTGGGCGGCGCGGCAAAAGCCCGCGGCACCGCAAGGGTTGCGGCGGCGCCGCTAGCGAACTTGAGAATATCGCGCCGCCCGATATGCAAATGCCGGGCAGCCGCGTCGGCACAACGTTCACACATCTTTTCCTCCGCGTTTAAGCCTATTGCCGAGATCCCTGAACCGGGCTTCGCTTCAATGCGTCAAAGGAGCTGTCGCACGCTAGGAACTATCGCATGTGTTGTAAATTGGCATCCGCCGTCATGGTGACTGTGGCCTTGCTCGCCGCAACCGCAGCCAAAGCCAACGACTGGCTCACATATCAGAACGACCGCTACGGCACGACCATCGACTACCCGGCGATTTTCAAGATGCAGCGGCCGCCCGACAGCGACGACGGCCGCGCATTCAAGAGCGCGGACGGCGCAGATTTCACGGTGTCGGCTTCCTACTTTGCGCTCGATTCCACGGTCGCGAAATATCACGCCTTCATCGTCAAGAATCTCGACGCTGACTCCGCGGTCGCCTACGAGCAGCACGGCAAGAACTGGTTCGTCATTTCAGGAACGCGAGCCGACAAAATATTTTATGAAAAGCATTTGTTGTCGCATGGGCTGAACGAGGACTTCGTGATGTCCTATCCGGCATCGGCGAAATCGACCTACGATCCTATTGTCGTCCGGATGGCGAAATCGTTCCGGTCGGGCAAAGGCTTCCAATCGCCCTGACGTTCGCTAGCCGCGCCAATAGCGGTCTTCCCAACTGCGCGACAGCCGCATCGCCGAGAGAATGAGGCCGGCCATCGAATAGGTCTGCGGGAAATTGCCCCACAGCGCGCCGGTCTGCGGATCGACGTCTTCGGACAGGAGCCCGTAGCGGTTGCGGTGTTGCAGAGCGTCGGTGAACAGATCGCGCGCGGCGTCGCGCCGGCCGAGCGACCATAGCGCATCGATCAGCCAGAACCGGCAGATCAGAAAGGCCGTCACCGGCATGCCGAAGTCGTCCTCGCGGGCGTAGCGCATCACGTGCTTCTCGCGCACCAATTCGCGCTCCATGGCGCCGACGGTGGAGACGAAACGCGGGTCGTCGACTTCGACCACGCCGAGGTCCGGAAGCAGCAGCACGCTGGCGTCGAGATCGTCCGAGCCGAAGGCCGCGGTAAACGCGCCGCGCTTCTGATTCCAGGCGCCTTCAAGCAGTGCGGCATGGATCGGATCGGCCAAGCTGTTCCAGTATTTGGCGCGGCCGTCGAGCCCGAGCCGCGTGGCGATGGCGGCAAGCCGCTGGCAGCCAGCCCAGCACATCGCCGCCGAATGGGTGTGGATGCGTTGCCGCCCGCGATACTCCCAGATGCCGGCGTCGGGTTCGAGCGCTTTCGCCGCCGCCCGATGGCCGAGCGATTCGAGCAGATGAAACAATCCTTCGTCGCCCGGACGCGGCAAGCGGCGATCGAAAAACATCGGCATGGCGGCCAGGATGACGCTGCCATAGGTGTCGTTCTGCACCTGCGCGGCGGCGGCATTGCCGATTCGCACCGGGCCGTCGCCGCGATAGCCTTCGAGATCGGTGGCAATGCGCTCCTCGATGCTCGTTGTCGGCACCACGCTATAGAGCGGCTGCAATTCCGGGTCGCGCTTGGCCACAATCGACAGCGTGAAGGAAATAAATTCCTCCATCGTGCGCGTCGCGCCGATGCGGTTGAGCGCCTGCACCACGAAATAGGCGTCGCGCAGCCAACAATAACGGTAATCCCAAGTGCGCCCGGAGGACGGCGCCTCCGGAATCGACGTGGTGTGCGCGGCGATCACGCCACCGGTCTCGTCGAAATTGGAAAGCTTCAGCGTGATAGCGGCGCGGATGATCGCTTCCTGCCAGTCGTAGGAAATCGACAGCCGGCGCACCCACTCCATCCAGTAATCGTGCGTCCGTTCGAGAAAGTCGCGGCAAGTCTTCTGCAGATCGCCGGTGAACGGTTCGTCGGGACCGAACACCATATGCAGCGGCCGGGTCACCACGAACGGCGCCTCGCCGTCGATCATCGACAGCGGCGCGTCGGTGGTCAGCCGGATCGCGGTACCATCGCTGGCGTAGCGGATGTGATTGCTGCCGAGCGAGCGTTGCGGAATCGGCTTGCCGTAATCGTGGCACGGCCGCATCCGCACCGTGACGCGCGGCAGGCCGGCGATCGGCTCGACGATCCGGTACAACTGCGGCGGCCGGAACACCCGGCCGAACTGGCGAAAGCGCGGGGCGAAGTCCGTGATCTTGACCTTGCCGCCGTGACGGTCGGTGAGCACGGTCGAGATGATCGCGGTGTTACGCACATATTCGGAGGTGAACTCGACCATGTCGTCGAGCACGACGTCGGAGAAGCCTTTTTCCTCCCGTCCCGATACCAGCCGGCAAAAGATCGGGTCGCCGTCGAAACGCGGATAGCACCACCACACGATGCGCGAACACGGGTCGATCAGGGCCGCCAGCCGGCCGTTGCCGATGATGCCGAGATCGAGACCATGATCCAGCGCACCGGCCGTCCGGTTCTGCCCGAGGCCCGCCAAATCAAGCTTATGTTCAGTCATCGCGCCGCGCCATCCACTGCCGTGATCGGTTAGGTCGATGCTTGTTATGCCGAGAATCGGCCCAGTTCGGCAATACGGGAAAGCCACGCACGCACTGATTCCGGTTTCTCGAAATGACCGGTGACGTCCGGCACGATCCGGCCGACGGAAAATCCCAAGCCGCCGAACTGCGAAATCACCCCGAACACCGGCTCGTCGGTGAAGTCGTCGCCGATAAAGATCGGGTTGCGGTCGGCAAACGGCGGGCGAGTCATCAGCTCGCAGACGGCACTGGCCTTGTTGATGGCCGGGCGCTTGATTTCGACCACGAGTTTGCCGGGCAAAACATCGACCTCGCCCGGCGCCAGTTCGGCGCAAACCTTATCGACCGCGGCGCGGACCGCCTCGGCCCGCTCGGGCGCGAGCCGGAAGTGCAGCGCCAGCGAATAGCCTTTGTCCTCGGCGAGGATACCCGGACCGAGTTCGGCAATGGCGGCGAGCCGCCGCTTCAACGCGGCATCGAGCGGCTTAGCCCGCAACTCCGGTTCGGCGTTCGGCGCGGCGCGCAGTTCGGCGCCATGCCCGCCGATCGCCGCGAGTTCCAGCGGCGAGAATATCAGGTCGATGTCGCGAAGCGGACGGCCGGAGACCAGCGCCAGCGCGCCGCCGGTCAAGGCATCGAGCCGCGCCAGCGTCTGCCGCAGCCCGGTCGGCACCCAGACCTGCTGCGGCGAAGGCGCGAGATCGAGAATCGTGCCGTCGATGTCGAGCAAGATCGCGCAGCGGCGCAAATCCGGCACCAGCGACGTTTCTGCGAGCTCCATATCGAGATCCGAGATTTCCAAATCTGTCTGCGCGAATGTCATCTTTATCCGATTCCGATATCTGTTGCTCAATCGACAAGCGCAAGCGGCCGCGCCACGGCTTCGAGCGGCTTGCGTTCGGCGGCGACGCCCCAGACGGCTTCGACCGCCCCGGCGCCGATCATCAGGAAGGCGCCGATGACATAACCCGTGGCGACGGCGCCGCGCGAGCCGGTGCTGATCAGGAGCCCGAACACGAGCGGTCCGGCGATGCCGCCGATGCCGGTGCCGATGGCATAGAAGAATGCAATCGCCAGCGCGCGGATTTCGAGCGGGAAAATCTCGCTCACCGTCAAATAGGCCGAGCTCGCGGCCGCGGACGCAAAGAAGAACACGGCCATCCACGCCAGCGTCAGCGAATCCGCCGTCAAGACACCGCGGCTGAACAGATCCGCGGTGATGGCGAGCAACAGGCCCGCTGCCACATAGGTCGAACCGATCATCGTCCGGCGTCCGAGCGTGTCGAACAGCCGGCCAAGCAGAACCGGGCCCATGACGTTGCCGGCTGCGAACGGCAGAATGTACCAGCCGACCCGGTTTGCCGGCGTGTGATAGAAATCGGTCAGGACCAGCGCATAGGTGAAGAAGATCGCGTTGTAGAAAAATGCTTGCGCCGCCATCAGGCTCAAGCCCACCAGCGTGCGCTGCCGGTAAGTCACGAACAAGGTGCGCGCGACCTCGGCGAGCGGGGTGTAGCTGCGCATGCGCAGCCGGATTTTCGGCTTGGCGGAGGTGTCGTGGCGAGGAAAGTGCGCTTCGATGCCGCGCACGACCGCGTCGGCGGCTTGCGGCAAGCCATGCGTCACCAGCCAGCGCGGACTTTCTGGAATCCAAAGTCGCATCACGAGAATCACGAGTCCGATTGTAGCGCCGATCAGGAAAGCGAGCCGCCAGCCGATCGCCGGATTAATGAACGCGGGGTCGAGCAGTATCAGGGACCCACCCGCGCCGATGGCTGCGCCGACCCAAAAACTGCCGTTGATCAACAGGTCGGTCCAGCCGCGGAACCGCGCCGGAATAAGCTCCTGGATTGTCGAATTGATGGCGGTGTATTCCCCGCCTATACCGGCGCCGGTGGCGAAGCGGAACGCGACGAAGCTGAACGCATTCCAGGAGAAACCCGTCGCAGCGGTGGCCAAAAGATACACGGCGAGCGTGATCGTGAACAGTTTCTTGCGGCCGAGGCGGTCGGTCAGCCAGCCGAAAAAGAAGGCACCGAGCACCGCGCCGCCGAGGTAACTGCTTCCGGCCAGGCCCACTTGAGTATTGCTCAATCCCAAGGCAGCCGCGGATTTCAATTCGCCCGACAAAGCCCCCGCCAGCGTGACTTCGAGCCCGTCGAGAATCCAGGTAATGCCGAGCGCTACGATGACCAGAAGATGAAATCGGCCGAACGGCAGCGCGTCCAGGCGCGCCGAAACGTCGGTTTCGACAATTCCGTCCTGCCCGTCCGCGTCGGGCTGTGCCGGTCCGCGACCCGGCATTTTGTTCGGCGACCGCTGCGGCACGGCCGTGGAAATTATGTTGAAAACGCGATGCGGAAATACGTCGCCTGGATAGGAATCCATCGTGAATGCCGCCAAGCCCGGGCCTTTCCGACAACGCCTTGCGGCGTCATGCGTTCCAGCGGCGGTTCCGGCGGGGCTGCCGGCTTTACTGCGCCGGTGCGGATTTGCCCGGATCAGAAGAATTGCCCGTGTAAGAGATGCGCCAGATCGTTCCGCTCGCGTCCTCAGACACCAGGAGAGCCCCGTCCTTGTCGACAGTGACGCCCACCGGGCGGCCCCATACTTCCGAATCGTTAACGACAAAGCCGGTGGCGAAGTCATCATATTCGCCGGTCGGAGCGCCGTCCTTCATGATGACGCGGATGATTTTATATCCGGTCCGTTTGAATCTGTTCCAGGAACCGTGTTCGGCGGCGAAAGCGTTGCCGCGGTATTGCGGCGGAAATTGCTTGCCGTCGTAAAACGTCATGCCGAGCGACGCCGAATGCGCCTCGAGCAGCACATCGGGCACGGTGACTTTATCTTTAAGGTCGGGCCGCTCGTTCTTGTGCCGGGGATCCTCATTGGCGCCGATGTAATATCACGGCCAGCCGTAAAACGCGCCTTCGCGCACGCGCGTCGTGTAATCCGGCGGTACATTGTCGCCGAGCCCATCGCGCTCATTGGTCGAGCACCACACCGTACCGTTGGATGGGTCTACCGCACCGTTGGATGGGTCTACCGCCATGCCGACGCAGTTGCGGATGCCGGTTGCGAAGATGCGCTCGTTCTTGCCGTCGGGATCGAACGCCAACACGTCCGCACGGCCGGCTTCCCGGCCCCAGGTGGCGCCGAGCGGATGACTGGATGTGAAGGTCTGCAGCGCACTGCCGCCGAGTTTGTCCATGTCCTCGCCGTCATTGGTCGCCGAACCGACCGAGACGTACATCGTTTTCCCATCGGGTGAGAACACGACGTCGCGCGTGTGATGCCCGCCGACCGGCAGATGCGCCACGACGACCTGCGGCTCGCCGCGCGCCGCGATGTCGCCGTTGCGATAAGGAAATCGCAGGACGGCATCGGTGTCGCCGATATAAACCCATTGCGGGTCGGGTCCGGGCGGATAAAACGCGATGCCGAAAGGATAAGTGAGGCCCGATGCGAATACCGAGGCTTGCGCCGCGCCGCCGGGATTGGCGCGCAGCACGCTGATGCGGCCGGCTTCGCTTTCGGCGACGAACACATCGCCGTTCGGCGCCGTGCGGATAATGCGCGGACCCGACAGATCGGAAGCAAAAAGGTTGACTTCGAAGCCGTTTGGGACGATTGGCTTTTGATCGGTCCGGTGCACTGTTCTGACGACATTCCGCACGGATTTGGCAAGGTCGGGCGCGGGTAAATCTTGCGGTCTGATTAGCCGCCGCACTCCGGGGCGGTCGGC